>DASYKC010000179.1:0-5295 GCA_035995885.1 Caldimonas sp. | reverse complement strand
TACGGCAAGGTGCTGAAGACCGCGCTGCGCGAACGACTGCAGGAGGAGAACCCGACTTGACCCACGAACGCAGCGAGCCGACGCCCGCCCAGGTGCTCGCCATGCTCGACCGCGCCCAGGCGCTCGCGCGCCGCGCGATGGAGGCCGGCCACCATCCGTTCGGCGCCCTCCTCGTCGGCGCCGATCACGCGACCGTGCTCATGGAGCAGGGCAACGTCGACAGCGTCAACCACGCCGAGGCCGTGCTCGCGCGGGAGGCGGCGCGGCGCTTCTCGCCGACCGAGCTCTGGCCGTGCACGCTGGTCACGACGGTCGAGCCATGCGCGATGTGCGCGGGCACGCAGTACTGGGCGAACATCGGCCGCACGCTGTTCGGCATCGAGGAGAAGGCGCTGCTCGCGATCACCGGCAATCACGCCGAGAACCCGACGCTCGACCTGCCCTGCCGCCACGTCTTCGCGCGCGGCCAGAAGGACATCCGGGTGATCGGCCCGGTGGCCTCGGCCGAGGAGGCAATCGCGGCGCTGCACCGGCGCTACTGGCGCTCGCGCTGAGCGCTCGGCGCGGAGCGTCGACAATTCGCGCCATGAGCCACGCCGCCGCGCCGATCGACCTCCGCTCCGACACCGTCACCCGGCCGACGCCGGCGATGCGCGCGGCGATGGCCGCCGCCCCGGTCGGCGACGACCAGTACGGCGAGGACCCGCTCACCAACACGCTGCAGGCGCGCGTCGCCGAGCTGCTCGGCAAGGCGGCCGGCCTCTGGCTGCCGTCGGGGACGATGGCCAACCAGGTCGCGCTGCGCGTGCTGACGCGGCCCGGCGACGAGGTCGTCGTCAGCCGCGAGGCGCATGCCGGCTGGCACGAGACCGGCGGCTCGGCCGCCAACGCCGGTGTGCAACTGGTCGAGATCGGCGCGGGCGGCGTCTTCGACGCGGCCGCGCTCGACGCCGCGATCAAGCCGCGCGGCCTGCCGGTCTATCCGCCGACGACGCTGGTCGAGATCGAGAACACGCACAACCGCAGCGGCGGCATCGTCTTCGCGCAGGACGAGGTCGTCCGCGTCTGCGCGCTGGCGCGCTCGCGCGGCATCGCCACCTTCCTCGACGGCGCGCGCCTCTGGAACGCGAGCGTCGCGAGCGGCATCGACGAGGCCGTGCTGGCGGCGCCGTTCGACCTCGTCGCGGTGTCGTTCTCGAAAGGCCTGGGCGCGCCCGGCGGGTCGCTGCTCGCCGGATCGCGCGAGCTCATCGCCGCGGCGACGCGGCAGCGGCGCATGCTCGGCGGCGCGATGCGCCAGACCGGCTTCTTCGCCGCCGCCGCCCTGCACGGCATCGACGAGCACCGCGCTCGCCTCGCCGACGACCACGCCAACGCGCGCCGCTTCGCCGAGGCGCTCGCCGCCCATCCGGCGGTCGAGCTCGACCTCGCCACCGTGCAGACGAACATCGTCGTCTTTCGCCTGCGCGCCGGCGCGATCGACGCGGCGACGCTGGTGCAGCGGGCGCGCGAGCGCGGCGTCCTCGTCAATGCCTTCGACGCGCGGACGGTGCGCGCAGTGACGCACCTCGACGTCTCGCGCGAGCAGGTCGGCGCGGCGGGTGCGGCGCTGCTCGGGCTCCTCGGCTGAGGATCAGGCCGGCGGCGCGAGCGGCGGCGGCGCCGGCGGCAGCGGCGCGGGCGGTGGCGCGAGCTCGACCCAGACCTTCATCGCCACCGTCTCGAGCGGACCGTAGTTCGAAATGAAGGCGACGTCGGCGGCGTCGCGTCCGTAGGCGACGACGACGCGGCCGCCGCGCGGCTCGCTCTGCGTCGCGTCGAACGTGTACCAGCGGTCGCCGACGTAGGCCTCGATCCAGGCGTGCAGGTCCATGGGATCGAGGTCGAGCAGGTAGCCGACGACCATGCGTGCCGGGATGTGCAGCGCGCGCGTCAGCGCCAGGGCGACGTGAGCGAAGTCGCGGCAGACGCCGGCGCCGCGCTCGAGCGTCGCGGCGGCGTCTGTCGACGCGTCGCTCGTGCCGTAGCGGTAGGCGATCCGGTCGTGGATCCAGGCGCGGATCGCCTCGACCTGGCCGTAGCCCGGCGACGCGCCGCCGGCGATCTCGCTGGCGCGCGCCGCGAGCGTGTCGGAGGGGCAGTAGCGGCTCGGCAGCAGGTACTGCAAGGCGCTGTCGGGCAGGTCCTGGATCAGGATGAAGGCCGCGTCGGGCGCGACCGCCAGCACCGGCTCGGTCTCGACCGTGGCCTCGACGCGCAGTCGCATCTCGCCTTGCGGCACGACCAGGCGCTGGCACAGGTTGCCGAAGGCGTCGACGTACTCGGTCGTCGGCACCCACGGATCGAAGGCGTAGGTCTCGCTCGACAGCCACTGGGCCAGGCCGCTCGCCGGCCGCAGCATGGCGACGATGGGGCAGGCGGCGCCGGCGCGCACGACGATGTCGCAGCCGACGTGGAGCTTGACGGAGGGGGCGGGCATGGTTCGCCTGCAGCAAATCGCAGGCCTTGCGTGGGCAAGCGCCATGGCGCGCCAGCGGAGGCTCCGACGGTGCGGGGTCCAGGTGCCGGGGTGGCCGGTCGCGGCCCGGCGGAAGCGGGTGTCAAGCCGTTCGCTCGTCCCTCGCCCCGAGCTCCGCCATCATCGCCTTCCTCATCTCGAATTTCTGTGCCTTGCCCGTCGCCGTCAGCGGGAACGCCTCGACGACGCGCACGTAGCGCGGCACCTTGTAGTGGGCGATCTGGCCGCGGCAGAAGTCGCGCACCGCGTCCTCGTCGAGCGCGTGGCCGCGGCGCGCGATCACCCAGGCACAGACCTCCTCGCCGTACTTCGTGTCGGCAACGCCGAACACCTGCGCGTCCTGGATCGCGGGATGGCGCAGCAGGTACTCCTCGACCTCGCGCGGGTAGACGTTCTCGCCGCCGCGGATCAGCATGTCCTTGACCCGGCCGACGATGTTGGCGTAGCCCTCGGCGTCGATCGTCGCCAGGTCGCCGCTGTGCATCCAGCCGGCGGCGTCGATCGATTCCGACGTGCGCGCATCGTCCTTCCAGTAGCCGCGCATGACCGCGTAGCCGCGCGTGCACAGCTCGCCGGCCGTGCCGACCGGAACGATCCGGCCGACACCATCGACGACCTTGACCTCGAGGTGCGGCTGGATCCGGCCGACGGTCGAGACGCGCCGCTCGAGCGGATCGTCGAGGCTCGACTGGAACGAGATCGGCGACGTCTCGGTCATGCCGTAGCCGATCGTCACCTGGCTCATGTGCATCCGCGCGATCACCTTCCGCATCGTCTCGACCGGGCACGGCGCGCCGGCCATGATCCCGGTGCGCAGCGACGACAGATCGAGGCGGTCGAGCTCGGCGTGCTCGAGCATCGCGCCGAACATCGTCGGCACGCCGTGCAGCGCCGTGCAGCGGTTCTTCGCGATCGAGCGCAGGGTCTCGCCGGCGTCGAAGCTCTCGCCGGGAAACACCATCGTCGCGCCCGAGGTCGTCGCGCACAGCACGCCGAGGACCATGCCGAAGCAGTGGTAGAGCGGCACGGGGATGCAGAGCTTGTCGTCCGGGCCGAGCGCCATCGCCTTGGCGCAGTAACGCGCGTTGTTGACGATGTTGAAGTGCGACAGCGTCGCCCCCTTCGGCGATCCGGTCGTTCCGCTCGTGAACTGGATGTTGATCGCATCGTCGGGATCGAGCGCCGCGCTCAGGGCGTCGAGCCGGGCGCGCTGCGCCGGGCCGGCGAGCGCGAGCAGCTGCCGGTACGAGAGACAACGCGGCGGCACCGGCTCGTCGCCGAGCAGGACGACGTGCTTCAGCTCCGGCAGGCGCACGCTGTCGAGCACCTCGCTCGCGCCCTTGAGATGGATCTCGGGCGCGATGTCGCCGAGCATGCCGAGCCAGTCGCTGCCCTTGAAGCCGCGCGCCATGACGAGCGCGCGGCAGCCGACCTTGGCGAGCGCGTATTCGAGCTCGGTCCGGCGGTACGCCGGGTTGATGTTGACGAGGACGAGGCCGATCCGCGCCGTCGCGAACTGGGTGACGATCCACTCGTGCCGGTTCGGCGCCCAGATGCCGACGCGGTTGCCGCGGCGCAAGCCGAGGGCGAGCAGGCCCGCGGCCATCTCGTCGGCGCGCCGCTTCAGGTCGTACCACGACAGGCGCAGGCGCTCGGCGTCGAAGATCGCCGCGTCGCGCGGGCCGTGGCGCGCGACCGTCTTGTCGAGCTGCTGCGACAGGGTGATGAAGCGGAGCGGCTCGTCGGTCGAGCCGGCGACGTACGAGAGCGTTCCCTGCGGCCGCAGCCGCTCGTCGCGGCCGCCGGCGAGCCAGTCGGAGCGGAAGGGGTTTGCCGACACGCCGTTTCCTCGCGAACGCGCCGTCGGACTAGAAGTTGCGCCAGTCGCCGAGCTGCTCGAAGGCGTGCGCGGCGCGGTAGATCGTCGACTCGGCGTAGTGCGCGCCGACCAGCTGCATGCCGACCGGCAGCCCCGCCGACATGCCGCACGGCACGTTCATCGCCGGGTGGCCGCTGACGTCGAACGGCGCCGTGTTGGGCAGCATCTCGAAGGCGCGCTGGCAGTAGAGCGCGAGCGGCGCGTCCTGCGGCGGGATCGGCGTCGCCTTCATCGGCGTCGTCGGCATCAGCAGCAGGTCGTGGCGCGTCAGCGCCTGGTCGTAGGTCTTCTTGAGCAGGCGCGACAGGTTCTGCGCCTTGGCGTAGTAGTGGCCGCGGTACTGGCGGATGAAGTACTCGCCGGCCATCATCGAGACCTTGAGCGTGCGCGAGAGCTGGTTCGCGCGCGCGCGCCAGTTGGCGTGGGCGTCGAGCAGGCTCGTCGTGTAGAGGCCTTCCCAGTTGAAGCCCATGCCGTTGCCGTGCATCATCTGCGCGACCAGGCCCTCGAGCGCGATCGGCGTCCAGATCGGCAGGCCGTCGACGTGCATCGGGATCGAGACCTCCTCGACGATCGCGCCGAGGCTCCTCAGTCGATCGGCCGCCTGGCGCACCTTCTGGACGACGTCGGGCTCGCAGGCGTCGAACTCGAAGCCCTCGGTGAGAACGCCGATGCGCAAGCCGGCGACGCCGCGGCCGAGCGCCGCCGTGTACTTGTCGACGCGGACGTTGTACTGGCGCGGGTCGAGCCCGTCGGCGCCGGCGATCACCTCGAGCAGGAGCGCGTTGTCGGCGACGGTGCCGGTCATCGGCCCGAGGTGGTCGATCGTCGCCTCGATCGGCATCGCGCCGGTGTAGGGAACGAGGCCGTGCGTCGGCTTCATGCCGTAGACGCCGGA
>DASYKC010000178.1:0-11064 GCA_035995885.1 Caldimonas sp. | reverse complement strand
GTGAGCCAGGCGCCGGCGGCACCGCAGACCGCGATCAGCGCCATGCCGGCCAGGGAGGCCGCGTCGGGCAGCTGCGCGAACACGAGCCAGCCGCCGAGCATGGCAAACGCGATCTGCGCGTAGAGATAGGGCGTGAGCGTCGACGCCGGCGCGCGCTGGTAGGCGAGGATCAGGAAGAAGTGCCCGACCGTTCCCATGAAGCCCATCAGGCACAGCAGCGCCCACGCCTGCCCCGACAGGGCAGTCCAGACGAAGGGCAGCGCGATCGAGGCGATCAGCGTGCCGACCCAGCCGGTGTAGAAGTGCATCGTCAGCGGCTTCTCGGTCCGCGCCAGCCGGCTCGTGAGCACCTGGAACCACGCGTTGGTGACGACGAGCCCGAGCGGCAGCAGGATCGCCCAGTGGAAGACGGTGCCGCCCGGCCGCAGGATGACGAGCGTGCCGACGAAGCCGCCCGCGACCAGGGCCCAACGCAGGGGCGAGACCTCTTCCTTCAGCACGCTGGCGGCGAGCAGCGTGACGACGAGCGGCGCGATCAGCACCACCGACGTGAACTCAGCGAGCGGCATGTAGCGCAGGCTCAGGAAAGCGAGCACGCTCGACGCCAGCAGCAGGCTGCCGCGCAGCAGCTGATAGCGCGGATGCTCGGTTCGCAGCAGCGCGGTGCCGTAGCGCGGCAGCAGCACCATCGTCGTCGCCAGCGCCTGGAAGGCGTAGCGGAACCAGACGCCCATCAGGATCGGCACGCCCGCCACCGAGACCTTCGTGGCGGTATCCAGCGTCGCGAAGCAGGCGACCGCGATGACGACGAGGCCGATGCCGGCGAGGATGCGTTCGGCGCCGCGGTCGCGCGTGCGCCGGGCCGGCGCGGCCCTGCCGCCGCTCTCCGAATCGTTCGTGCTTGACCGTTCCAGGACGAAACCTCCTTGCGAGATGGGCGATGTCGCCGGCGCGAAGTGTGCCGGATGCGTCTTCTGCGTCGAGCCGCGCCCGTTGGTGTTCAATCCGGTTCTCCGCTCCCATGTCGACGCCGCCGCCCGATACCCCGCCGCTCCTCGCCAGGCGAGCCGCGTCGCTTCGCTCGGTGACCGCGCTCGCGCCGCTGAGCGTCCCGGTCTTCCGCCTGCTTTGGAGCACCTGGCTCACCGCCAACCTCTGCATGTGGATGACCGACGTCGCGGCGGCGTGGACGATGACGACGCTGACGACCACGCCGATCTGGGTCGCGCTGGTCCAGTCGGCGTCGACGCTGCCGGTCTTCCTGCTCGGCTTGCCGAGCGGTGCGCTCGCCGACATCCTCGATCGGCGCCGCTGGCTGATGGCGACGCAGTTCTGGCTCGCGGCGACCGCGGTCGCGCTCTGCGCGGTGACGGCGCTCGGGCTCATGACCTCGCCGCTGCTGCTGGTGCTGGTCTTCGCCAACGGCATCGGCCTGGCGCTGCGCTGGCCGGTGTTCTCGGCGATCGTTCCCGAGCTCGTGCCGAGAGCGCAGCTCGCCTCGGCGCTCGCCCTCAACGGCGTGGCGATGAACCTGTCGCGCATCGTCGGCCCGCTCGTCGCGGGCGCGCTCATCGCCAGCGCGGGCAGCGTCTGGGTGTTCGCGCTCAATGCCGTCCTCTCGATCCTGTCGGGCCTGCTCATCCTGCGCTGGCGCCACGAGCATCGACCGAGCCCGCTCGGCCAGGAGCGGCTCCTCAGCGCCATGCGCGTCGGCGTGCAGTTCGTTCGCCAGTCGCCGCGCCTGCGCGCCGTGCTGCTGCGCGTCTCGATCTTCTTCCTGCACTCGACGGCGCTGCTGGCGCTGCTGCCGCTCCTCGCGCGCGGGCTCGCCGGCGGCGACGCCGGCACCTTCACGCTGCTGCTCGCGTGCATGGGCGCCGGCGCGATCATCTCGGTGCTCGCCCTGCCGCGCCTGCGCCAGGCGTTCGGCCGCGACGGCCTCGTCGTCGGCGGCACGGCGGTGCAGTCGGCAGCGACCGCGATCATGGCCGTCGCGCCGAGCACCTGGGTCGCGGTGCCGGCGATGCTCTTCGCCGGCATGGCCTGGATCACCGTCGCGAACTCGCTCGCGGTGTCGGCGCAGATGTCGCTGCCCAACTGGGTGCGCGCGCGCGGCATGGCGAGCTACCAGATGGCGATCATGGGCTCGAGCGCGCTCGGCGCCGCGCTCTGGGGACAGGTGGCGACGATCGGCTCGATGCAGACCGCGTTGTTCTCGGCCGCGGCGAGCGGGGTCCTGCTGATGCTCCTCGCCGTCCGCTTCGTCAGCGACAGCGCCGAGGAGGAGGCGGACATGAGTCCCGCCCACGCCGGCTGGGCGGCGCAGCCCTCAGGAACGCCGTCCGAAAGCGGCCGCGTCGTGACCCTCATCGAGTACTTCGTCGACCCCGAACGCGCCGACGCGTTCATCGAGGTCATGCAGCAAACCCGGCGCGTGCGCCTGAGCGAAGGCGCGATCGGCTGGGAGCTGCTGCGCGACATCGCCGCGCCGGCGCGCTTCGTCGAGGAGATCGTCGACGAGTCGTGGACCGAGCACCTGCGCCGCTTTGATCGCGCCACGGCCGCCGACATCGCGCTGCGCGAGCGGCGGCTGGCGTTTCATCAGGGCGACGAGCCGCCGGTGATCACGCGCCACGTGGCGAGACGCTAAGAGAGTTCGTTCCGGGCGTCGAGCGGAGCGCCGCGTCGACCACCGCAGCCGGCGAGAGTCGCGCTCGGGTCGCACGATCGAGATCGCTAAACTGGCGGCCTCATAAACAGACGCGGAGACATCGATGTCACTCAAGCACTTGACGACGGCGGCGCTCGCGATCGCGAGCGTCGGGCTGGCGACGAACGCTCACGCAGGCAAGACGCTCGACGCGGTGAAGGCACGCGGCCAGGTCGTCTGCGGCGTCAACACCTCGGGCCCGGGTTTCTCGGCGGCCGACAGCCAGGGCAAGTGGTCCGGCCTCGACGTCGACTTCTGCCGTGCCGTTGCCGCGGCCGTGCTCAAGGACGCCGACAAGGTCAAGTACGTGCCGCTCAATTCGCAGCAGCGCTTCGCTTCGCTCCAGGCCGGCGAGATCGACGTGCTGTCGCGCAACAGCACGTGGACGCTCACCCGCGATGCCTCGCTCGGCGTCGTCTTCACCGGCATCAACTACTACGACGGCCAGGGCTTCATGGTGCCGAAGAAGCTGAAGATCGACAACGTCGCCAAGCTCAACGGCGCGACCCTGTGCGTGCAGGCCGGCACCACGAGCGAGAAGAACGTCGCCGACTACTTCGGCGCGCACGGCATGAAGTACAAGTCGGTCGTGTTCGACACCGCCGAGGCGATCACGAGCGCGTTCTTCGCCGGCCGCTGCCAGGTCTACACCACCGACATGAGCGATCTCGCCGGCGCGCGCACGAAGGCGCCGAAGCCCGACGACTACGTCGTCCTGCCGCAGGTGATCTCGAAGGAGCCGCTCGGCGCATCGGTTCGCCGCGGCGACGACGAGTGGTTCGAGATCGTCCGCTGGACCCAGTTCGCGATGCTCGAGGCCGAGGAGAACGGCCTGACGCAGGCCAACGTCGACCAGCAGAAGTCGACCAACAAGGACCCCGGCGTGCAGCGCCTCCTCGGCGTCTCCGAAGACACGGGCAAGCTGCTCGGCCTCGATGCGGAGTGGGCCTATCGCATCGTCAAGCAGGTCGGCAACTACGGCGAGAGCTTCGAGCGCAACCTCGGCACCAAGTCGCCCCTCGGCCTGCCGCGCGGCGCCAACAACCTGTGGACCAAGGGCGGCCTGATGTACGCGCCGCCGATTCGCTGACGCCGGGCGCCGCATCGCAACCAGGCGATCCGGTGCCGGCCACCGCCATCGGTGACGCGGCCTGGCGGGCCCGCCAGCGCGCACGCCTGCGGCGCGAGTGGCTGCTGCAAGGCGCGCTCGCGCTCGTCGTCCTCGCCCTGCTCGCCGGCCTGGCGCAGAACGTCGGCGCCAACCTCGAGGCGCGCCAGATCAAGTCGGGCTTCGGCTTCCTGCGCGATCCGGCCGGCTTCAACATCGGCGAGCTGCTGTTCGACTACAGCGCTCAGGACAGCTACCTGCGCGCCTTCGCCGTCGGCATGGCGAACACGCTGCGCGTCTCGCTCGCGGGAATCGTCCTCGCGAGCGTGCTCGGCGTGATCGTCGGCCTGATGCGGCTCTCGCACCACGGCCTCGTCGCCTGGCTGGGCAGCGCCTACGTCGAGGTGTTCCGCAACACGCCGCTCCTGATCCAGCTGCTCACGATCTATCTGCTCGCGACCGAGCTGCTGCCCGATTCGTCGGCGGCGATCTCGATCGACGGCGTCGCGCTGCTGTCGAAGCAAGGGCTGCAGATCGCGGTGCCGGCGTCGGGGACGCTCGCGCTGCTCGCCGCGATCGTCGCCGGCCCGCTGGCCGGCGCCGCCGCATTCGTCGCCGCCAGACGCTGGCTGATCGTCGGTGCCGGGCCGATCGGCTGGGGCACCGGCCTGACGGCAGCGCTGCTCGCCTGGCTCGCCTACGGTGCGATCGGCGGCTGGTCGCGCCCCGAGGTCGACGGCTTCCTGATCAGCGGCGGCGCGTCGCTGACGCCGGAGTTCCTCGCCCTCTGGCTCGGCCTCTCGCTGTTCACGTCGGCATCGATCGCGGAGCTGATGCGCGCCGGCGCGCTCGCCGTTCCGATCGGTCAATGGAACGCCGCGCTCGCGCTCGGGCTGACGCGAAGAAAGGCGATCGCCGGCGTGATCTTTCCGCAGGCGCTGCGCCTGGCGATCCCGCCGCTCGCGAGCCAGTACATGAACCTGATCAAGAACTCGTCGCTGGCGGTGGTGATCGGCTATCCGGACCTGGTCTCGATCGGCAACACGTCGATCAACCAGAACGGCCAGGCGCTCGAGGTGATCGTCATCATCATGGCGGTCTACCTGTCGCTCAACCTGGTGGTCGCGGTGGCGATGGGCGCGGTCAACGCGCGCGTGACGCGGGCGCCGCGATGAGCGACGGCACGAGCGCGCTCGCAGTGCCGGGCCGAAGCCTCGTGGACGTCGCGCGGCGGCGCTTCTTCTACGGCCCCGGCGCCAGCATCGTCACGATCGCTGTCGCGGCACTGCTCGCGTGGCTCGGCTGGCTGGCGCTCGACTGGGCCGTGCTCCGCGCCGTCACGCAGCCCGACTACGCGGCGTGCAAGCTGCCGGGCCGCGGCGCCTGCTGGGGCTTCGTCGCAGAGAAGTGGCGCCTGATCGTCTTCGGACGCTACCCCTACGAAGAACAGTGGCGGCCCGCGCTCGCGACTGCAACGGTCGTCGCGATGCTGGTCGCTTCGGCGCTGCCGGCGCTCTGGACAAAGCGCGGTGCAAGAGGGCTCGCCGCGGGCTGGATCGCGGCGCTCGCGATCTTCTTCTTCCTCATGTTCGGCGGTGCGCTCGGCCTCGGCGTCGTCGGCACCGAGCGCTGGGGCGGCCTGCCGCTGACCGTCATTCTGACGCTGATCGGCATCGGCGCGTCGGCGCCGATCGGCGTGCTGCTCGCGCTGGCGCGGCGCTCGCAGCTGCCCTTGCTGCGCTCGCTCGCCACCGCCTACATCGAGCTGGTGCGCGGCGTGCCGCTGCTCACGGTGCTGTTCGTCGCGACCTTCGTCTTGCCGCTGGTGCTGCCGCCCGGCTGGCGCATCGATCCGTTCTGGCGCGTCGCGATCGGCCTCGTGCTGTTCCAGGCCGCCTACATGGCCGAGACGGTTCGCGGTGGCCTGCAGACGCTGCCGCGCGGCCAGCTCGACGCCGGCACCTCGCTGGGACTGCGCTACTGGCAGCTGCAGCGCGCGGTGGTGATGCCGCAGGCGCTCGTCGCCGTGATCCCCGTCTTCGTCAACAACCTGCTGTCGACGTTCATGGACACCTCGCTGGTGACGGTGGTCTCGATGTACGACCTGACCGGGTCGCTGCGCCTCGCGCTCGGCGACCCGCGCTGGCGCGACTTCTTCATCGAGGGCTACCTGTTCATCGCCTCGATCTACTTCGGCGCCAGCTTCGCGATGTCGCGCTACAGCCAGTGGCTGGAACGGCGGTTGAAAATCGATTTCGCGCGCTAGCGAACGTGTTCTCGAACCTCGGGCCTTGTCACGGTCCGTCGATGCCAAAGGAAAACCGATGCCTCACTTCCCAAGCCAGCTGCGCGACCTGCCGAAGTTCGACGGGCCCTTCGATGCCCACAAGCTCAGCGCACAAGGCTGCGACGTCCTGTTCGCGTCCTACCCCGCCGGCACGAGCATTCCGGCCCATTCGCACCAGACCGACAACGTCGGCGTCATCACCCAGGGCGAGCTCATCCTGACGATCGACGGAATGAAGCAGCGGTTCGGCGTCGGCAGCTGGTACCACGTGGCGGCCAACGTCGCTCACGCCGCGGAGTTCGAGGTGCCGACGTCCGAGGTCGAGTTCTGGTTCGAGGCGACGACCTGAGCCTCGGCTCTTCCGGCAGGCAGCGCGCGCCAACGCTCAGTCGTGCCGGCGAGCTTCCGCCTGCCGGGTCTGGACGCATTGCGGATGGGTCTTGAAGCGAGGCTCGTCGCAGCGACGGCGAACGCAGAACGCGCGCATGAAGAAGTTGTGCGCGGCGCACAGCTCCATCGGCCCCTTCGACGCGACCTGAATCCGTCGGACCTTGCGTTCGTGGCTGCTCTTCGCCGGCACCGGCGCTCGCGTCTTCATGCCGGATTCGCGCACCCTGGCGATGCTTTCCGGGCGGGATCGGAGCTTCGGACCTGGCGCCGGAGCCGCCTCCGCCCCATCGGCCGGCAACGCAGAAGACGACAGGGCCACCGGCACCGGCGGGGTCGGGAAGCTGACCGTCTCGGCCGATGGCAGCGGGGCAGCGGCGACGTGCGCAGCCGGTTCGAAGGCAGCCGACGCAGACGTCGAGGCCGAGGCCGCTGGCGCCACCTTGCCGGGCGCAGACCACCAGGCCGCCAGAGCGACCGCGAGCGTGACCAGACCCAGCGAAGCGGCAGCGGCGATCCGGGGACGAAAGCCGACCGGCCTGGCCGGCGTCGCGGGCCGCGCCATCTGGATCGTCTTCTCCACCATGCGACCGCTCAGGGCGCTGCGCAGCTCGGCGACGCTTTGCGGGCGGTCCTGCGGCCGGACGGCGAGTGCCCAGTCGAAGGCCGACAGGAAGGCGGGCGACACGTCGGCGATGCGGCGCTCGCCGAGCGCTTCCATCTCGTCGTGGATCGCGCGTGCGGTCGAAGCCGGCGGAGGCACCCCGTCGAGCAGGTAGGCGACCAGGGCGCCGAGCGCGTAGAGATCGGTCCACGGCCCCTGACGCAGCTGCTTGCTTTCCGCGTATTGCTCGATCGGCGCGAAGTTCGGCTTCAACACCGCCGTGAGCGACTGGGTCCGATCGCCGATCAGATGACGGGCGGCGCCGAAGTCGAGCAGCACGGGCAGGCCGGCACCGGTCAGAACGACGTTGTCGGGGGCGATGTCGCGGTGGTAGATGCCTTCGGCATGGAGCATCGCCAGGGCGTCGAGCAGCGGCTCGACGACCGAGCGCAGCCAGGCTTCCGTCGGCGCCTCGGACATGGAGCTCCGCACGGCCTTCAACGTCGGGCCGCGCAAATACGGCATGACCATGTAGGCCGTGCCGTTGGCCTCCCAGAAGCGGTAGACCTTGACCATCGCCGGATGCGAGAACCGCGCCAGCAGTCTCGCTTCGTTGACGAAGGACTTCAGGCCGAGCGCGAAGGTCTCGGCGTCGGCGCTAGAGCGGACCGTCACCCGCTTGCCCGAGGCTCGGCTCGCCAGCCGCCAGGGCAGGAATTCCTTGAGCGCGACCTCGCGATCGAGCGTGTGATCCCGGGCCAGGTAGACGATGCCGAACCCGCCGATCGCGAGGACACGCAAGATTTCAAGCTCGCCGAGCCGGGTACCCGGCGCCAGCGCGGAGCGGTTCATGAGCCGCCTGTTCAAGTCGCGATATCTCCGCAGAGGAACACGTCCGCCGTTGCGGAGCGGTGTATTAGCGGGCAAAGCATGTGCCTGCCCTGCCGGGCCCCTGTGCCTATTCGTGGCCGATGACCGGATGCGGAACATACGGAGCCTCGAGCTCGGCGATGTCTTCAGGCGTGAGCGCGAGCGTGAGCGCGGCGACGGCATCGTCGAGCTGCTCGAGCCGCGTCGCGCCGACGATCGGCGCCGCGACTTCGCTCTTCGCGAGCACCCAGGCAAGCGCGACCTCCGCCCGCGGCCGTCCGAGCCGCGTCGCGACCGCGGCGAGGGCTTCGGCCACCTTGCGATCGGCGTCGGCCGTCTGCGCGTAGAGCGTGCGGCCGAACGCATCGGTCTCGGAGCGCGCACTCTTCGCGTCCCAGTCGCGCGTGAGCCGGCCGCGCGCGAGCGGGCTCCATGGAATCACGCCGATGCCCTCGGCCTTGCAGAGCGGCAGCATCTCGCGCTCTTCCTCGCGGTAGAGCAGGTTGACGTAGTTCTGCATCGTCGCGAAGCGCGCCCAGCCCTTCGTGTCCGACACGTGCAGCGCCTTCGCGAACTGCCACGCGAACATCGACGATGCGCCGATGTGCAGGGCCTTGCCGGCGCGGACGACGTCGTTCAGCGCCTCGAGCGTCTCCTCGATCGGCACGGCCGGATCCCAGCGATGGATCTGGTACAGGTCGACGAAGTCGGTGCCGAGGCGTTTCAGGCTGGCGTCGATCGCCGCGAAGATCGCCTTCCGCGACAGGCCCGCGCCGTTCGGTCCCTTGTGCATCCGGCCGTTGACCTTGGTCGCGATCACGACCTCGCCGCGCCGCGCGTACTCGAGCAGCGCGCGGCCGACGATCTCCTCGCTCGAGCCGGCGGAATAGACGTCGGCGGTGTCGAAGAAGTTGATGCCGAGGTCGAGCGCCTTCTTGAGGAACGGCCGGGTCGCCGCCTCGCCGAGGGTCCAGGCGTGCGAGCCGCGGTCAGGCTCGCCGTAGCTCATGCAACCGAGGCAGAGGCGCGAGACGTCGAGGCCGGTGCGGCCGAGCTTGATGTAGTGCATGACGCAGTCTAGGCGGGCGCTGCTTTTCCCGCCGACGCCGGCGCGGGAAGCTTCGTGCCAACATCGCGTTCGACCCATTCACCCAGGCGCACCGATGTTCCGACGCTCTTCCTTCGCAGCCGCGCTCGCGCTGCTGACCGGCCTGGGCGCCGGCCCGACCTCGGCCCAGGAGTGGCCTCAGGCGGGGCGGACGATCCAGCTTATCGTCCCCGCCCCCGGCGGCAGCGGCACCGGCGACACGATCGCCCGCGTCGTCGCCGAGGAGCTGCAGTCGCGCCTGAAGACGACCTTCGTCGTCGACAACAAGGCCGGCGCCAACGGCAACATCGGCGCCACCGCGGCCGCAGCGACGCCGGGCGACGGCTACCACTTCCTCTTCAGCTGGGCCGGCACGCTGGCGGTGAACAAGGCGCTCTACAAGAACCTCTCGTTCGACGCGCAGCGCGACTTCGTGCCGATCCTGCTCGTTGCCGACGTGCCCAACATCCTCGTGGTCAACAACGACATCCCGGCGAAGGACCTCGCCGAGTTCGAGCGCTACGCCAAAGCCAACCCCGGCAAGCTCAACTTCGGCTCGACCGGCATCGGCAGCTCGATGCACCTGGCCGGCGAGCTCTTCATGCGCGAGACCGGCGCGCAGATGACCCACGTGCCCTACAACGCGCCGGGCACCGCCACCACCAACCTCATCGCCGGCGAGATCCAGCTCATGTTCCAGCTCATCCCCGGCATCGCCGGGCAGGTGAAGGGCAGCAAGGTGCGCGCGCTCGCGGTGATGGCGCCGCAGCGCTCGCCGGCGTTGCCCGACGTGCCGACGACGGCCGAGCTCGGCCAGCCGCGCCTGCTCTCGTCGACCTGGTTCGCGCTGCTCGCGCCGAAGGGCACGCCACCCGCGGTCATCGCGCGCATGAACACGGTCGCGAACGAGATCCTCGCCGACCCCGCGGTGAAGAAGCGACTCGCCGAGATGGGCGCCGGCACGCTCGGCGGCACGCCGCAGCAGCTCGCCGATCACCTCGCGGCCGAGACCGAGAAGTGGGGGCGCGTGGTGCGCGAGGCGCACATCGCCGCGCAATGAGGGCGGCGCCGGCGCAGCGTCGGCGCGGCTCGCCGTGACCACCGGCCTCGCGGCGCTCGAGGCGCGCCTCGCCGACGAGCTGGCCTTTCTGCAGCTGCCGGCGCCGCGCTGGACGCCGGCGCTCGCGCACGACGGCGAGCCCGTCGCCGACGTCGCGATCGTCGGCGCCGGCATGACGGGGCTCGCGGTAGCGGCGGCGCTGGTGCAGCGCGGGGTTTCGGTCGTCGCCTACGACGAAGCCGCGGCTGGCCTGGAGGGCCCGTGGGCGACGACGGCGCGCATGGAGACCTTGCGCAGCCCCAAGCAGCTCGCCGGGCCGGCGCTCGGCATTCCGTCGCTGACCTTTCGCGCCTGGTTCGAGGCGCAGCTCGGCCGCGACGCATGGAATGCGCTCGACAAGATCCCGCGCCTGCAGTGGATGGACTACCTGCGCTGGTACCGCGAGGTGCTGGCACTGCCGGTGAAAAACGGCCATCGCGTCACCGACGTGCTGCCGCGCGGCGACGGCCTCGTCGAGCTGAGCCTCGAGGCCGAGGGCCGCACGATGCGTGCGTGGGCGCGCCGCGTCGTCGTCGCCACCGGCCGCGCCGGCCTCGGCGGCCCGGCGGTGCCCGCGCTCGCCGAGGCGTTGCCGCGCACGCGCTGGGCGCACTCGTCCGACGACAACGACTACGCGGCGTTCGCCGGGCTGCGCGTCGGCATCGTCGGCGCCGGCGCATCGGCGATGGACAGCGCCGCGACCGCGCTCGAAGCCGGCGCCGCGCACGTGCACCTGCTCGTGCGTCGCGCCGACCTGCCGCGAATCAACAAGGGCAAGGGCGCCGGCAACCCCGGCTTCGTCGCCGGCTATGCGCGCCTCTCGGACGACTGGAAATGGCGCATCCGCCACTACATCAACACGCAGCAGGTGCCGCCGCCGCGCAACAGCACGCAGCGCGTCTCGCGCCACGC
>DASYKC010000177.1:0-31972 GCA_035995885.1 Caldimonas sp. | reverse complement strand
CCGTGTGCTGGCTGCGCCACGGCCCCGACGGCGCCGTCGAGGTCCACGCCGAGCAATCGCCCGGCGACCTCTAGCGCGTCCTTCAGCCGACGACGAGGCGCGGCGCGAGCGCCAGGCCGGTCTTCGCCCAGGCATCGACCTCGTCGCGCAGCAGGTGGACGGCGCGCGGGTTGGCGTCGGCCCAGGCGTCGGCGAGGGCGACTGCCGGCGCGCCGTCGCCGACGCGCAGCGCGATCGCGGCGCGGCCGGCGTCGTCGCGCGCGTGGCAGACGATCACGGCCAGGCGCAGGCAGAGCAGGCGCAGCGCGAAATTCGGATCCTGCAGCGCCGCTTCCATCTTGCGCAGGCCGCCGCGCTGGCCGAGGACGAGGTCGCCGACGCGGCGCAGCTGGCTCTGCGAGAAGCCGGCGGCATCGACGTGGGCGAGCAGGTAGGCGCTGTGGCGATGGTGGTCGTGGTGCGAGATCATCATCCCGGCCTCGTGCAGCGCCGCGGCCCAGCCGAGCTCGCGGCGCGCTTCGCCGCCGGCCGCGGGCGCGGCGCGCGCGAGCAGCTCGAGGGCGACGTCGGCGACGCGCCGCGCCTGCGCCGGGTCGACCTCGAAGCGCCGCTGCAGCTCGCGCACCGAGGCGTCGCGCAGGTCTTCGCCGTCGGCGCGGCGCTCGGCCGCCTGGCGCGCGGCGAGGTCGAAGATCACGCCCTGTCGCAGGGCGCCGCGCGCCGGTCTGAGCTCGGCGATGCCGAAGTGGGTCGCGAGGGTGTAGAGGATCGAGAGGCCGCCGGCGATGACGGCGCGGCGATCGCTCTTCAGGCCCGGCAACGCCAGCCGGTCGGCGCTGCCGGCTTCGAGGCAGCGCTCCATCAGCCAGCGCAGCCCCTCGGGCGTGACGCGGCCATCGCTGATGCCGCTCGCCGCGAGCACCTGCGAGACCGCGCCGACGGTGCCCGACGAGCCGAGCGCCTCGCGCCAGTGGCGCGGCGCGAACGGCTCGAGCGCTTCCTCGAGCTCGGCGCCGGCGGCGATCTGCGCCTCGCGGAAGGCGCGCTCGCTGAAGCGGCCGTCGGCGAAGTACTTCATCGACAGGCTGACGCTGCCGACCTGGAACGATTCGGCCTGGCGCGGCCGCGTGCCGCGGCCGAGGATCAGCTCGGTCGAGCGGCCGCCGATGTCGACGACCAGGCGCGGCACCGTCGACGGCTGCAGGCGCGCGACGCCGGCGAAGATGAGGCGCGCTTCCTCGCGGCCGGAGATGATCTCGATCGGCTGGCCGAGGACGGTCTGCGCGCGCAGCAGGAAGACGTCGCGGTTGTTCGCCTCGCGCAGCGTCTGCGTCGCCACCGCGCGCACCTGGTGCGGCGCGAAGCCGTCGAGCCGGCGCGCGAAGCGGGCGAGGCAATCGAGGCCGCGCGTCGCCGCTTCTTCGTTGAGGTAGCCGGCGGCGTCGAGGCCGGCACCGAGGCGAACCGTCTCCTTGAGGTAGTCGATGCGGCGATAGCGGCTGCGTTGCAGCTGGCCGA
This sequence comes from Caldimonas sp., assembly GCA_035995885.1. Classification (GTDB taxonomy): domain Bacteria; phylum Pseudomonadota; class Gammaproteobacteria; order Burkholderiales; family Burkholderiaceae_C; genus Schlegelella_A. Next base: position 30,454 of record DASYKC010000177.1, on the reverse strand, counting down.
TCTCGAGCCGGAAGCTGTTCGAGCCCATGTCGATCGCCGCAAGCTGGCCGGGCCAGCGGGTTTCGGTGCCGCGCCGCGGCGGGGAGGGCTGCATGGGACGGGATTGTCGCGGCTCGTGCGTCGACGGGTGCGGAGGCGAAGCTTCCTAGAATGCCTGTCCGCCTCCGACGCCCGACCCCGACGACCATGCTGCGAACCGATCTCGACAGCGTTTTTCCTTCTCCTGCCGTATCCGGGCGCGGAACCGGCGCGTGACGCTGGCCTGGATCGTCCTCGCCACCGGCCTCGGCGGCGTGCTCTCGGTGATCGTCGCCGCGGCGCTGACCCTCGCCGTGCTGTCGAAGGTCGTCCATCACCTGGTGAGCCTCTCGGCCGGCGTCCTGCTCGCGACCGCGCTGCTCGACGTGCTGCCCGAGGCGTTCTCGGCCAAGGCGCCGCCGCAGGCGCTGTTCTCGACCTTGCTCGGCGGCCTGCTCTTCTTCTTCCTGCTCGAGAAGGCCGAGCTCTATCGCCACAGCCACCACCACGAAGGCGACGAGCACCACCATCATCACGGCTTCGACCGCCAGCAGGCCGGCCGCGGCGGCTGGAGCGTCATCCTCGGCGACAGCATCCACAACTTCTGCGACGGCATCATCATCGCCGCCGCCTTCCTCGCCGACACGCGCCTCGGCATCGTCACGTCGCTCGCGATCATCGCCCACGAGATCCCGCAGGAGGTCGGCGACTACATCGTCCTCCTCAACGCCGGCTTCACGCGCGCGCGGGCGCTCTTCTTCAACGCGGTCTCGGGGCTGGCGGCGGTCGTCGGCGGCGTCGTCGGCTACTTCATCGTCGGGCCGTGGCAGTCGTACTTCCCGTACCTGCTCGTCGTCGCCTCGAGCAGCTTCATCTACGTCGCCGTCGCCGACCTGATCCCGCAGCTGCAGCACCGGCTGACGCTGAAGGAGACCGCGGCGCAGCTGTTCTGGCTCGGCGCCGGCTTGGCGATCGTCCTCGTCGCCATCACGCAGCTGCGCTGAGACCGCAGACTATGATCGGCCGAGACTCGCGCACCTGCATCCCGCGGGCGTCGACGCCATCGTCCAAAGGATTCGCCGTGCTTGCAAAGACACTCTGCCGCGTCGTCGCCGCCTTCGTCATCGGCATCGGCCTCTCGGGCGCCGGCGTCGCGCAGCAGGTCGTTCGCGTCGCGTCGACGCCGACCGGCGTGCCGTTCACCTTCCTCGACACCAAGACCAACCAGATCTCCGGGATCATGGTCGATCTCATGAAGGCGATCGGCAAGGACCAGGGCTTCACGGTCGAGGTCACGCCGATGACCTTCAGCACGCTGATCGCCGCACTGCAGGCCGGCAAGGCCGACGTCATCGCCGCGGCGATGTACATCACGCCGACGCGCCAGGAGGTCGTCGACTTCAGCGATCCGATCTACACCTACGGCGAGGGCCTCTTCGTCGCGGCCAAGGACGGCAAGGATTACAAGACGATGGAGGACCTCAAGGGCGAGACCGTCGGCGTGCAGATCGGCACCGCCTACGTCAAGCCGCTGACTGACTCCGGCTTCTACAAGGAGATCAAGGTCTACGACACGATCCCCGACATCATCCGCGACGTCAACGTCGGCCGCATCAAGGCCGGCTTCGCCGACTACCCGATCGTCGCCTACCAGATCGCGCAGGGCGGCTACCCGGAAACGCGGCTGGCGAAGAACTACAAGCCGGTCCTCGCCGGCAGCGTCGGCATCGCGGTGAAGAAGGGCGACAAGGCGATGCTCGACAAGATCAACGCGTCGCTGCGCAAGTTCAAGGGCGACGGCACGATCGACAAGATCCTCGCCACGTGGGGGCTCAAGTAGGCGGCAGGCGCGCGGCGTAGCGGCGCGTGTTCTCGCTTAAGGACCTCGCCGAATACCTGCCGCTGCTGGCGCGCGGCGCGCTCATCACGGTCGAGGTCTTCGCGCTCGCGCTCGTAGTCGCGACGGTGCTCGGCCTCGGCTGGGCGCTGATGCGGGTGTCGGGCGTCGCCGTGCTGTCGGGCTTCGCCAAGGCGCTGATCAACACGATCCGCGGCATCCCGATCCTGGTCCAGCTCTTCTACATCTACTTCGTCTTCCCCGAGATCGGCATCCAGCTCTCGGCTTTCGCGGCCGGCGTCATCGGCCTCGGCTTCGCCTACTCCTGCTACATGGCCGAGGTGTTCCGCTCCGGCATCGAAGGCGTCGACCCGGGCCAGGTCGAGGCGGCGCAGTCGCTCGGCATGAGCCGGGTGCTGATCCTCTGGCGCGTGGTCCTGCCGCAGGCCTTCAAGATCGCCCTGCCGCCCTACGGCAACACCTGCGTCATGCTCCTGAAGGACACCTCGCAGGCCTCGATCATCACCGTCGCCGAGCTGTCGTTCCAGGGCAAGCTGATCGCCTCGTCGAGCTTCAAGAACACCGAGGTCTTCACGCTGGTGGCGCTCATGTACCTCGTGATGTGCATCCCGCTGATCGTGATCGTCGGCCGGCTCGAGAAGCGGTTCGGCCGCAAATGATCGCGATCCGCGACGTCCGCAAGTCGTTCGGCACGAACCTCGTGCTCGACGGCATCACCCTCGAGGTGACGCAAGGCGAGGTGGTCTGCGTCATCGGCGCGTCGGGCTCGGGCAAGTCGACGCTGCTGCGCTGCGTCAACGGGCTCGAGTCCTACGATTCGGGCGAGATCATCGTCGCCGGCCAGCGCGTCGATCGCGACGTCCGCCACATCGTCGCCATCCGCGAGAAGGTGGCGATGGTGTTCCAGCGCTTCAACCTGTTCCCGCATCGCACCGCGCTCGAGAACGTCATCGAGGGCCCGGTCTACGTCAAGGGCGAGCGGCGCGCGGCGGCGATCGAGCGGGCGCGCGCGCTGCTGTTGCGGGTCGGCCTGGCCGGCAAGGAGAACGACTACCCGCACCGGCTCTCGGGCGGGCAGCAGCAGCGCGTCGCGATCGCGCGTGCGCTGGCGATGCAGCCGCAGGCGATCCTGTTCGACGAGCCGACGTCGGCGCTCGATCCCGAGCTCGTCGGCGAGGTCCTCGCGGTGATGCGCCTGCTCGCCAACGAGGGCATGACGATGATCGTCGTCACCCACGAGATGGGCTTCGCGCGCGAGGTCGCCGACCGCGCGATCTTCATCGACGGCGGCAAGATCGTCGAGCAGGGCCCGGCGCGCGAGGTGCTGAGCTCGCCGCAACACGAGCGGACGCAGGATTTCCTGCGCCGCGTCACCCATCCGATCTGACGCCATCGCACTTCATGCCGAACGACTCGCTTCCCTTGCCGCTGCCGCCGTCCCTGTGGGCGGCGACGGCGCGTCCTGCGCCGCCGACGCCGCCACTCGACGCGTCGCGCCGGGCCGACGTCGCGATCGTCGGCGCCGGCTTCTCCGGCCTCGCCGCGGCCTTGCGCCTCGCCGAGTCGGGCGCCTCGGTCGTCGTCCTCGAGGCCGGCGAGCCGGGCTGGGGCGCCTCCGGGCGCAACGGCGGCCAGGTCATCCCGGGCCTGAAATGGGACCCCGACGAGCTCGTCGCGATGCTAGGCGTCGAGGCCGGGGAGCACTTGGCGCGCGTCGCCGGCGCGGCGCCGGACACGGTCTTCGATCTCATCGAGCGGCACGGCATCGATTGCGAGGCGCGGCGCTGCGGCTGGATCCAGCCGACCTTCGCCGACGCCGACAACGCCCTCGCCGAGCGCCGCGTCGAGCAGTGGCAACGGCGCGGCGCGCCGGTCTCGCTCCTCGATCGCGAGACGGCGTGCCGGCTCGTCGGCAGCCCGATCTACCGCGGCGGCTGGATCGATCGCCGCGCCGGCTCGCTGCAGCCGCTCAGCTACGCCCGCGGTCTCGCGCGCGCGGCGCAGGCCGCGGGCGTCCTCGTGTGCGCGAGCTCGCGTGTCGTCGGGCTCGCGCGCGACGGCGGGCGCTGGCGCATCAGCGCCGCGCACGGCCCCGCGGTCACGGCCGACAACGTCGTGCTCGCGACCAACGGCTACAGCGACGGCCTCTGGCCCCAGCTGCGCCAGAGCGTGATCGCGGCCAACAGCTTCCAGGTCGCGACCGAGAGACTGCCCGACGCGCTTCGGCGCACCGTGCTGCCGGAAGGGCAGGTCGCGTCCGACACGAGGAAGCTCCTGCTCTACTACCGCGCCGACCACGACGGCCGCCTCGTCATGGGCGGTCGCGGCCCGTTCGGCGAGCCGCTCGGGCCGGCAGACTATCGCCATCTCGAGGCGGTGATCGGCCTGGTCTTTCCGCAGCTGAAGGGAACGCGCTGCGAGTTTCACTGGAGCGGTCGGGTCGCGCTTACGCGCGACCATCTGCCGCACGTGCACCGGCCGGCGCCGGGCCTGACGCTCTTCCTCGGCTACAACGGCCGCGGTGTGGCGATGGCGACCGCCCTCGGGACGATGGTCGGCGCGAACCTGGCGGCGCCGGATGCCCATCCGCTGCCGCTCGCGGTCACCGACATCCGGCCGATCCCGCTGCACCCGCTGCACCGCATCTACGCGACGGCGATCCTGCAGATGTACCGCCTCTCCGATCACCTCGCCGCTCGCTGAGCGCGGCGCGACGGCGCCGGTTCGCTCGACGCGTCGCGCCGGCCTAGCGAACGACGAGCACCGGCACCGTCGTGTGCTTGAGGACGTCGTGCGTCTCGCTGCCGAGGAAGAGCGAGGCCAGGCCGCTGCGGCCGTGCGAGCCCATGACGAGGAGGTCGCAGTGCTGCTCGGCGGCGTGGGCGACGATCGCCTCCCACGGCTGCAGCCCCTCAACGGTCTGGGCGTGGCAGACCAGGCCGGCGCTGTCGCACGAATCGATGACGGCGCGCACGTGCCGGGTCGCGGTGCGCTCCTGCGCGTCGAAGAATTCCTGCGGCGGCGTCGGCTGCATCTCGGCGACTGCGCCGTACGGGAACGGCTCCTTGACACAGAGCGTGAAGACCTCCGCGCCGAGCGTCTTCGCCAGGGCGATCGCGGTCGCGGCGGCGCGGCCGCTGAGCTCGGAGCCGTCGGTGGGGACGAGGATTCGCTTGAACATCGTGGCACCTCGGGTCGGTGGACGGGGCGCGCGATCTTCGCATCGCCGCGCGCTCCCGTCATCGGGGCGCGGCCCTGCTTCGCCTCAGCCGCGCGCGATCGGCCGCGCCGGGTCGGCCGACCACTCGCTCCACGAGCCGGGATAGAGGAGCGAGCCGGCGAGGCCGGCGTGGGCCATCGCGAGCAGGTTGTGGCACGCGGTCACGCCCGAGCCGCACGAATGGATCACCTCGGCGGGCGCGCGGTCGCCGAGGACGACGGCGAACTCCTCGCGCAGGCGCGCCGGCGCCTTGAAGACGCCGCCATCGTCGAGGTTGTCCTTGTGGAAGCGGTTGAGCGCGCCCGGGATGTGGCCGGCGACCGGATCGATCGGCTCGGCCTCGCCGCGGAAGCGCTCGCCGCTGCGGGCGTCGAGGACGGCGCGGCGCGGCGGCCGCGTCGCCACGCCGGCGGCGTCGATGCTCGGCGCCAGCGACGGTCGCTCGGGATAGGGCGGCGCCGGCGTCGCGGCCGGCGTCGGCTCGGCGTTCAGCGCACCGCCGCTTCGCTGCCAGGCCTGGATGCCGCCGTCGAGGACGGCGACGTTCTCGTGGCCGAGCCAGCGCAGCAGCCACCAGAGGCGCGCCGCGTAGACGCCGCCTTGCGCGTCGAGGGCGACGACCTGGGTCCCGGGGCCGATGCCGAGCGCGCCGACGGTTCGCGCGAAGGCGGCGCGATCGGGCAGGGGATGGCGGCCGTTGCGGCCGGTCTTCGTGCCGCTCAGGTCGCGGTCGAGGTGCAGGTAGTGCGACCCCGGCACATGCGACGCGCGAAAGCGGCGCTCGCCGGAATCGGTGTCGGCGAGGTCGAAGCTCGCGTCGATGACGACGGGCGCCGGCGTGGCGGACCGCAGGGCGGCGAGCTCGGCCGCGGTGACGAGGGTCGTGTAGGTCGTGGTCATGCGGTGTTCGGCGGGTCGGCAATGGCGTTCAGCGAGGTCGCGCTGCTGCGGTTGCGCAGCAGCGTCGCCGACAGTCCGGCGGCGACGATCAGGAGCATGCCCGAGAGCGCGAGCGCCGTCACGCGGTCGCCGAAGAGGAGGACGCCGTAGCCGAACGACCAGGCGATGCCGAGGTATTGCAGGCTCGCGTTGACGAGCGTGCGGCCGGTGGCGTAGGCCCGCGTCAGCATCAGCTGCGCCCCGGTCGCGAGCACGCCGACGGCGAGGAGCAGGCCGGCGCCGCGCCAGCTGTGCGAGTGGAAGCCGCCAGTCCAGAGCATCGTCAGGGCGCCGGCGGCGATGCCGCATGCCGAGAAGTAGAAGACGATCCGGTACTCGGGCTCGCCGATGCGGCCGAGCGCCGTGACCTGCAGGTAGGCGGTCGCGGCGATCACGCCCGAAAGCAGCCCCATCAGGCCGTGCCAGAGCTGCTGCTCCTCGATCGTCGGCCGCAGGATCAGCGCCACGCCCGCGAAGCCGATCAGGACCGTCGCGACCAGCCGGCCGTCGACGCGCGAGCTGCCGAGCGCGACGCCGCCGCCGATGAGGAAGAGCGCCATCCACACCGACGACATGTAGTTGAGCGTCATCGCCGTCGCCAGCGGCAGGCCGCCGAGCGCGTAGAACCAGAGCACGAGCGAGACGACGCCGGAGACGCTGCGCCAGAAGTGCATCGCCGGCACGCGCGTCACGATCGAGCCGCGCTGCCAGCGGGCGAGCGCGAGCATCAGGATCGCGCCGGTCAGGCTGCGATAGAAGACGATCTCGCCGGTCGGGTACTCGGCCGCGGCGAGCTTGACGCAGACCCCCATCGTCGCGAACAGGAAGCTCGCGCCGACGGTCAGCCAGGCCGGCGACATCATGAAGCCCCCACGCCTTCTTCGTTCGCTGCCCGCCGAGGGGGCGGCGGCGTCCTTGGGGCGGCCCGGCGGGCGCCGCTCGCGCCGCTCACGGGCGCCTCAACGCATCGCCTTCTGGTACCACTCGTGGAACTGCTGCATGCCGTCTTCCATCGGGCTCTGGTACGGACCGAAGTCGTCGTCGCCGCGCTCGAAGAGGGCGCGCCGGCCGGCGTCCATGCGCAGGGCGATCTCGTCGTCCTCGGCGCAGGTTTCCCAGTACGCCGCCTGCTCGGCCTCGACGAACTCGCGCTCGAAGGCGTGGATGTCCTCGGGGTAGTAGAACTCGACGATGTTGAGCGTCTTCTGCGGTCCCTTGGGCACCAGCGTCGAGACGACCAGCACGTGCGGATACCACTCGACCATCGTCGCCGGGTAGTAGGTCAGCCAGATCGCGCCGTGGCGCGGCACCGGATCGGCGAAGCGGCCCTCGCGGTAGGCGAGGACGGCGTCGTGCCACTTGCGGTAGGCCGGCGAGCCCGGCTTGGCGAGCTCGTTCTTCGGGCCGACGGTCTGCACCGAGTGGTTCGGGCCGAATTCCCAGCGCAGGTCCTCGCAGGTCACGAACTGGCCGAGCCCGGGATGGAACGGCGCGACGTGATAGTCCTCGAGGTAGACCTCAATGAAGGTCTTCCAGTTGTAGTCGCACTCGTGCAGCCTGACGCTGTCGAACGCGTAGCCGGTGAAGTCGAGGTCGCTCGACGGGCCGATACGGCCGATCTCGGCGGCGACGTCGCGGCGCGGCCCGCCGGCCGGCGTGTCGAACACCATGCCGTTCCAGATCTGCACCGGGTAGTTGGCGAGGTCGCGGCACGGGTCGTCGGCGAAGTGCGGCGCGCCGATCAGCTGGCCGCCGAGGTCGTAGGTCCAGCGGTGCAGTGGACAGACGATGGCCGGCCCGGTGTTGCCGCGGCCGCGCAGCATGACCGCCTGGCGATGGCGGCAGACGTTGGAGACGAGCTGCAGGCCCTGCGCGGTTCGCACCAGCGCCCGGCCGTCGCCCTCCTGGGGCAGCGCGTAATAGTCGCCGACCTCGGGGACGGCGAGCGAGTGGCCGATGTAGCGCGGGCTGCGCGCGAAGAGGCGCTCGCTTTCGCGGCGATAGAGAGCCGGGTCGAAGTAGCTGCCGACGGGAAGCGGCGACTGCGCCGGGGCGAGCGCTTCGGGGGTGACGCGCAGGTCGGACATGACGTTGGGGAGCCTCCAAGGGGTGCGTCGGCACGACGCGGGCCTGACGGGTCGCGGGCACCGCCGCCCTGCGGCCGAGGGGTCGCGGATTGTACCCAGCGGGTCCGCGACGACGACCGTTCGCCGCCTGCGCGGCGCCGATGGTCGAAGTTCCTCGTCGTCGCTGCTGCGCGTCTCAATTGAGGCCCGGTCGGCTGACTACAATCGTCGTTTTTCTGCAGACTGAATGACGACCGATTCCCGTCCCGACGCGACGCCGGCGGCGCCCGCCAGCTACGAGGTGGCGCTGAGCGAGCTCGAGTCGCTGGTCGCTTCGATGGAGGGCGGTCAGCTGCCGCTCGAAGGCCTGCTCGCCAGCTATCGCCGCGGCAGCGAGCTCCTCCAGTACTGCCGCTCGCGGCTCGCGGCGGTCGAGCAGCAGGTCAAGGTGCTCGAGGACGGCCAGTTGCGGCCGTGGCCGACGACATGAAACGCGACGCGTTCGACACCTGGGCGCTGGCCGAGCTCGACGCCGTCGAGGCCGCCCTCGCCGCCTGCGTTCCCGCCGACGCCCCGGCCGGCCTCGGCGAGGCGATGCGCTATGCCGTCCTCGACGGCGGCAAGCGCCTTCGGCCCCTGCTCGTCCTGGCCGCCGCCGACGCGGTGCACGGCGCGCGCCCGGCTGCGCTGCGCGCCGCCTGCGCGGTCGAGCTGATCCACGCCTATTCGCTCGTCCACGACGACCTGCCGTGCATGGACGACGACGTCCTGCGCCGCGGCAAGCCGACGGTGCACGTTCGCTTCGGCGTCGCCCAGGCGATGCTCGCCGGCGACGCCATGCAGGCGCTCGCCTTCGAGGTCCTGACGCCGGCCGACGACATCGTCGCCCCGGCCTTGCAGGCCCGGCTGTGCGGCCTGCTGGCGCGTGCCGCCGGCGGCGGCGGCATGGCGGGCGGCCAGGCGATCGACCTGGCGAGCGTCGGCCGCCAGCTCGACGAGCGAGCGCTTTCCGACATGCACCGCCGCAAGACCGGCGTGCTCCTGCGCGCCAGCGTCCTGATGGGCGCGGCCTGCGGCCGGACGACGCCGCACGAATGGCAATCGCTCGCCGACTACGGCGACGCGGTCGGCCTCGCCTTCCAGGTCGTCGACGACATCCTCGACGTCACCCAGGCGTCGGCGACGCTCGGCAAGACCGCCGGCAAGGACATCGACAACAACAAGCCGACCTACGTGACCGTCCTCGGCCTCGACGCCGCCCACGCCCACGCCGAGGCGCTGCGCCGTGCCGCCCACGCGGCGCTCGACGGCAGCGGCATCGCCGACACCGAGCAGCTGCGCGAGCTCGCCGACCGCGTCGTCGCCAGAGAGTCCTGATCCCCGATGGCAAAGCTGCTCGACCAAATCCGCGTCCCGGCCGACGTGCGGCGCCTGTCGCGCCTCGACCTGAAGGTGCTCGCCGGCGAGCTGCGCGAGTTCGTCGTCCAGACGGTCTCGCAGACCGGCGGCCATTTCTCCTCGAACCTCGGCACGGTCGAGCTGACGCTCGCGCTCCACTACGTTTTCAATACGCCCCGCGACCGCCTCGTCTGGGACGTCGGCCATCAGACCTATCCGCACAAGACGATCACCGGCCGCAGGGACCGGATGGCGACGCTGCGCCAGCTCGGCGGCATCTCGGGTTTCCCGCGCCGCGAGGAGAGCGAGTACGACACCTTCGGCACGGCGCACTCGTCGACCTCGATCTCGGCCGCGCTCGGCATGGCCGTCGCCGCCCGCCTGAAGGGCGAGAACAGGAAGTGCGTCGCGATCATCGGCGACGGCGCGATGAGCGCCGGCATGGCCTTCGAGGCGCTCAACAACGCCGGCGTCGCCCAGACCGACATGCTCGTCGTGCTGAACGACAACGACATGTCGATCTCGCCGCCGGTCGGCGCCCTCAACCGCTACCTGGCGCGCCTCATGAGCGGCAAGTTCTACGCCGCCGCGCGCGACACCGCCAAGACCGTGCTGAAGAACGCGCCGCCCCTCTTCGAGCTCGCCAAGCGCTTCGAGGAGCACGCCAAGGGCATGGTCGTTCCGGGGACGATCTTCGAGGAGTTCGGCTTCAACTACGTCGGCCCGATCGACGGCCACGACCTCGACTCGCTGATCCCGACGCTCGAAAACCTGCGTGACCTGAAGGGGCCGCAGTTCCTCCACGTCGTCACCAAGAAGGGCTACGGCTACAAGCTCGCCGAGGCCGATCCGGTCGGCTATCACGGCCCGGGAAAGTTCGATCCGAAGGTCGGCATCGTCGCGCCGACAGCACCCGCCAAGACCACCTTCACGCAGGTGTTCGGCCAGTGGCTGTGCGACATGGCCGAGAAGGACGAGCGCCTGGTCGGCATCACGCCGGCGATGCGCGAGGGCTCGGGCATGGTCGAGTTCGACAAGCGCTTTCCGAAGCGCTACTTCGACGTCGGCATCGCCGAGCAGCACGCCGTCACCTTCGCCGCCGGGCTCGCCTGCGAAGGCATGAAGCCGGTGGTCGCGATCTACTCGACCTTCCTGCAGCGCGGCTACGACCAGCTGATCCACGACGTCGCGATCCAGAACCTGCCGGTCGTGCTCGCGCTCGATCGCGGCGGCCTCGTCGGCGCCGACGGCGCCACCCATGCCGGCTCGTTCGACATCGCCTACCTGCGCTGCATCCCGAACGTGAGCGTGCTGACGCCGGCCGACGAGAACGAATGCCGGCAGGCGCTCTATACCGCGTTCATGCAGAACCACCCGGTGGCGGTGCGCTATCCGCGCGGCGCCGGTGCCGGCGTCGCGGTCCAGCGCGAGATGACCGAGATCCCGTTCGGCACCGGCGAGATCCGGCGCGAGATGTCGCGCGCCGTCGCCCACGGCAAGCGGATCGCGATCCTCGCTTTCGGCACCTTGCTCTATCCCGCGCTCGCGGCAGGCGAGCGGATCGACGCGACGGTCGCCAACATGCGCTTCGCCAAGCCGCTCGATGTCGCCCTGGTGACTGACCTGGCGCGCCGCCATGATGCAATCGTCACCGTGGAAGAAGGAACCATCCTGGGCGGCGCCGGCAGCGCCGTGCTCGAGGCGCTCGCCGCGGCGCGCATCGAGATCCCGGTGCTCACGCTCGGCCTGCCCGACACCTTCGTCGAGCACGGCGATCCGGCCAAGCTGCTCGCCCGGTGCGGGCTCGACGCGGCCGGCATCGAGCAGTCGATCCAGCGCCGCTTCGGCACCGCGCCGGCGCTGCTGCGAACCGCCGTCGGGCAATAAGACCGCGCTGCGGCGTGGCGGCTGGCCGCACGCCGACACCGGCATCGGATTGCTGGCATGCTTGAGGACGCCTGCGCGAAACGGGCCTGACGACAAACGATGACCAACCTGATCGACGCCCTTCACATTCCCGACACGCAGTCGGCGCCCGACGATCGCCATCTCGCGATCCAGCGCGTCGGCGTCCGCAGCGTCCGCTATCCGCTGCAGCTGGAGATCGAAGGCGCGGTCGTGCCGACGGTCGCCGAGTGGGCGCTCGACGTCGCGCTGCCGGCCGAGCAGAAGGGCACGCACATGTCGCGCTTCGTCGCCTGGCTCGACGCCATCGACGGCCCGCTCGACGCCGCGACGCTGCGCCGGCAGGCGGCACGCATGCTCGAGCTGCTCGGCGCCGAAGCCGGCCGCATCGAAGCGTCGTTCCCGTTCTTCCTGCGCAAGCGCGCACCCGTCTCCGGCGTCGAGAGCCTGCTCGAATACCAGGGCCGCTTCGTCGTCGAGGCGAAGCGGGGCGAGAGCACCGTCTGGGTCGAGGTCGTCGTCCCGGTCAAGTCGCTCTGCCCGTGCTCGAAGGAGATCTCCGACTACGGCGCGCACAACCAGCGCTCGCACGTGACGATCCGGGTCGAGTCGCTCGCCGAGCTGTCGTGGCTCGAGCTCGTGCGCTTCGCCGAAGACTCGGCGTCGGCCGAGATCTGGTCGTCGCTCAAGCGTGCCGACGAGAAGTGGATCACCGAGCGCGCCTACGAGAACCCGAAGTTCGTCGAGGACATGGTGCGCGACGTCGCCTTGAAGCTGAACGCCGATCAGCGCATCGGCCGCTACACGGTCGACGTCGAGAACTTCGAGTCGATCCACGCCCACAGCGCGATCGCGCGGATTTCGCGCGACTAGTCGCGCCGGCAGGCGCGGTCGGTCACTCCTTCGCGCGTTTGCGCGCTGGCGCGGCGGCCATCTTGGCGCTCGATCCGCGCGCACGCAGCGCCGCGCGCAGCAGGTACTCGACCTGCGCGTTGACGCTGCGCAGCTCGGCCGCGGCGAGGCGCTCGATCTCGGCCCACAGCGCCGGATCGATGCGGAGCAGGAACGACTTCTTGTCGGAGCTCGCCATGGGCCGCCGCGCTCGCAGTCGCGCCGGGCTCAGTTGTAGAGCGTCCCGGCGTTGACGACCGGCGTCGCGTCGTGGTCGGAGCAGAGGACGACGAGCAGGTTGCTGACCATCGCCGCACGGCGCTCGTCGTCGAGCTGGAGGATGCCGCGCTCGGCCAGGCCGTTCAGCGCCAGCTCGACCATGCCGACCGCGCCCTGGACGATCTTCGTCCGCGCCGCGATCACCGCCTCGGCCTGCTGCCGGCGCAGCATCGTTCCGGCGATCTCGGGCGCGTAGGCGAGGTGGGTGAGCTTGGCGTCGACGACGACGAGCCCGGCCTGGTCGAAGCGCTGCTGCAGCTCGCTGCGGAGCGCGCTCGAGACCTCCTCGGTGCCCGAGCGCAGCGTCACCTCGGTCTTGCTCGTCGCGCTCGGATCCTCGAGGTTGTCGTAGGCATAGCTCAGCGCCAGGTGGCGCAGCGCCGACTCGGCCTGCGTCAGCACATAGGCCTCGTAGTTCTCGACGTCGAAGCTCGCCCGTGCCGTGTCGTCGACGCGCCAGACGACGGTCGCGGCGATCTCGATCGGATTGCCGCGCAGGTCGTTGACCTTCAGCTTCTCGCTGTTGAAGTTGCGCGCGCGCACCGAGATCTTGGTCTGGCTGTAGAACGGATTGGCCCAGCGCAGGCCGCGCTCGCGGTCGCTGCCGCGGTAGCTGCCGAAGAGCAGCAGCAGCGCCGCCTGGTTCGGCTGCAGCATGTAGAGGCCGCCGAGGCACCAGAAGGCGAGCAGGACCGCGAGGACGAGGATCGCCAGCGTCGGCCCCATCGGCCGGGTCGCAACGAGCGCGCCGGCGACGACGAGGCCGAGCAGGCCGATCGTGATGTAGACGAAGCCGCTGCTCGTCGCGGCGGGCCGCTCTTCGATTGCCTGGATGGCCATGACATGCTCCCGTGATGATTCCCCGGCGCGACGCCGGCGTCGCCGGCCTCGATGTCAGAGTGATATCACTTTAGTAGCAGGTCGAGAGATCGTCAAGACCTTCCGCGCGGCTGCCGCGACGGCACGCCGCGGCTCAGGCGGCGGCGTCGGCGGCGACGGTCAGGCCGAGCAGCGCCGGGTCGCCGCAGCCGAGGCGGACGACGACCGGCGCCTCGCCGGTGAGGTCGATCACGGTCGTCGGCTGCATCGGGCAGGCGCCGGCGTCGACGATCGCCTGCACCGACTTCTCGAAGCGCTCGCGGATCAGCGCCGGGTCGTTCATCGGCTCGCTTTCGCCGGGCGGGATCAGTGTCGTCGCGAGCAGCGGCTGGCCGAGCAGGTCGAGCAGCGCGCTGGTGACCGGATGGTCGGGGACGCGCAGGCCGATCGTTCGCCGCGACGGATGCGAGAGCCGGCGCGGCACTTCCTTGGTCGCCTCGAGGATGAACGTGAACGGCCCCGGCGTCGCCAGCTTGAGGAGGCGGTACTGGCGGTTGTCGACGCGTGCGTAGCTCGCGAGCTCGGAGAGATCGCGGCAGAGCAGTGTCAGATGATGGCGATCGTCGACGGCGCGGATCCGGCGCAGCTGCTCGGCGGCGGCTTTGTCGTCGAGGTGACAGGCGAGGGCGTAGCTCGAGTCGGTCGGGATGGCGGCGACGCCGCCTGCCTGCAGGATCTGCGCGGCCTGCTTGAGCAGGCGCGGCTGCGGGTTGAGCGGATGGACCTCGAAGTATTGCGACATGCGCCGATTGTCGGCGCCTCGGCATGTCTCAGTCGGGCCGGTGGATTCGCGCCGCGAGCGCGTCCCAGACCGGCGTCAGCCCGGCCGGCAGCGGCGGCAAACCGCCGAGGTCGATCCGGCTCTCGCCGGGGCAGTGGAAATCGCTGCCGCGCGACGCCAGGAGATCGAACTCGCGCGCCGTGCCGGCGTAACGCTCGGCCTCGGCGGCGGTGTGGCTGCCGGTGACGACCTCGACGCCGCGGCCGCCGTGGCCCTTGAACTCGGTGAAGAGCGCGTACTCCTCGGTCGGCGAGAACTTGTAGCGCGCCGGGTGGGCGACGACGGCGACGCCGCCGGCCGCGCCGATCCAGGTGACGGCGTTGGCGAGCGTCGCCCAGCGGTGCGGCACGAAGCCGGGCTTGCCTTCGACGAGGAAGCGCCGGAACACCTCCTGCGTGTCGGCGCAGACGCCGCTCTCGACCAGGTGGCGCGCGAAGTGCGTGCGCGAGATCAGGTCGGGGTTGCCGACGTAGCGCAGCGCGCCTTCGTAGGCGCCGTCGATGCCGACCTTGGCGAGCTCGTCGGCCATCTCGCGGGCGCGGGCCTCGCGGCCGCCGCGCGTCGCCACCAGGCCCTGGCGCAGGCGCTCGTCGTCGCTGTCGATGCCGAGGCCGACGATGTGAACCGTGGTGTCGAGGAAGGTCACCGAGATCTCGACGCCGTTCAGATAGGGCAGGCCGGCGGCGCGCGCGGCGGCGCGTGCGCGCTGCTGGCCGCCGAGCTCGTCGTGGTCGGTCAGGGCCCAGAGCTCGACGCCGTTCGCCTTCGCGCGTGCCGCGAGCGCCTCGGGCTCGAGCGTGCCGTCGGAGACGGTCGAGTGGCAGTGCAGATCGGCGTTCATGGCCATGAATCGGATCGCTCCATGATAGTGGCGGCGCCGCGTCGGCGCCTGCGGCATTGCGGCGCTATTCGACGGCGACGACGATCATCTGGACGCGCTCGACGCCGTTGTAGGCGTCGAGGCCGAGGCGCCAGGCAAGGCGGACGCGATCGCCGACCGGCTCGACGCGGCCGAACCAGATCGCGTCGCGGACGACGCCGCCGACGCGCACGGCGAGCTTGAGGTGCTTGTCGCCGACCAGGCGCTGCGAGACGACCTCGACCGCGTCGCTGAAGAGCGGCGCATCGAAGGCCGCGCCCCAGACCTGGCCGTCGAGCAGGCGCACCGTCGCCGGATCGAAGTGCTCGGCGCCGAGCGGGCCGTCGCTGACGATCGTGCGCTCGAGCGTGGCGGCGTCGAGGCCTTCGCGCGCGACGCGTTGCAGGGCGCCGCGGAAGGTCTCGAAATCGGCGTGCGCGATCGTGCAGCCCGCCGCCATCGCGTGGCCGCCGAAGCGGACCAGGACGCCGGGATGGCGCTTGCTGACGAGATCGAGCGCGTCGCGCAGGTGAAAGCCGTCGATCGATCGGCCCGATCCCTTCAGCGACCCGTCCTGGCCGAGCGCGAAGACGAAGCTCGGCCGGTGCAGCCGGTCCTTGAGGCGCGAGGCGATGATGCCGACGACGCCTTCGTGGAACGACGCGTCGAAGACGGCGAGCGCCGGCTCGACGTCGCCGCTCAGCGCGAAGGCGCGATCGACCTGCGCCTCGGCGTCCTCGCGCATCGTCGCCTCGAGGGTGCGGCGCTCGCGGTTGATGGCGTCGAGCATCGTCGCGAGCTCGTGCGCGCGCGCGGCGTCGTCGCTGAGCAGGCACTCGATGCCGAGCGTCATGTCGGCGAGCCGGCCCGCGGCGTTCAGGCGCGGCCCGATCGCGAAGCCGAAGTCGGCCACGCTCGCCTGGCGCGGATCGCGGCCGGCGATCGCGAACAGCGCGGCGACGCCGGCCTGCATCCGCCCGGCGCGGATGCGCTTCAGGCCCTGGGCGACGAGGCAGCGGTTGTTGCGGTCGAGGCGGACGACGTCGGCGACGGTGCCGAGCGCGACCAGATCGAGCAGCGCATCGAGCCGCGGCTGAGACGCGAGGACGAACTCGCCGCGCTCGCGCAGCTCGGCGCGCAGCGCGAGCAGCACGTAGAAGGCGACGCCGACGCCGGCGAGGTGCTTGCTCGCGAAGGCGCAGTCGGGCTGGTTCGGGTTGACGATCACGTCGGCCGGGGGCAGGACGACGGCGTCCTCGCCCTGCACCGGCAGGTGGTGGTCGGTGATGACGACGGCGAGCCCCGCCTGCTGCGCGTGGGCGACGCCTTCGAGGCTGGCGATGCCGTTGTCGACCGTCATCAGCACGTCGGCGCCCCGGGCGAGGACGAGGTCGACGATCTGCGGCGTCAGGCCGTAGCCGTGGAGGCGCCGGTCGGGGACCACGTACGACAGCGTCGCCGCCTCGGCACCGAGCATGCGCAGGCCGCGCAGGGCGACGGCGCAGGCGGTCGCGCCGTCGCAGTCGTAGTCGGCGACGACGCAGATCCGGCTGCCGGCGCCGATCGCGTCGGCGAGCAGGACCGCGGCGTCGTCGGCGCCGAGCAGGCCCGACGGCGGCAGCAGGCGCGCGAGCGCGTCGTCGAGCTCGTCGGCCGCCTTGACGCCGCGCGCCGCGAACAGGCGCGCGAGCAGCGGATGGAGCCCGGACTGCTCGAGCGCCCACGCCGTTCGCGGCGGCACGTCGCGGGTGACGAGGCGGGGCAGGGTCATGGGTCGAGGCTCACAGCGTCGCCAGCACGTCGTGGGCGGCGACGGCGCCCGTCCGCAGGCGCTGCCAGAGCGAGCGCGGCTGCAGCGCGTAGCGTGCCGCGGTGCGGTCGCCGCAGAGCGTCAGCGTCACCGCTTCGCCGCGTCGCGCCGCGGCGAGCAAGCGCGCGATCGCACCCGCGTCGAGGGCGCGCCAGGCCTCGGCCCATGCCGCCCAGTCGGCGGCCAGCAAGGGGGAGCGCAAGGCGGATGCGACCTCGGGCGTCGCTGCCGCGCTCGCCGGCTGCAGCCGGCCGCAGCCGCTCAGCCAGAACGAGTTGACCGCGAGCGCGCCGCGCTCGTCGCGCGCCTCGTTGACGGCGTGGCTGTGGAAGACGAGCTGCGCTTCGCTCTGCAGGCGCCGCAGCAGCGAGGCGACGGCGCGGTTGTCGCCGGCGCCGTTGGCCGACGCGCGCAGCCAGCGATCGACGTTGCGGCCGACGACGCGGTCGAGCGACGCCGTCGCCAGCGCTTGCAGGTCGTCGCGCGCCGCGTACCAGCGGTCGACCGCGCCCCAGGCGACGGCGAAGCCTTCGCTCGCGAGCAGCTCGCCGGCGCTGGCGAAGAGGGCGCGCGATTCGGCCTCGGCGAGGGCCAGGAGATCGGGGTCGAGCAGGGTGACATCGTCGCGGCCGAGCTGCCAGTGCGACGGCGTCAGCAGCGCCCAGGCCTGCGCGCCGGTGGCGATGCCGTCGCCGGCAGCGGCGTGCGCGGCGAACGGCAGGAGGCCGTCGCCGCCCTGCCATTGCCACGCCGCGGCGAGAGCACGCTCGTGCGGCGGCGAGAAGCTGCCGGCCTCGCCTTCGTCGCGGCCGACGGCCGTGAGCAGCGCGAGCAAGCGCTCGAGGTTCGGCAGCGCGAGGCTGTGCAGCACGTGCCGGCAGTCTTCCGAGCGATCGGACGCGAACGGAACGAGCAGGTGCATGCGGCGATTATCGGAGCCGCCTCGCGGCGCGAGGACGAAGGTCGGTCGGGTAGCATCGCCCCGGCATGAACTGGCCCTACGAACTGCAGATCGGCTGGCGCTACACGCGGGCCGGCCGGGTCGGGCGCAAGAACCGATTCATCTCGTTCATCTCCGGCGTCTCGATGCTCGGCATCGCCCTCGGCGTCGCCGCCCTGATCATCGTCCTGTCGGTGATGAACGGCTTCCAGAAGGAAGTCCGCGATCGCATGCTCTCGGTGATCTCGCACATCGAGGTCAGCGATGCCACCGGCGGTGCGCTCGCCGACTGGCGCCGGACCGCGAGCGACGCGCGCCGCAATCCGCAGGTGATCGGCGCGGCGCCGTTCGTCGCCTCGCAGGCGCTGATCGCGCGTGGCGACGACATGCGCGGCATCGTCGTGCGCGGCATCGTCCCGCAGGAAGAGGCGACCGTCACCGACCTCGCCGCGAAGCTCAAGGACACCACGCTCGCGCGCCTCGTTCCCGGCGCGTGGAACGTCGTCCTCGGCGGCGAGCTGGCGCGCTCGCTCGGCGTTCGCGAAGGCGACAAGGTCACCGTCGTCCTGCCCGGCGGCCAGGTCACGCCGGCCGGCATCGTGCCGCGCCTGCGCACGCTCACCGTCGCCGGCACCTTCGACGCCGGCCACTACGAGTACGACAGCGGCCTCGCCCTGGTCGCGCTCGAGGACGCGGCCAGGCTCTTTCGCGTCGAGGGGCCGACCGGCGTCCAGCTGCGCCTGAAGGACCTCGACCAGGCGCCGCGCGTCGGCGCCGAGCTCGCGCACAGCCTCGGCCCGCAGGTCGTCGTGCGCGACTGGACCAGCACCAACCGCAACTGGTTCTCGGCGGTGCAGGTCGAGAAGCGCCTGATGTTCATCATCCTGACGCTGATCGTCGCGGTCGCCGCGTTCAACCTCGTCTCGACGCTCGTCATGACCGTCACCGACAAGCGCGCCGACATCGCCATCCTGCGCACGCTCGGCGCGACGCCGCGCTCGATCATGGCGATCTTCATCGTCCAGGGCGCGACCGCCGGCGTCATCGGCACGCTCGCCGGCGTCCTCGGCGGCCTGCTCGTCGCCTACAACATCGACGTCATCGTGCCGGCGATCGAGAGGGTGCTGCACGTCAGCTTCCTGCCGAGCAGCGTCTACCTCATCAGCCGCATGCCGAGCGATCCGCAGCAGGGCGACATCGTGCCGATCGCGATCATCTCGCTCGTCCTCGCCTTCCTGGCGACGCTCTATCCGAGCTGGCGCGCGAGCCGCATGCAGCCGGCCGAAGCGCTTCGCTATGAGTGAGGGCGGCGACGAGGTCATCGTCGACGGACCGAGGTGTGGCGACGATGTCATCGTCGCCAGAGGCTTGCACAAGCGCTTCGTCGAGGGCAACGGCGGCTCGCGCATCGACGTCCACGTCCTGCGCGGCGTCGATCTGACGGTGCGGCGCGGCGAGACGCTCGCCATCGTCGGCGCGTCGGGGTCCGGCAAGAGCACGCTGCTGCACCTGCTCGGCGGCCTCGAGGCGCCGACGCAGGGCAGCGTCCTCCTCTGCGGCCGCGACTTCACGACGCTCGGCCCGGCCGAGCAGGGCGAATGGCGCAACCGCCATCTCGGCTTCGTCTACCAGTTCCATCACCTGCTGCCCGAGTTCACGGCGCTCGACAACGTCGCCATGCCGCTGCGCATCCGCCGCGTCGCGAGCGCCGAAGCGCGCGAGCGCGCGGCCGAGACGCTGGCCCAGGTCGGCCTCGGCGAAAGGCTGTCGCACCGGCCCTCGCAGCTCTCGGGCGGCGAGCGCCAGCGCGTCGCGATCGCGCGCTCGCTCGCCGGCCAGCCCGACTGCGTCCTCGCCGACGAGCCGACCGGCAACCTCGACCGCGTCACCGCCGACGGCGTCTTCGCGCTGATGCTCGACCTGACGCGGCGGCGCGGCATGGCGTTCGTCCTCGTCACCCACGACGAGAGCCTCGCCCTGCGCTGCGATCGCCGCCTGCACCTGGTCCAGGGCAAGCTCGTCGTCTGACGCGTCGGAAGAAGACGCCGCCGAGGCCAGCGCGCCGCGCCTCTCGCCGCTAGCGCCAGTCGACGACGCCGAAGCGATCCTGGCCGAGCAAGGTGTAGAAGACGCCGACCGTGTTGCGCACCTGGCGGCCGGTCGGGCCGCCCGCGAAGCTGGCGTCGCGGCGGTTGCCGAGGTAGCGGATCGACACCGCATGCTGCCGGTACAGCCGCCACGTCAGCGCGGCGTCGAGGCGGACGATGTTGTCGTGGCCGCCGGTCGTTCCCGACGCGAGCTTGCTGACGAAGTACTCGCGCCCGGTGAGCTCGAGCGCGGCCTTGTCGCTGTGCGTCAGGCGCAGCGCGAGCAGCGCCTGCGGCGTCACGCCGTAGTTGTAGTTGCGGTCGGTCGACGCCGTTCCCTCGGCGGTGCCGACGGCGGTGTAGCCGACGCCGAGCATGCCGGTGCCCTCGAGGGAGAGATCGCGCGACATCCACAGGTGGCCGGTCGTGCCGAGCGACAGCGCCGTCGTCGAGACCCGGAAGGTCTGCGGCGAGATGTAGTCGTAGCTGCCGTAGATGCCCCACACGCCGCGGTAGTCGGCGCCGGCCTCGTACGGCTTGCCGATCAGGAGGCCGCGCGTCAGCACGTTCTCGACGCCGTTGGCGCTCGACGCCGTGACCTGGAAATTGAAGTAGTCGAACGGCCGCGTGTACTCGTAGCCCTTCAGGCCCGGCAGGCCATAGTCGATCGAGAAGTCGAGCTGCGCCTCGTTCGGCTTGAAGCGGGTCGTGGTGACGCCGACCTCTTCGCGGATGCTGTGGTTGTAGCCGACGCCGAGACGGCTGTAGTAGGCGGCGTCGTGGCTCGAGAAGATGGCGCCGTAGCGGTCGGCGAAGACGAGGCGATTGAAGCCGCTCGACGGCGAGATCGCCGCCGCGACCGTCTCGCGCCAGAAGCGCGGCATGCCGCCGCCGTGCTCGAGGACGAGGTTCGACATGCGAAAGAGCGCCTCGCCGAGGAAGGTGCCGCCGATGCCGCTGGCGACCTGGTCGTTGATCGAGGGATGCGTGCGCTCGCCGAAGATCTCCCAGAAGCCGCTGCCGGCGAACGCGTAGCCGGCCGACTCCCAGTAGTTGAAGCCCGCCGAGCGGGCGAAGCCGTGGTACATCGAGCCCTGGTAGGGATGGCCGAGCTGGTTGATGTTGAACGGATCGCGGTCGCTGTTCCAGCCGCTGCGCAGGTTGTGCCGAATCGTCGACAGGTTGACCGCGTAGTCCTCGCGGCTGGTGCCGAAATAGCGGTTGGCGCGGTTGAGCAGGAAGTCGAAGCCGACGATCTCGAGCGCTGGCGTCGCGTAGTCGAGCGATTGCGTCGGCACGAGGCGCGGCTCGCCGAGGCCGGCGCTCGGCGCCGACGCGCCGCGGAACGGGCTGCTCGCCGCCGCCGCTGCTGCGACGGGCGGCGCATCGGCCGCGCAGGCAGCGCCGGCCGCGACCGCCGCGGCGAAAGCGGCGCCGACCGCCAGCAGGTTCGAGAGCCGGGCAGGGACGATCGTGCGCTTCATGGCGGAGCGAAGAGGGTTCAAGGCCGAACAGCCTAGTGGCAAAGACCGGCCCGGTCGCGCCCGTTCGGCGCGACGCGGCGTGCTCCTACGCGCGAAATGTCAGACGCCGGGCCCGGCCGCGCGCGCCGTCGGCGCGCCGAAGCGGGCCAGCGAGCGCGCCCGCGCCCGCTCGGCCTCGACCTGGCGATCGCGCGGCTCGGCATTCGTCACCAGCGTGCCGATGAGGCCGCGCGCGGCGGCGGCGACCTGATCGACGGCCTGCTCGAACGCCGCCTCGTTGGCCTTCGACGGCACGGTGAAGCCGCTCAGCTTGCGAACGAACTGGAGCGCCGCGTCGCGGATCTCGAGCTCGGTCGCGGGCGGCGCGAAGTTGAAGAGGGTCTTGATGTTCCTGCACATGGCGCTGAGCTCGCTGCGGACGTGCACGCAGGATAGCCGTGCCCTGATCGGCACGACCGCATCAGGGTATCGGCGAATGCAGGGCGACGCGGTTGCCTTCGCTGTCGAGGATGATCGCGCGATAGCCGTGCGGGCCGATCGGCTGCGTCGCCTGCAGCACGCGGCCGCCGTGGGCCGCGGCGGCGCGTTCGGCTGCCGCGATGCGGCCGTCGACGTTGAGGTAGACGAGCGGCCCGCGCGGCGAAGGCGCGTTGTCGTCGTCGGCGAGGCAGAGGCAGCCGGCGACGTCGCTGCCGCTGTGCGCGAGGAGGCCGAACGTGAAGCCCGGGCCGCCTTCGCGCGTCACCGGCGTTGCCAGGACCGCGGCGTAGAAGGCGATGGCGCGGTCGAGGTCCTGCACCGGTATGTCGACCCAGACGAAGCGATGGCTCATGAGCGTTCGTCTTCCGGCTGGAGCGCGAAGGTGACGCAGACCATCGGTTCCTCGTGGCCGCGCGCTTTGGCGTAGAGGCGGCGCGCCGCGACGTTCGATGTCTCGGTGCCGAGCCAGGCCTCGCGGCAGCCGAGCGCGCGGCCGTGCGCGAACAAGGCGTCAAGCAGCCGCGTGCCGACGCCGCGACGCCGGTACGGCGGCGCGACGCCGACCTCGTTGACCCACAGCTCGGCCGGCTTGTCGGGATGCACGTAGTGAACCGCCGTCGCCATGCCGACGACGGTCGTGCCGGCGCAGGCGACGACGAGGTGATGGCGCGGGTCGGCGAGGAGCTCGCGGGCCAGGGCCGCGTCGACGCGGCCGTCGAAGACGCCGGCGGCGACGTCGGCGAGGACGCGGTCGTCGCCGCGCGCGAGGAGGCGGATCGTCACCTCGGCGATCGGCTCGCCGGCGTGGGCTGCCACCGGTGGTGTCGGCGTCTTCTCCGTCTTCTGCGTCGACGGCGTCGTCTGCGCGCCGACCGCCGCGGCGCCGGCCGGGCCCTTCAGCTCGACCACGTTGCCCTCGGGATCGCTCAGGTAGAGCGAAGGCCCTTGGCCCTCGGCGCCGTAGCGCGATTCCAGCGGCCCGGCGCCGACGCCGTGCGCCTCGAGCTGGCGGCGGATGGCGGCTTCGTCGAACGGGTCGACGCGCAGGCAGAAGTGATCGAGGTTGCGGCCTTCCTTGCCGGGCGCGGCGCCGCCGGCGCGGCCGAGCGTGCCATCGACCGGAACGAGGTCGATCAGCGAGCGGCCGGCACGCAGCTGGATCAGGCCGATGTCGTCCTGGCGTCGCTCGATCGTGCAGCCGAGGAGGTCGCGGTAGAAGCCGACCATCGCCGCGGCGTCTCGCACGCGCAGGACGAGGTGGTCGATCTCGCGCGCCGCGATCATGGCGCCGCCGCCGCCAGATGCGTGCCGGCGATCAGCCACAGCCACAGCAGCGCGATGTTGGCGGCGCTGAATGCGGCGAGCCGGTGGACGACGCGGTTGTAGCTGAGGTGGATGACGCTGTGGACGATGCGCAGGACGACGAACGCCCACGCCAGCGCGATCGCCAGCGTCGACGCGCCGGCGCTGACGTAGAGGACGATGCAGACGACGTAGAACAGCATCGGCAGCTCGAGCAGGTTCATGTAGTTGCGGTTCGGGATGCTGACAGCGGCCGGAACCGCCGGCGACTCGCCGTACTTGAAATCATCGATGCCGATCTCGCGCCGCCGCGCCGAGCGGGCGCGCGCGATCGGGATGAGCAGGAGGACGAGCAGCGTCCACGCCGCGAGCGCGAACATCGGATAGAGCAGCGCCGGATTGCGCATCGCTCGCCCGGGCCTAGCGCAGCCGCGTTCGGGCGAGCCGCTTCGCGTTGGCGACGGCACGGCGATGCACCGGCGCCAGGCCCTTGCCGAAGACGGCGAGGGCGGCACGTTGCAGCTGCGCGGCAAGCGCGTTCGCCTCGGGCTGGCTGCGCGCCGAAGGCGGCGTCCACACGGCGCGCGCCAGCGACTCGGCGAAGGCGCGGTGCGACTGCAGCGCCTGCAGCGCCATCGCGTTCCACGATTCGCCGAACGCGCTGTTCTTCTCCGCGATCATTCGCGCGAACTCCTTGCGGTCGCGCGCCGAGAGATTCGGTCCGGCGCCGGCCATGCGCAAGAGCCGGTGCGCGACCACCTGCGGCACGGCGAACGCGAGCTCGGCGGTCTTGGTCGACAGCGAGCGGGACGGGCGGGGGCGGCGAGCAGTCACGGCGTCTCCTTGCGCAACGGCCTACTTCGCCGGCTTGGGCGTCTTGTCCATCTCGCTCCAGAGGCCGCGGCACTCGCGCCGCAGGGTCTTCGCGGCCTCGCCGTCGCCGGCCTTCACGGCCTGGCGCAGGGCGCGCTGGTGCTCGGCCTTGTAGGTCGCGCTGTTGCGCGCCTCGGC
Organism: Caldimonas sp.; assembly: GCA_035995885.1. Classification (GTDB taxonomy): domain Bacteria; phylum Pseudomonadota; class Gammaproteobacteria; order Burkholderiales; family Burkholderiaceae_C; genus Schlegelella_A. The sequence continues at coordinate 6,247 of DASYKC010000177.1, read as the reverse complement.
GAGGCGAGCCGTCGCCTTCGGCCCGGGCTTGATGCGCCAGAGGTTGAGGTAGGCCTCGTCGCGGTGGCCCTTCATGTCGGCGAAGTTGTCTTCGCAGCGCACGTAGCTGACGTCGTAGCGGGCGAGCGCCTTCGGTTCGTAGCGCTTCTCCTGCGCGGCGACTCCCGCCGAGGCGAGGACGAGGAGGGCGGCGAGCAGGCGGTGCAATCGAATCATGGGTTACCCGAGGCGGTTGGAAGGTGAGCTGGAATCTGCGCTTGCCGATCCGGGGGCCCGATGCCCTCGGATGCCGACGCTGGCCCGAGCGAGGAGCCGCGTCGCGAGCCGGCATTCTGCGCTTGCCTTCGCCGCGCGGCCGCGCCGCATCGGCCCGGCTAGCGGCGCGGACGCCACGGCGCGACCAGCTCGGCCCAGGTCAGCGGCCGAGCGAACACGGCGACTCGAATCCAGGCCGCGCCGTACAGCAGCGCCACGAGCGCGCAGGCGACCAGCAACCAGCGACCTTCGCGCAGCGAGAGAACGAGCGCCGCGCCGCCGCCGAGCAGCCACGCGCCGGCAAGGACGAGCGCGAGCGCGAGCTCGGGACGAGACAGCGTTCGGTTCGTGATCACGAGCCGATTCGGCCGCGACTCGGGGACGCGTCCGGCTGCCGCGCATAGCTGACGGTCAGCATCTCCCACTGGTGGCCTTCGGGCTCGTTCCAGTAGACGAGGCTGCCGCCGTAGTCGGTGTTGATGCGCAGGTCGTTCGGCCCGCGCACGCTGCTGCGATAGGCGATGCCGGCCGCCTTGATCCGTTCGAGGATGGCGTCGAATTCGTCCTGGCCGACGCGGAAGCAGAAGTGATAGACGGGGAAGTCTTCGTCGGTGTCGATGAAGTCGAGCGTCAGGCCGTCGTTGACGTAGACCGGAGCGAACGGGCCGAGCCCCTGCGGTGACCAGGGAACGCCGAGCAGTTCGGCCAGGCGTCGCGCCGACGCCACCTTGTCGCGGGCCGGAACGATGGTGTGGTCGAGCTCGACGGTCATGACGATCTCCTGACGGCGGGGTGGAGACGCTCGAGAAACCGGGCGATCGCGTCGTTCACGATCTCGGGATGCGTGACCGGGCCCATGTGGCCGGCGTCCTCGAGCTCGACGCGCTCCACCCGCGGCAGGACCGCGCACAGGCGCTGCGCCACGCCGCGCGCCGATGCGGTCGTGTGCTTGCCGACCATGTAGAGAACCGGAACGTCGAGCGCGCGGAATGCGGCGAGCGGCGTCGGCTCGCTGAGCAGCGCATGCGCCCAGCGCCGCACGTTCGCGATCGAGGCGGCGATCGGCGCCTGGCGCTTCTCCGGCGTGCGCTGCCAGCTACCCGGCCCCATCCAGTAGTCGATGAAGTGCCGCGCGGCCGCGGCCCGGTCGCCGTCGTCGAGCGCCGCCGCAGCCGCGGCGACGGCGGCGCGGATGCCGTCGGCGTCGTTCGGCGACGTGCCCTCGGCCTCGATGACCGAGAACAGCGTCGGCTCGTACAGCGCCAGGGCGCGGACGCGCTCGGGGCGATCGACGGCGGCGACGAGCGCGACCGCGGCGCCGTACGAATGCCCGACCAGAACGAGCGGCGCGCCGGCCCTGGCGAGCACCGGCTCGATCAGGGCGACCTCGTCGCGCAGGCTGATGACCCGGTCCGACGGCCACTCGGGACTCTTGCCGGCGCCGTAGGAATCGACGGCGAGGACGTGGAAGCGCGGGCCGAGTCGCTCCATCAAGCCGAGCCACTGTCCCGACGTGCTCGCGTTCGAATGGGTGCAGACGACGCCGGGCCCGGCACCGACCTCGCGGAAGAAGGGCTCGGGCGAAGGCCCCCGGCTCGGCGCGATCATCGAGGCGGCTTCGCGAAGAAGACGACGCGCTCGCTCTCGGCGAAGCCGAGGGCGCGGTGAGCCGCCTCGCTGGCGGCGTTGTCGATCGGCGTGTCCGAGGCGAGCGCGGCGCGCAGGTCGAGCCAGCCCGGCTGCCGGGCCGATCCGCACGGCTCGATCGACCACGCCGGCGCCGCCATGCCGGTCCTCAGCGGCCGCGCTGGCGCGACTGCCAATCGCGCGCCAGCAGCCCGTACAGGCTGGTGTCGGAGACCTCGCCGCGAACGATCCAGCGCTCGCGCAGCCGCCCCTCTTCCTGGAAGCCGAGGCGTTGCAGGACGCGCGCCGACGCTTCGTTGCGCGGGTCGATGTCGGCCTCGATGCGATTGAGGTCGAGGCGCGAGAACGCGTGGTCGAGCACGGCGCAGAGCGCTTCGTTGATGTAGCCGAAGCCCCAGGACTCGACGGCGAGCGCGTAGCCGATCTCGGCCCGGCGCGACGTCGGGTTCAGGTTGAAGAGCGAGCATTCGCCGACCAGCGTTGCGGTCGCGGCGAGCTCGACGCCGACGCGCAGGTAGCGGCCCGATTCGCGCGCTTCCGCGTCCTGGGCGATGCGTTCGTGCGCGCTCTCGATGTCGGTCCAGATCGGCCGGCTCAGGTAGCGAACGATGCGCGCATCGGCAAAGATCGCGAACAGCGACGCTGCATCGGCCGGGCCGAGCGGCCGCAGCGACAGCCGCTCGGTGCGCAGCGTCGGCGCCAGGTCGGTCGCGTCGCTGCTCGTCACGCCGCGCCTTCCGGGGCGCCGGCCAGCGCGCAGTCGCGACAGACGCAGGCGACGCCGCGCAACGCCTCGGGAACCCGGTCGAGGAGCGCAGCGCTGAACGAGACGGCCTCGCACCAGCACGCTTCGTCGCAGCGACCGCTGCGCGCGACGGCGCAGCCGTTGGCGCCGCCGCAGAGCGGGCAGACAGCGACCGAGGAACGGTCGCGCGCAACGACATCGCTCGCCGGCGCCACGATCAGGCAGGCGGCGAGCTTCATCGTCTCTGCGCCGTCGGCGCAGGCGCGGCGGCCTGGGCGGCGCGCTTGCGCGCGGTGACTTCGATCTCGATCTTCATGCGCGGGTCGGCCAAGCCGGCGGCGATCATCGTCGCGGCGGGGCGAACGTCGCCGAAGTACTTGCGCAGCACCGGCCAGCAGGCGGGAAAGTCGGCGGCGTCCGGCAGCACGTAGGTGACGCGGACGACGCCGGCGAAGGCGGCGCCCGCTTCGACGAGCGCGGCCTCGATGTTCTTCAGGCACTGCTCGGTCTGCTCGACGAGGCCATCGGCGAGCGTCATCGTCCGGTAGTCGAAGCCGGTCGTTCCCGAGACGAAGACCCACTCGCCGTCGACGACCGCGCGCGAGTAGCCGATCTCGGCCTCGAAGGTCGAGCCCGAGCTGATCAGGCGGCGCGTCATCGTGGCTTCCTTCTATTCATTGCCGAGGACGAGCTGGGTCTGGATGACGACGGCGCACAGCTTGCCGTCGGCGTTGCGGATCGTCGTCTGCCAGACCATCGTCGTGCGGCCGCGGTGCAGGGCGATCGATTCGCCCGTGACGGTCGTGCCGACGCGCGCGCCGGCGATGAACTTGGTGCTCGAGTCGGTCGTCGTCGTGCGCTTGCCCGGGGCGAGATTGAGGACCGTGCCGATCGCGCCGAGCGTGTCGGCGAACGCCATGCAGGCGCCGCCATGCAGGATGCCGCCGGAGGTGCAGAGGTCGGGTCGGACCGCCATCTCGGCGACGACCCGGTCGGCCGCCAGCGCGGTGAGGCGAACGCCCATCAGGCCGGGGAAGAGCGGCGCGATCAGCGCCTGCAGCGCGGCGACGTCGTGCCCGAGGGCGTCTTCGCTCATCGGCGCGCCGCGGCGGCGAGCTCGCGCTGCAGGAACAGGAAGCTCGAGGCCGCCTTCGGCTTGTGGCAGGCGAGGCACTCGGCCTGGTTGACGCCGGCGCGCGTGGTTCCGTCGGCGGCGAAGACGGCGTAGTTCCAGTTCTCGTTGCGCAGCATCTCCGGGATGTCGTCGCCCCAGCCCGCGCCGCTCGCCATCGCCGTGTACGACCGCAAGCGCTCGGGCACGAGCTTGCCGTCGCTGCCGGCGACGGGCTGGCCGTCGGGGCCGAGCTGGGCCGAGTAGACGGCGATGAAGATCGCCGACCCGTCCGGCAGCGGCTTGCCGGCCGCGGCGGCGGCAAGTGCCGGGTCGTTGGCGTAGTAGATCGAGACCTGCCCGGCCTCGGCCGATTCCTTCGTCAGGTAGCGCGTGTAGCCGGTGCGGAAGTCGGCCGGCAGCGTGACGCGCATCTTCGCGACGTTCGGCAGCTGGGCCGAGGTCGCGCCGGCCGCCGCGCCTTGCTGCGCCGCGAAATGTGCCGCGACGTTGGCGATGTCGTCGCTGCTCAGCTGCGGCGCGATGACGTTCATGATGTCGCTCTTGCGCGAGCCTTCCTTGAACGCCTGCAGCTCGCCGATGAGGTAGCCGGCGCGCTGCCCGGCGAGATGGGGGATGCGATCGGAGACGCTGACGCCGTCGGCGCCGTGGCAGGCGGCGCACACGGTCGCGGCCTTCAGCCTGCCGGCTGCGATGTCGGCGGCGAGCGCGGGAAGGGCGATCAGCGCCAGCGCGGCCGCGATCCAGCGAGACCTCATGCCATCCTTTCGCGACGAGCGGTTCGCCGCGATGGTAGGACAAACCGCGTCGCCGCTTCGCATGCCGCGGCGGCCCCTAGCGCGGCTGCCGCAGGGTGTAGGGCGGGCGCGACTTCGGGTCGGTGCGAACGATGGCAATCACCTGCTGCACGTACGGCAGCGAATGCGCCAGCGCCTCGACCTTCGTCACCGTCGCGTCCTGCAGGGCGCAGCCTTCGACGTAGATCACGCGGCCCTGCACGGTGATCCACAGCGTCGTGCCGGGAAACAAATCGCCGCTCGCGGCGCGCTGGAACGAGGCGGCGATGTCGTGGTCGTACGCGAACGAGTTGGGCCGGTCGCATTCCTTGGCGAGCCAGCACGTCGTTCCCCGCTCCGCGCGGTGATGCGCCTGGACCCGCTTCTCGCTCTCGGTGATGAAGGGGCCGGCGGGCAGCGGGCAGTCGGGAAGCGACGCCGAGATCTGGAAGAAGGGATCGTCGAACCAGTTCTGCAGCGCCTCGTCGGAGGGCGCCGGGCTCGCCGGCGCTGCGGCGAGGGCGAGCAGCAGCGCGGCGGCCGCATCGCGCAGGCTCATCGCTCGGGCCTGAGGCGAACGATCGGGCGCTGCGGCTTGCGCCGCGCGACCTCGCTGAATCCGGCGTCGTCGTACATCGACTTGGTGCCGAACCACATCGAGTCGTCGCTCGAGCGCTCGGGCCGATCGATCGGGTACGCCTCGACAAGTTCGGCGCCTTGCCGCTTCGCGTAGGCGATCGCGCCGGCAAGGAGCGCCCGCGCCACGCCCTGTCGGCGTTGCGCCGACGGAACGACGAAGCAGATGATCGACCACACCGGCCGGTCGTCGACCGGCTTCATGACCGGCGACCGCACGAGCTTCGCGTAGTCCTCGCGCGGGCCGAGCGAGACCCAGCCGAGGGGCACCTTGCCGCGGTAGCCGATCAGCCCGGGCGGCCGGCCGGAATCGACGAGCGACTTCAGCTCGGCGCGGTTCGCCTGCGCGCGCGTCGTTCCGGCCGGCAAGGGCGCTGGCGCGCCGCTGTGGCGGTAGTACATGCACCAGCAGCCGCGCGCGACCGAGCAGCCGCGAGCATTGAACAGCGCCTCGAGATCGGGCCAGCGCTCGGGCGTGAGCGGCACGACGGTCAGCTTCATGGCGCGACGTCGAGCGAGGTCTCAGGCCGCCGCATCGCGAGGCAGGCGCAGCGTCATGAAGACGCTGTTCGGGTCGTCGACGTAGTCGCCGAACGGCGCGCAGCGGCCGAAGCCGAAGCTCGCGTACAGCGCCTGCGCCGGCGCGAACGCCGCCTGTGCGCCGGTCTCGAGGCTCAGCCGCTCGTAGCCGCGCGATCGCGCGACCGCGACGATGTGGGCGAGGATCGCGCGACCGGCGCCGCGGCGGCGCAGCGCGGTCGGCGTGCGCATCGACTTGATCTCGCCATGGTCGCGGTCGAGCTCCTTGAGGGCGCCGCAGCCGAGCAGGAGCGGACCGTCCCACGCCGACCAGAACGTGATCGCGGGCTGGCGCAGGCGCGCGAGATCGAGCGCGTGGACGCTCTCCGGCGGCGACAACGTGTGCATGCTCCGCAGGTGCTCCTCGAGCAGGGCGTGGATCGCCGGGCGCGAGAGGTCGTCGATCTCGATCGTCGGGGTCGGCATGCGGGGTCGCTCGGCGAATCAGGGCCGCGGCGGCGCCGCGAGCGACTTCCG
>DASYKC010000176.1:0-2894 GCA_035995885.1 Caldimonas sp. | reverse complement strand
GGCCTCGTTCTCGGCATCTACTACGGCGGCACCGGCGTCGGCATCGTCGCCTCGGCGCTTGTCGTTCCCGCGCTCGCCGAGCGCGCCGCGACGCACGCCTGGCAAGGCGCCTGGATCGGCCTCGCCGCGCTGGCGGCGATTGCGATGGCGATCGCCGCCGTCGCGACGCGCCGCCTCGCCGATGCCGCGCCGGCGGCTGCCGCCAGCGACGCGCGACCGCACTTCCGCTGGCGCGCCTTCGCGCCGGCGCTCGCCGCCTATCTGCTGTTCGGGCTCGGCTACATCGGTTACATGACGTTCGTGATCTCGCTCCTGCGCGAGGAGCATCTCGGCGGCGCGGTCGTCGTCGCCTTCTTCGTCATGCTCGGCGCCGCGGTCGTCGCATCGTCGTGGCTCTGGGCGCCGCTGCTGCAGCGCTCGCGCGGCGGCGGCGCGCTCGCCCTCCTCAACGCGCTCGTCGCCGTCGCCACGCTGCTGCCGGTGCTGAGCGTCCGGCCGCTGTCGGTGTTCGCGTCGGGGCTGCTCTTCGGTGCCGTCTTCCTGTCGCTCGTCGCGTCGACGACTTCGCTGGTCCGCCACAACCTCGCGCCGTCGGCGTGGCCGGCGGGGATCGCCGCCTTCACGATCGTCTTCGCGGCCGGACAGATCGTCGGGCCGAGTGCGGTCGGCGTCATCGCCGATCATTTCGGCGGCCTGCGCGCGGGCTTCGCCTGCTCGGCCGCGGTGCTCGCGCTGGCCGCGCTCCTGGCGACGCGTCAGAAGGCGATCGGCGCCGCCTGAGCCGACGCGGTCAGAGCGCGAGGAACGCGGCGAGCCGATCGCGTTCGTCGGCGAAGGCGCGGCGGAAGGCGACGCTCTTCTCGGGCGAATGAGCGAAGCCGGTCGTGATGTCGAGCGTGCCGTCGCGAACGCTGGCGTTGGCCCAGCCGACGATCCGCTCGTGCCAGAGCAGCGGCAGCGCGTAGTAGCCGAGCTTGCGCTTGGCGGCCGGCGTATACGCCTCGAAGCGGTAGCTCCAGCCCCAGAGCAGCTCGAAGCGGCGCCGGTCCCAGGCGATCGGGTCGAACGGTGCGAGCAGGCGCACCTCGTCGTCGATGCGATGGCGCGCCGAGCGCGGGTTCTCGTCGGCCGGCCAGTACCAGGTGACGCCGTCGATCTTCGCGCTCGCCAGGCGCGCGCGCGCCGCCGCCAGCGCGGCGCGCGTTTCCGTGCGCAGGTGCGGCGCGCCGTAGCCGAGCAGGTAGGCGAGGTGGACGAAGCTCGACGCCGGCAGCGGCGCGTACTTGGCGACGACGAGATCGAGCAGCGCCTCGGCGCGTGCGTGGCGCGCCTCCGGGCTGGCGTCGACGGCGACGTGGTCGACCGCCTCGTAGATGCGAACGCCGCTCTGGCGCCGTTCGACGCGCAGCAGGCCGCGGTAATGCATGCCGTCGAGCAGGTGCGTCGTCGCGTTGCTCGAGCCGCCCCAGGCGTTGGTGCGGCGGCCGTGCGCGAAGTGCTCCTCGACGACGCGCGGATGGCTCGGGCCGTGCTCGCGGATGAAGTCGAGGAGCGCCGCGGCGCGCCGCCGCGTCGCCGCGTCCCACGGCTTGGCGGCGATGCGTGGATGCATCAGCGCCAGCACGCGGCGCGGCACGAAGCCGTAGTTGACGAGGCAGTCCTCGTCGACCGGCAGGCGCGGATAGCGCCGCTCGAGGTCGCCGGCGCGGTAGCCGGCGACGCGATGGCGCAGCGTCAGGTCCTGGGCCCGCGCCGGCGCGCGGATCGGATCGGCCTGGACGAAGCCGAGCCTGTCGATCGCGCGCGCGAGCGTCGTCGGCTTGAACAGGGTGCGCACGACGGCGTAGCGGCGCAGATCGTCGAGGGTCGGGTCGCGGGCCATGCGGGCGATGATGCCGCGAGCCGGTTGCGATGCGACGAGGCGCGAGCGGCGGCTACAGTCGTGCGACCAGGAGGACCGATGGCCGAGACCCCATCCCCCGCCGCCGGCGCCGAGCTCGCCGAGCGGCTCGCGCGCTGCTACACCGGCGTCGTCTACGACGTCCTGCGCGAGCGCGGCATCACCGAGTGCATCCTGCCGCCGACGATCGTTGCGCTCGACCGCGGCATGATCGCCGCCGGCCCGGTGTTCACGGTGCGCGGCCGCCCCGACGCGACCGTCTCGGCGCACGAGTCGCTGCTGCGCTGGACCGAGCTGCTGTCGCGCGCGCCCCCGGGCCATGTCGTCATGCTGCAAGGCCACGACAGCGAGCGCGCGCTGATGGGCGAGCTCTCGGCCGAGACGCTGCAGTTCCGCGGCGTTCGCGGCTACATCGTCGACGGCGGCTGCCGCGACACGGCGTTCATCCGCAGGATCGGCTTTCCGGTCTTCTGCGACAAGGCGACGCCGCGCGACATCGTCGGCGCCTGGGTGCCGGTCGCCTACGACGAGCCGATCAGCTACGGCCAGGTCGTCGTTCGTTCCGGCGACCACGTCCTCGCCGACTGCGACGGCATCGTCGTCATTCCGGGCGCCATCGCGGCCGACGTGATCGGCGCCGCCGAGGCCGCGATGCGGACCGAAGACCAGGTGCGCGCGGCGATCCTCTCGGGCGTCGATCCGCAGCAGGCGTACCTCGCGCACGGCAAGTTCTAGGCGGCACGTCGGCCGCGGCCGCCACGCCGGCCCGCGGCGGCGCCGACGACCTCCCGTCGTATCGTCCGGCTCAGAGCCCGGCCGCTGCCTTCAGCGTCGCCGCCTTGTCGGTCCGCTCCCACGAGAACTCGGGCTCGTCGCGGCCGAAGTGGCCGTAGGCGGCGGTCTTCTCGTAGATCGGCCGCAGCAGGTCGAGCATCTGGATGATTCCCTTCGGGCGCAGGTCGAAGTGCTCGTGGACGAGCTTCTCGATCTCGTG
>DASYKC010000175.1:0-7735 GCA_035995885.1 Caldimonas sp. | reverse complement strand
CGATCGCGACGACGGCGAAGACCCAGACGGGAATCGGCACGCCGAGCAGGCTCGCGTAGTAGACCGGGCTGTAGACGTCGCTCAGCGCGTTGTCGAGCGTGATCGCGCCGCCGCCGGCGAAGTACGTCAGGTAGGCGCGGTAGATGCCCAGGGTGCCGAGCGTGACGATGAACGGCTCGATGCGCCCGCGGGTGATCAGGAGGCCGTGGGCGAGGCCGAAGGCGGCACCGAGCAGCAGCGCGAACGCCATGCCGAGGGCGACGATCGCCATCGGCGCCCAGCCTTTCGGCGCCATCGCGTTCATCAGCAGGATCACGCTGCCGGCGATCAGCGCCGCCATCGATCCGACCGACAGGTCGATGCCGCCGGAGATGATGACGAAGCTCATGCCGACGGCGATGATGCCGATGAAGGCGGTTCGCGTGAGCACGTTCATGGCGTTGTCGGGGGTCGCGAATTCGCTGTTCAGCAGCGTGCCGGCGATGCACAGCAGCACCAGCCCCAGCACCGGGCCGACACCGTGCAGGCGGTTCCAGGATCGTCCCGCCCAGCCGGCGCCGCCGGACGGCGTAGCGGGGTCAGTGCGTGCCTGTGGCATGAGCGATCAGCTCCTCTTCGGTCAGGTGGTCGGCCGACAGCGTCGCCTGCAGCCGGCCGCCGCGCATGACCGCGACCCGATGGCACAGGCCGATCAGCTCCAGCAGCTCCGAGGAGACGACGACGACGCCGCAGCCTTCGGCCGCCAGCTTCTGGACCAGGAAGTAGATGTCGCGCTTGGCGCCGATGTCGACGCCGCGCGTCGGCTCGTCGAGGACGACGACGCGCGGCGCCGGATGCAGCACCTTGGCCAGCGCGAGCTTCTGCTGGTTCCCGCCCGACAGCGACGACGCGCGCAGGGCGAGCGACCCGGTGCGGATGCCGAACTCGGCGACGGCGGTCGTCAGGGCCGCGCGCTCCGCGCCCGGCCGCAGCCAGGGATGGGCGTAGCGGGCCAGGTCCATCAGCGTGAGGTTCTCGGCCATGCCGAAGGCGACGTGGAGCCCCTTGCCCTTGCGGTCTTCGCTGAGATAGGTCAGGCCAAGGTCGGCCGCCTGACGCGGGCTGCGGATCCTGACGCGCCGGCCGGCGAGCTCGACGCGCTCGGCGCTCGACGGCCGCAGGCCCAGCAGGCCCTCGAACAGCTCGGTGCGGCCGGCGCCCACCAGCCCGGCGAAGCCGAGGATCTCGCCGGGTCGGACTTCGAAGCTCACGTCGTCGGCCCAGCCCGGGACGCTGAGGCGTTGCACTTTGAGGAGCGGCACGGCATGCGGATCGGCCGGCGGCACCTTCGGCGGGAACAAATCCGAGAGCTCGCGTCCGACCATCAGGTTGGCCATCTGCTGGCGCGACAGCTCGGCGGTCGCTTCGCGCGCGACCAGCCGGCCGTCGCGCATCACGATCACCTCGTCGGTCGTTCGCTCGATCTCGTCAAGCTTGTGCGAGATGTAGATGATGGTCACGCCGTCGGCCTTGAGCTGCGCCATCAGCTCGAACAGGCGCTCGGTCTCGCTCGGCGTCAGCGTCGCGGTCGGCTCGTCCATGATCAGCAGGCGCGCCTTGCGTGCGAGCGCCTTGGCGATCTCGACGAGCTGCTTCTCGGCGACGATCAACTCGCGCACGCGGGTGTCGGGGTCGACGTCGAGCCCGACCTGGCGCAGCACGACGGCCGCCTCGGCGCGCATGGCGGCATCGTCGAGCAGCCAGCCGCGCTTCTTCTCGTGGCCGAGAAATATGTTCTGCGCGACCGTGAGGTCGTCGGCGAGGTTCAGCTCCTGGTGGATCAGGACGATGCCTTCGGCCTCGGCCGCGCGCGAGCCGCCGAAGCGGACCGGCCGGCCGTCGATTCGCAATTCGCCGCCGCTCACCGGCTCGTAGCCGGCGGCGATCTTCATCAGCGTCGACTTGCCGGCGCCGTTCTCGCCCAGCAGGCCGTAGACGCGTCCCGGCGCGAGCACGAAGCTGACGCCGTGCAGCACTTCGACCGGCCCGAACGCCTTGACGACGTCGTGGAAGGCCAGCGCTAGCGACATGCCGCGACCTCGTGCAGCCTGAGACTTTCCTGCATCGCCAGCACGCCGGCGCCGATCAGCCCGGCCCGTTCGCCGAGCGGCGTGTACTGGATCTCGAGGTGGCGCGTCGACAGCGCGAGCGAGCGGTGATAGACGCTCTGCCGGACCGAAGCGAGGAAGAGCGGGCCGATACGCTGGATGCTGCCGCCGATGAAGACGTGCGACGGGTTGTAGAAGTTCACGATCGACGCCAGCATCTGCCCGATCAGCGCCCCCGAGCGCTGGACGATGGCGTTGGCGGCGACGTCGCCGGCACGGCACGCGTGCGCCACGTCGGCGGGCTTCAGCGCGCCGCGTTCCTCGAGCATCTGTTTCAGCAGCGCGCTCTGGCCGCTCCGCGCCGCCTCCGCCGCGGCGCGGGCGATCGCCGGCCCGGCGGCCATCGCCTCGACGCAGCCGAGATTGCCGCAATGGCAGCGCGGCCCGGCCGGATCGACGCAGATATGCCCGACGTCGCCGGCCGAGCCGTTCGCGCCGCGGTAGACCCGGCCGTGGCAGACGATGCCGCAGCCGATGCCGGTGCCGACCTTGATGACGAGGAAGTTCTGCAGGCTGCGTTGCATGCGCCAGAGCTCGCCGAGCGCCATCACGTTGACGTCGTTGTCGACGAACACCGCGGCGCGATAGTCGGCGCGCAGGTCGTCGCGAATCGAGTAGGCATCCCACTCGGGCATCAACGGCGGGCTGACGAGCTGGCCGGACTGGAAGTCGACCGGACCGGGAACGCCGATGCCGATGCCGATCACGTCGCGCGGCTTGGCGCCGCACTGCTTCAGAAGCTCGCGCATCAAGGTGCGGACGCGAGACAGCACGATCGCGGGTCCGTCGCGCACGTCGGCCGGCTCGCTGTGGTGGGCGAGGAGCTCGAGGTCCGGCGTCAGCACGCCCACCTCGAGCCCGGTCGCGCCGAGCGCAACGCCAAGCAGAACGCCCAGGCTGCGGCTCAGGCGCAGTCTTTCGGCGCGGCGTCCGCCGGTCTGCTGCTGTTCGCCGGTCGCTTCGAGCAGCCCCTGCTCGAGCATGCCGGCGACCGCTGCGTTGGCGCGGCTCTTGGAGAAAAGCGAGCCCATCGCCAGGGCCTCGCGCGAGATGCTGCTCGACCAGAACACGTGGTCGAGCAACGTCATCTCACCGACCGAAAGGTCTTTCCAGGCGACCACGCGTCTCCTTTGCGCGCTGTCTCTGATCGCAGCGCTGCAGGGAGGCGAATGATATTTGGCCTACTTCGGCCTGACAAGGACGAACTTCGACCCGTTACGGGTTTAAGTGCGGCTCACCTGCTCTGAGGCGGCCTCGATCCCCTATCGAATGTCTTCTCGTCGACAGTCACCCTCATCGCCGCGACACCCGCCAGATCGTGCCGTTGCCGTCTTCGGTGACGAAGAGCGAGCCGTCCTTGGCGACGGTGACGCCGACCGGCCGGCCCCACATCTGCGTGTCGGAGAGCACGAAGCCGGTCATGAAGTCCTCGTACTCACCGGTCGCCTTGCCGTTCGCGTCGAAGAGCAGCCGGACCACCTTGTAGCCCGTGCGCTGGGCGCGGTTCCAGGAGCCGTGCATCGTGACGAAGGCGCTTCCCTTGTACTCGGGCGGAAAGTTGTCGCCCTGGTAGAAGGTCATCTGCAGCGGCGCGGAGTGGGCCATCATCATCACGTCCGCGACCGTGACCTTGTCCTTGAGGTCGGGCCGTTGACCCGCATGCCGCGGATCTTCGTTGGCGCCGATGTAGTACCAAGGCCAGCCGTAGAAGGCGCCTTCGACGACATGGGTCACGTACTCGAACGGCGTGTTGTCGCCGATCTCGTCGCGTTCGTTGACGGCGCACCAGAGCTGCGCGGTGCCGGGCTGGATCGCCATGCCCTCGCAATTGCGCAAGCCTGTTGCGACGACGGTCATGTTCTTGCCGTCCGGGTCGAATGACAGCACGTTCGCACGCAGCTCCTCGGTGTCCCAGGTGGCGCCGAGCGGCTTGGTCTTCACCCACTCCGCGAGATCGGCGACGTTGCGCGGTTCCGGGTGCATGGTCCAGTGCGGCTCGGGAAACATGTCGAGCGCCGCGTTCGAACCCGAACCGACTCCGAGGTAGAGCCGCTTGCCGTCGGGGGAGAAGGCGATGTCGCGCGCATAGTGATGCACCGACGGCAGCGCTTCGATGATGCGCTCCGGCTTCGCGGTCGCCTTGAGATCGCCGTTCCGGTAGCGGAAGCGCACGACGCTGTCGGTGTTGGCGACATAGACCCATTGCGGGTTGGGTCCGGGAGGATAGAACGCGATGCCGAACGGCTGCTTCAGCCCGCTCGCGAAGATCACGTCCTTCTCCGGCTTGGCACTGTCGGCGGCAACGCGCAGCACGCGCACCTCGTTGAACATGCTGTCGGCGACGAACAGGTCGCCGTTGGGCGCGGCGCGAATCACGCGAGGCTTGTGCGCATCGGTGGCAACCAGCTCGGCCTTGAAACCCGCGGGCACCTGGGGCACCGCGCCCGCCGGCATCGGCACGACGTGCGCCTCGCCGTAGCTGGCCTTGCCGATCGCCGGCAGATCCTGCGGCGTGAGGAGGCGCCGGACACCCGGCTTGTCGTCGCGCCAGCCGCCGATGGCCGCCTCGCCTCGCAGCACCTGGGCGAGGGCCTGCTGACCGGCGAGCAGCACGAAGCCGCAGGCGGCAACGGCGAGGAACCTCGGGCACACGGTCGGACGCGAGTTCATGCGCTTGCTCCGCGAGGAAATGGGGTGCCGGGGCCGGACGCGACTACTTCGTGGGAGCGCCCGGACCTTCGCCCGCCGGGATCAATTGCCCGGCCTTCTCCTGGGCGCGGGTCTTCGCCTTGAGCGCCGCGCGATTCACCGTGGAGCGCTGCGCCTCCATTTGCCGATCGACGACTTCGATCTCTGCGTCGCCTGCCGGCTCCAGGGTTCCGGCCTTGCGCGCCGCGAGGGTTTCGGCCTTTTCCTGCGCCCGGGTCTTGGTCGACTTGCGCGAGACCTTGAACTGCGGTCCCTGGCCGGCGGGCGTCAGCTGGCCGGCCTTTTCTGCGGCGCGGGTTTCGGCCTTCACTTCGGCGCGCGTCACCGGCGCAGAAGAGGTCTGAGCCATGACCGCCTGGCTCAGCAGCGAAGCAGTGAAGAGGGCCACGGCGGTCAAGACGGGTTGCGAAGACATTGCATTCTCCAGACGTGATGGGCGTCAGCCCGTTGGACAAGTTGCGGGCTCTCGCCGGGCTGGGTCCCCGACATCTTTCGAGCCGATCGCAAGAGTGCGAGCCCGCGGCCACCCGCACGTTTCAGGTCGCGAACGGGGGGTCACCAATGTCGCCGAGTACCCCGCAGCGATTGCGTCGCGGCCGCGTATTGGAGGGTGTCACGACGGGTCGCGCACGAGCTGGGCGGGATCGTGCCGAGGCGCGCCGTTTGCTAGGGTCCGCCAAGCCACGCCGAGACCCATGAACGAGCCTGAAGAAACGCAATGGGGCAAGGTCCCCGAGGTCACCCTCTGGTTCTGGATCATCAAGATCGCGGCCACCACGCTCGGCGAGACGGGCGGCGACGCCGTGACGATGTCGATGAACCTCGGCTACTACGTCGGCACCGCGATCTTCGCGGTGCTGTTCGTCGTCGCCGTGGCCGCCCAGATCCGTGCCCGCCGGTTTCACCCCTTCCTGTTCTGGGCGGTGATCGTGGCGACGACGACGGCGGGAACGACGCTGGCCGATCTGCTCGATCGTTCGCTCGGCATCGGCTACCTCGGCGGGACGACGATCCTGCTCGCCGCGCTTTTCGGCACGCTCTACCTGTGGCACCGCACCCTCGGCTCGGTCAACGTCTCCCACATCGCCTCGCCGAAGGCGGAAATCTTCTATTGGGCGACCGTCATGTTCTCGCAGACGCTCGGCACGGCGCTCGGCGACTGGGTTGCCGACGACAAGACCGGGCTGGGTCTGGGATACGAGGGCGGCGCGATCGTGTTCGGCATTGCGCTGGCGCTCGTCGCGGCCGCGTATTTCTGGACGCGCATCTCGCGCGTGGCTCTTTTCTGGGCAGCGTTCATCCTGACGCGCCCGTTGGGTGCGACGGTCGGCGATTTCCTCGACAAGCCGCACGCCAACGGCGGCCTGGAGCTGAGTCGCTATTGGGCCTCGGCGGTCCTCGCCATCTTCATCGTCGCGTGCATCCTGCTGCTGCCGCAACGCGCCGAGAGGCGGCCCGTTTCGGCAGCGGCCAGACCAGGTCGTTGACGTATCGGGAGGCGATGTCATGAACACGCACCGGCGCAGGCTCGCACTCGTCGCGATGATCGCTCCCTGGCTGGCGGCCCGCGCCGGCCCGGCGGCGGCGCAGGCCTCGGCGCCAGGCGCGCCGGGTGCGCGTGCGGCATCCGACGATCTCGTTGCCATCCGCGCGATCGCCGTCGATGCGCTGCAATTGGCGCGCAGCGGCGACCTCCGCGGCGCGCGAGCGCGGGTCGAGGCGCTCGAGGTTCAATGGCGTCGGGCGGAACCGAGGATGCGGTCGCTGTCGCCGCAACGACGGCAGGCGATCGACACGGCCATCGATCGCGTCGAGCGGGAGCTTCGTTTCCGGCGCGTGCGCAGCTCCGACAGTGCGGCGGCGCTGCAGACGCTCATCGACGTCATCGACGCGTCGATGTGACGAATTCTCGGCACGCTGCCCCGTTCGCCGTCGTCGCTGCGTCCTCGTTGCTGGCAACGGCGGCATGCGCCGGCCCTCCCTATCAGACCGATGATCCCGAGCCCGTTGCCCTGCACAAGTACGAAATCAACATCGCGACGCAACAGACCTTGACCGCCGCCGGGCGTGTCGGAACGTTGCCCGGCGTGGAGATCAACTATGGCGGTGCGCCGGACTTGCAGCTGCACGCCGCATTGCCGCTGGCGCTCGCCCGACCGGCGTCCGGCGGAACCCGGTTCGGCTTGGGTGACGTCGAGTTCGGCGCCAAGTACCGGTTTCTGCAGGAAACCGACACGACGCCGATGCTGGCGATCTATCCAACCTACATCGCACCGACCGGCAACGATGCTCGCGGCCTCGGCAACGGCCGGTCGCAGATCCTGTTGCCCCTCTGGGCGCAGAAGAGCAGCGGCCGATGGACCGTCGACGGCGGGCTGGGCTATCTGATCAATCGCGCGTCGGGAAGTCGCGACAACTGGTTCGCGGGTGTCCTCGTCCAGCGGCGGGTGAGCGAGCGAATGAGCCTGGGAGCCGAGCTCTTCCATCGCACCCGCCCGTCGAACGACCTGCCTGCGAGCACCGGGTTCAACGTCGGCACGACGTTCGACTTCGACGAGCACCATCACCTGCTGCTCTCGGTCGGCGAGGGCCTGGGTCAGCGCCAGCAGACCAACAAGGTGTCGTCGTACGTCGCGTTCCAAATCACCAATTGACAGCGCCAAGTTTGTGATGGTCTCGTGGAAAGACCGTTGAAAAAGCGTTGTTGCGGGTGACCCGAGCGGCGCAAACGGCTGTCATTCCAGCCCGCGCTCGGGAATGATTTGTGCCAAGCGCCTCTGACACGGAGGCGAGGCGGGGCTGCACCGATTGCACGCGGTGTTTTCGTGTCGAGGAAGCGCCCGATGGCAACACATCCGGAGCCGCGGGGACACGTGAAA
>DASYKC010000174.1:0-12211 GCA_035995885.1 Caldimonas sp. | reverse complement strand
GAGAAACCGTCGCCGCTGAACTGCGCCGAGCGGCCGGCGTAGGTGCCCGGCTCGTCGGCGTGGAGGTAGAGCTCGGTCTCCATGCCGTTCATCGTGTAGATCATGCTGCCGAGCTGCGGCACGAAGAAGCTGTTCATGACGCTTGCCGAGGTGAGCCTGAAGTGAAGCGGCACGCCGGCCGGAACGACGAGCTGGTTCACGCTCGCGAGGCCCTGCTCCGGATAGATGAACAGCCACTTCCAGTCGAGCGAGACGACCTCGATGTCGATCGGCTTGGCGTCGGCGGCGATCGGCCGCCGCGGATCCAGCTGGTGCGCGCTGAGCCACGTGACGCCGCCCAGCAGCAGGATGACCATCACCGGGATCGACCAGACGACGAGCTCGATGCGGCCGGAGAACGCCCACTCGGGCAGGTAGCGAGCGCGTCGGTTGCCGGCGCGGAACCACCAGGCGAAGGCGATGGTCGCGATGATCGTCGGCACGACGATGGCGAGCATGATCGCCATCGAGTTGACGAGAATGAGCTTCTCGGCCCGGCCGATCGGCCCGCGCGGATCGAGCAGCGCCGGCTGGCAGCCGGCGAGCAGCAGCACGGGAACGGCACGCAGCCAGCGCGCCGGCGCGTTCACGCATCGACTCCCGTCAACGTTCGCGCCGGCGGCGCCATGAACTCCGGGCCGACCGGATCGGCGACGTGCCTGGCGAGCAGCGCGTCGATCCGGCGCAGGTCATCGGCGTCGAGGCGCCAGCCGAAGGCGGCGTCGATGCCGTCGAGCTGCTCGGGCCGGCGCGCGCCCCAGAGGGCGATCGTCGGACCCTGGTCGAGAACCCAGCGCACGGCCAGAGCGAGCACGGTCTTGCCGTGGCGTTCTTGCGCCAGCCGCTGCAGGGCCGCGACGGCGGCGAGGTACTGGGGAAAGCGCGGCGGCTGGAACTTCGGGTCGGACCGGCGCAGGTCGTCGCCGCCGAACTTCGTCGCCGCATCCATCCGGCCGGACAGCAGGCCGCGGCAGAGGGCACCGTAGGCGAGGACGGTGAGGCCGTGGCGCGTCGCGTACGGCAGCACGTCGTCCTCGATGGCGCGCTCGAAGAGGTTGTACGGAGACTGCACCGCGACGGCGCGCCCGAAGCGCTGAAAGCCGTGAATCTGCGCCGGCGAATAGTTGCTGACGCCGATGGCGAGGATCTTGCCTTCGCGGCGGAGCTTTTCCAGCTCGGTCGCCGTCTCCTCGTGCGCCACGTTCGGATCGGGCCAGTGCACCTGGTAGAGGTCGATCCGGTCGGTGCGCAGGCGGCGCAGCGAGTCCTCGACCTCGGCGCGGATGCGCGCTGCGGTGGCGTTGCGCAGCGGCTTGCCGTCGGGCCACTCGAGCGCCACCTTGGTCGCGATCACGGCGCGGTCGCGCATTCCCTGCAGCGCCTTGCCGACGATTTCCTCGGCGTGGCCGAAGCCGTAGATGGGCGCGGTATCGATCAGGTTGATGCCGGCGTCGACGGCGCCGCGGATCGTGGCGATGGAGGCTGCATCGTCGGCGCCGCCCCACATCCAGCCGCCGATCGCCCAGGTGCCGAGGCCGATGCGCGACACCGGCGTGGCGATGCCTTCAATCCGGACGGTCTCGATGCTCATGTCACCCCTCTTCGAATTCGGTCGGCGGAATCGAGCCGGTCGACGTGCACGTCGGCGCGGTGAGTCGAGACGGGATCGTTCCCGGAGGCGACCACCGGAGCGTTACGTCGATGTTTCATCCGTGACATGCAGGTCGTGACGGGTGTGATGCGGCCTCGGCTCGCTGCAATGCACGCGGCACCGGCGCGCGGAACGATGCGAGGCTCGACTCGTCCCTCACCCTTTCAGGAGCCTCCACCATGCAGATTGGATTCATCGGCCTCGGCGCGATGGGCAGCGCGATCGCCACGAACCTGCTCGAGTCCGGGCACGACGTGCACGTGTTCAACCGCACCGCCGCGCGCGCCGAGGCGCTGCGCGACGCCGGCGCGATCGTCGCGGCGACTCCGGCGCAGGCGGCCAGGGCGGCCGACGTCGTCTTCACGATGGTCGCCGACGATGCCGCGCTCGCCGCGGTCGCGTTCGGCGACGCCGGGCTGATCGCCGGCCTGGAGCCCAACGCGCTGCACATCTCGATGAGCACGATCGGCCTGGCCGCGGCCCAGAACCTGGCCGCCAGGCACCGCGCCGCGCACCAGCGCTTCGTCTCCGCGACCGTCTTCGGCCGGCCCGATTCGGCAGCGCAACGCAAGCTCTTCATCATGGCCGCCGGCGCCGAGGACGCATTGAAGGTCGCGCTGCCGCTGCTCGACAAGCTCGGCCAGTCGGTCGGTATCGTCGGCGCCGACCCGTCGCAGGCGAACCTCGTCAAGCTGATCGGCAACTTCATGCTGACGGTGCTGGTCGAAACGCTGGGCGAAGCGTGCGCCGCCGCCGGCAAGGCGGGCCTCGACCCGCAGCGCCTGGTCGAGCTGCTGACGACCACGGTCTTCAGCGCGCCGCCGTACCGGATCTACGGCCCGGCGATCGCGACGCGGCGCTTCCAGCCGCCCGGCTTCGCCTTGCCGCTCGCCCAGAAGGACAACCGCCTGATGCTCGACGCCGCCGAGTCGCTCGGCGTTCCCCTGCCGCTCGCGAGCCTCGTCCACGATCGCTTCCTGGCGGCGCGCGCGCACGGCTTCGGCGCCGGGCACGACCTGTCGGCGCTCGCGTACGGCGCGCTCGACGACGCGGGTCTGGCGCTGCCGGTTTGACAACGCACCGGCGCGCTGTCGTCGGCGCGCGGCTCCGCCTGCGGAGCGTCAGAAGACCAGCGTGCGCCAGCGCAGGTCGGTGGCCCGCGCCATGAACTGCACGGCACCGCCGCGCCGGCTGCACTCGGGAATCAGCTCGGCCGAGGCCAGGCCGTGCGCCGCGAGCGCGTCGCTGCAGGCATGGAAGACGGCGCCGTGCTCGACCGCGGCGCGCATCGCGTCGTAGACCGTTCCCGGATGTGCCGATGCGCGCAGCGCTTCGGCACATCCGGGGCGCAGCAGCAGGACGCTGCGCGCGCTGAAGTACATCTCGACCGGCACGTCGAGCGCGGCCGCGGCCGCGGCATGGAAGAACGGCGTCACGAGCCGGTGCGGCGCTTCCGGCTCGCACGCCCAGAGAAGGATGGCGACGCCCTCGGCTTCGGCGCCGTTCATGGCGACCGCTCCATCGCCGCGGCATGACGCGTCATCGCCTCGATCACCTCGGCGCCGTGCGCGAGCAGGCGTCGATCGGCGGCCAGGTCGCGCGGCGCCAGCCGCGCGAGCCAGCCGGCGCCGTAGGGATCGCGATGGACGAGCTCCGGCTCGTCATCGAGCAGCGGATTCGCTTCGAGCACCTCGCCGCTGACGGCGCTCTTGACCGAGACGATCGCCTTGGCGAGCTCGACCACCGCCACCGATCGGCCCTGGTCGATCGTCGCGCCGACCGGCTTGACGCGGCACATGTAGATCTCGCCCGAGAGCTTGATGCCGAGCGCGGTGATGCCGACGGTCGCGGTGCCGTCGTCTTCGAGACGGGCCCAGACGTCGTGCTCGACGAGGTAGAGCAGGTCGGCAGGGAAGGGCAGCGACAACGGGCTCACGCTCGCCTCCGGAGGGTGGGGCGGAAGGGAATGGGAGTCGAACCCACCCGGCGGCGCATGGCGCCGCCCACCGGGTTTGAAGCCCGGCCGTCCCACCAGGGACGTCTCCCCTCCGTCGATTCTTCGCTCATGACGCGGCAGGCGTGAACAAGGCCGTGTCGCTGCGCAGGCGATGCTCGTCGCCGACGCGGCGCAGCAGGCCGATGCGGTCGAAATATTCGAGCAGCTGGATCGCCCGCTTGCGGCCGAGGCCGGTCGCATCGCGAAATCGCGCCGCCGTGACCGCGCCGCCGTCGGCGCCGGCCGTCGTCCGCACGACGGCGGCGAGTCGGGCCAGCGTCTCGGCCGGGTAGTAGAGATCCTTCACGACCTGATGCAGCGCGCCGCCTCGGGCCAGGCGCGCGAGCGTGACGCGAACGAGCGCCTCGCTCTCGCGCGCATCGCGGCCGAGGTCGCGCGCCCAGCGTCCCTCGAAGCCGGCGGCGGCGAGCATCGGCGCGATCTTCTGCGCCAGGCGCGCGTCCGCGGCCGAGAGGCTGAGGCCGTGCACGGGCAGATGGACGAACGCGCCGCGGACGTCGACGCGGCCTTGTCGTCGCAGCGACGCGAGCACTGCGCTCCACACGGCGTCGGGCAGGCGCGGCGCGGCGATGCGTCGCAGGCGCGCGGCGTCCGGGCCGAGCGCCTCGGGCTCGCGCGCGTGGAATCCGCGCAGCGCGCTCATGGCCGAGTCGCCGATCGCGCTCGCATGGCGCGCACCGAGCGCCCACGCGCAGTGGCTCACATCGGCGGCGATCAGCGTCGCGGCCGGAAGGAACGCGTCGGCGGAATCGCGACGACCTTCGGCCTGCGACCAGCGGCGCAGCGAAACCCCGAACGGCGCGGCGTCGAGCAGGCCGCGCAACCGTGCCGCCGGGTCGGCCTCGGCGCAGGCGACGAGCTCCATCGCGCGCTGCGCAGTGCGTCGATGGCGTGCCGGCGCGAACGGATCGAGCACCGTGCCGCCGGCGACGGTGCGCGCGGCCGAGGCGTCGCGCAGGACGACGCGGTCGCCGCGCCAGGCGCCGATCGGTCGGTGCAGGACGAGCTGAACCGACGCCGTCCGTCCCGGCGCGACGCTGTCGGCCGCCGCACCGTCGACCTGCAGCACCGCGACGCTGCCGGTGACGTCGCTCGCGCCGACGTGCACGTGCACCGGCGTGCCGCTGCGCAGCGCCTTCGCTTCGCCGTGCCACAGCGTGAGCGCGGCATCGAGGCGGTCGGTCGCGAACGCGATGGCGGGCGCGACCAGCCACTGGCCGCGCGCGATCCGGTCCCTGGCGATTCCGGCCAGCGCGATCGCGCAGCGCTCGCCGGCACGGGCCTGCTCGACCGGCCGGTTCTGCGCGTGCAGGCTGCGCACGCGCGCGATCGCGTCCGCGCCGGCCGGCACCAGCGCGAGCTCGTCGCCGACCTCGACGCGTCCGGCGTGCACCGTGCCGGTGACGACCGTGCCGACGCCGGCGAGCGTGAACGCGCGGTCGATCGCGATCCGGAACGCCGCGCCCGCGTCGTCGCGATGCGGCGTCGCACGCGCGGCATCGAACAGCAGCGCGCGCAAGTCCGCGACACCGTCGCCGGTCGGCGCGCAGACGGTCAGCACCGGCGCGGCCCCGAGCGGCGTGCCGGCGAGCAAGGCATCGACCTCGGCGCCGACCTGCGCGACCCGCGCCGCATCGACGCGGTCGGTCTTGGTGACGGCGACCGCGCCGCGATCGATGCCGAGCAGCGACAGCACCGCCAGGTGCTCGCGCGTCTGTGGCATCACGCCGTCGTCGGCGGCGACGAGCAGCAGGCCGAAGTCGATCCCGGTCGCGCCGGCGAGCATCGTGTGGACGAGGCGCTCGTGGCCGGGCACGTCGATGAAGCCGATGCGCTCGGCCGGGTCGCTGGCGGGGACGTCGAGGAACGCATAGCCGAGCTCGATCGAGATGCCGCGCGCCTTCTCCTCGGGCAGCCGATCGGTGTCGACGCCGGTGAGCGCCTGCACCAGCGTCGTCTTGCCGTGGTCGATGTGACCGGCGGTGCCGACGATCATCGTTGCAGCGCCGCGTGCAGCGCCGGCAGTTGCGCGACGAAGGCAGCGCCGTCCTCGAGGCAGCGCAGGTCGAGCAGGAAGCGGTCGGCGGCGATGCGGCCGATCACCGGCAGGGGCAGCGCCCGCCACGCGTCGGCGAGGTCGTCGAGGGCGCGGCCGACGCCTCGCTTGCCGACCGGCGCGAACGCGAGACCGGCCGACGGCAGGCGTTCGACCGGCAGCGAGCCCGAGCCGATCTGGCCCTGCATCGCCACGACCTCGACGTCGTAGCGCGGCGACACGGCCGCCGCGACGGGCGCATGCAGAGAGTCCGCGAGCGTCCGGATCGCTTCGGCGCTTCGGGTCAGGAGGCGCAGCGTCGGCAGGTCCTGGGCGAGGCGCTCGGGCCGGAGGTAGAGCATCAGCGTCGCTTCGAGCGCCGCGAGCGGCAGCTTGCTCATGCGCAGGGCGCGCTTCATCGGCAGCTTGCGGATGCGGCCGACCGATTCGCGGCTGCCGACGATCAGGCCGGCCTGCGGGCCGCCGAGCAGCTTGTCGCCGGAGAAGGTGACGACGTCGCAGCCGGCCGCGACCATCTCCTGCGGCAGCGGCTCGCGCGGCAGGCCGTAGGCGGCGAGGTCGACGAGCGAGCCGCTGCCGAGGTCGGTCGCGAGCGGGACGCCGCGCGCGTGGGCGATGGCGGCGAGCGTCGCCTCGTCGACCGCCGCGGTGAAGCCCTGCACCGCATAGTTGCTCGTGTGCACCTTCATCACGAGGGCGGTGCGCTCGCAGAGAGCGCGCTCGTAGTCGTGCGCGTGGGTGCGGTTGGTCGTGCCGACCTCGACCAGATGTGCGCCGGCGCTCGCCATCACGTCGGGCATGCGGAACGCGCCGCCGATCTCGACCAGCTCGCCGCGCGAGACGATCACCTCGCGGCCGCGCGCCAGCGCCGCGACGGTCAGCAGCACGGCCGCCGCGTTGTTGTTGACGACCGTCGCCGCCTCGGCGCCGGTGAGCGTGCACAGCAGCTCCTCGACGATCGTGTCGCGGTCGCCGCGGCCGCCGGTGGCGAGGTCGTACTCGAGGTTGTTCGGCGCCGCCATCAAGGTGACGAGCCGTTCCAGGGCGGCATCGGCGAGCAGCGCGCGGCCGAGGTTGGTGTGGATCACCGTGCCGGTCAGGTTCAGCACCGCGCGCATGCGCGGCACGAGCCGGGCCCGGACGCGCTCCTCGAGCGCAGCCGCCAACGCGCCGGTCGCGACAGACGCCACCGACAGGCGGCCGGCGCGCGCCTCGGCGCGCAGCGTCTCGAGCAGGGCGCGCGCTTCGCCGGCGACGAGCGTGTGGCCGTGCTCGCGCTGCAGCGCACGCACCGCGTCGTCGCGCAGCAGCTTGTCGACCGAGGGCAGGTCGGGCGGTCCTGCCATCGCTTCGTTCGACCTTCCGCCGTGAACCACGGACATGCCGGTCGCATCCATCAGCCGCTTCCGCCGTCGGGGTCGCCGAACAGGAGCATCAGGTTGGCGCCGTGGCAGCGGTAGCCGGCCTCGGACACGAGCAGGTCGAGCGTCAGCGAGGCGAGGTCGTCGGCCGCCGGCTCGACGTCGGCGTCGCGCGCCATGTCGACGATCTTCAGGTAGTGGCCGCACTCGTCGCAGGTCTCGGCCTCGACCGCCGGCCGGGCGCTGCTCGACGCGTCGCCTTCCTCGGCCGCGGCGCGCAGCGACTGGTAGCGGATGCCCTTGGTCTTTTCGCAGTGGCTGCACTTGATCCGCACCATGTGCCATTGCGTCGAGCAGAGCGAGCACTGCAGGTAGCGGATGCCGGTCGTGTCGGCGCCGATGCGGACGATGCTCGCCGTCGGCCGGCTGCCGCAGCACGGGCAGAGCGTCGCCGCGTCGGTGCGGCCGAACGGCGGCAGGCGATCGGCGCCGCGCGCGGCCTGCGTCGCGAGCACGAGATGGGTCCAGTGGACCTGCAGCGCCGCGGCGACGAGGGGTGCCGCGGCGAGGTCGAGGCCGAGCAGGACGCCGTGAAGCAGCCGATCGGCCTGCTGCTCGAGCCACGCCGCGTCGGCCCGGTTCAATGCTCGGACCCTCGGCTCGGCGGGGCTCGTGCCGAGGCGCGGCAGCAGCGTGTCGATCAGCTGCACGAGGCCGTCGCGCCACGCCGGGTCGCGCGGCCAGAGCGTCGCCGGCAGCGGCGGCAGGCCGGCGCGCGACGCCGCGTCGAGCGCCGCCGCATCCGGCAGCGCGACGGCCGGGTAGCGCTGCAGCAGCTCGTGCTGGCTGTGCGCCAGCTCGGCCATGAAGAACAGGAAGTCGCGCATCGTGTGCCCGGCCGCGCGCTGGCGCAGGCGCATCTCGCGCTCGGCGAACAAGGTCGTCCGCTCGGGCAGGTGCAGGAACGGCACCTGCTGGCCGGCCTGCACCGCGATCTCTTCGGGCGACAGCAGCCGTGCGGTCGAGGTCGATGCCATGACGCTCCGATGCGAAAGGGGCCGCTTCACTCGGCGCCGCCCTTGCCGCGCACCTGGCGATACCAGAGCGGGTGATTGCGGCGTGCCCAGTTCTCGGTGACGGTGCCGCGCGTCATCGCCCGCATCGTTCCCTTGACCCAGATCGCCGCATAGACATGGGCGATGACGCTCAGGATCAGCAGCGTCGCCGCTGCGGCGTGGACGACCACCGCGACGCGCCGCAGCGGAACCGGAAAGTAGTCCGCGAACCACGGCTGCCAGAACACGAAGCCGGTGACGAACAGCAGCATGAGGCTGAGCGCGAAGACCCAGAACACGAGCTTCTGCCCGGCGTTGTACTTGCCGGCCGGGGGCATGCTCTCTTCGTCGCCGGTCATGACGAGGTGCGGCGCCGCCTTCAGCCACGCGGTGTCGCGCGCCTGCCAGAGGTTCTCGCGCCAGACCTGCCAGGCGAGGAAGACGAAGCCGAGCACCATCAGGACGCCGAAGAACGGATGCAGCACGCGGGTCCACGGGCCGCCGCCGAAGAGCATCGTCAACGGGAAGAGCGCCGGATGGAAAAAGGCCAGGCCGGAGAGGCCGGCGCAAAGGAAAAGCAGCGCGACCGCCCAGTGGTTCAGGCGCGTGCGGTCGGGATAGCGCTCGAGTTGGCGTGTCATGCTCGCGGCTCCTCGGGGTCGGGTCCGGTCGGGCGCGGATCGCGGTCCTCGCGGTCCTCGCGGACATCGCGGACATCGCGCCCGTCTCGCCGGCGCGCGTCGTCGCGCGATTCGGGCTCGTCCGGCTCGACCTCGCTCGGGCCGACCTTGACGTAGTGGAAGAAGCCGACCAGGACCGCGCCGATCATCGACGCGAGCGCGAGCGGCTTGGCCGCGCTCTTCCAGAGCCAGACCCACGGGCTGATCTTCGGATCGGCCGCCAGGCCGTGATAGAGGCCCGGCTGGTCGGCATGCTGCAGCACGTACATGACGTGGGTGCCGCCGACGCCCGGCGGGTCGTAGACGCCGGCCTGCGCGTAGCCGCGCTCCTTCAGGTCGGCGATGCGATCGCCGGCGTACTCGAGCATGTCGGTCTTGGTGCCGAACTGGATCGCGCCGGTCGGACACGCCTTGACGCACGCCGGCTCGAGGCCGACGGTGACGCGGTCGGAGCAGAGCGTGCACTTGTAGGCCTTGCTGTCCTTCTTGCTGATGCGCGGGATGTCGAACGGACAGCCGGTGACGCAGTTGCCGCAGCCGATGCAGTTCTCCTCGATGAAGTCGACGATGCCGTTCTGGTACTGGACGATCGCGCCCGGCGACGGGCACGCCTTCAGGCAGCCGGGATCGGCGCAGTGCATGCAGCCGTCTTTCCTGATCAGCCATTCGAGCCGGGTCTCCTCGTTCTCCTTCTTGGTCGCGACTTCCGAGAAGCGCATCACCGTCCACGACTCGGCGCTGAGGTCGGCCGGGTTGTCGTAGACGCCGACGTTGTGGCCGACGTCGTCGCGCAGGTCGTTCCACTGCATGCACGCGACCTGGCACGCCTTGCAGCCGATGCAGACCGAGACGTCGATCAGCTTCGCGACCTCCTGCTCGGCAATGCGGGCGTGCGTGCTCGGCAGCGTCGTCGCCGAGCGCGCCTTGATGTCGAGGGACTGGAGCGATGACATCTCAGGCCTTCTCGATGTTGACGATGAATGACTTGTATTCGGGCGTCTGCGTGTTCGCATCGCCGACGAATGGCGTCAGCGTGTTGACGAGGTAGCCCGGCCGCGTCAGGCCGACGAAGCCCCAGTGGTTCGGCAGGCCGACCGTGTCGATCTTCCGGCCGTCGCATTCGAGCTGCGGGATGCGCTTGGTCACGACCGCGACGCACTTGATGAAGCCGCGGTTCGACGACACCTTGACCCAGTCGCCGTCGCCGATCCCCTTGGCCTTCGCGAGCTCCTCGCCGATCTCGACGAACTGCTGCGGCTGGATGATCGCCGAGGTCAGGACGTGCTTGGTCCAGTAGTGGAAGTGTTCGGTCAGCCGATAGCTGGTCGCCGCGTACGGGAAGTCCTTCGCCGTGCCGAACGCTTCCATGTCGCCCTTGAAGACGCGTGCCGCCGGATTGGCACGCGCCTTCGGGTTGTTCGGGTGCATCAGGTTGGTCTCGAGCGGCGATTCGAACGGCTCGTAGTGCTCGGGCAGCGGGCCTTCGGCCATGCCGGTCGGCGCGAACATGCGCGCGACGCCTTCGGCCGTCATGATGAAAGGCTCGACGCGATCGGCGGCGGCCGGGCTCGCGTTCGGCACGATGTCGGGAACGTCGGCGCCGCCCCACGCCGTCCCGTTCCACTGGACCAGCCTGCGCCGCGGATCCCACGGCGTTCCGTTCGGCGCGCTCGACGCCGCGTTGTAGAGGATGCGCCGGTTCGCCGGCCAGGCCCAGGCCCAGCCGAGCGTCTGGCCGATTCCCCACGGGTCGCTGCTGTCGCGCCGCGCCATCTGGTTGCCGCCCTGCGTCCACGCGCCGGAATAGATCCAGCAGCCCGACGCCGTGCTGCCGTCGTCGCGCAGCAGGCCGAAGCCGGAGAGCTGCTCGCCGGCACGGGCGACGACCTTCGTCGCATCGGTCGGATCGGCCAGATCGGTGAGCGCGACGCCGCTGTACTCCATCGCCAGCTCCTCGGGCATCGGCCGCTCGGGAACGCGATAGGGCCAGGTCAGCTTGACGATCGGGTCGGAGAAGGCGCCGCCGTCCTTCGCGTACGCGGCGCGGATGCCGGTGAAGATGCGGCCGATGATCTCGGTGTCCGGCTTCGCTTCGCCCGGCGGCTCGGCGCCCTTCCAGTGCCACTGCAGCCAGCGCGCCGAGTTGGTGAGCGAGCCGTTCTCCTCGGCGAAGCAGGTCGACGGCAGGCGGATCACCGTCGTCTGGATCTCTGCGCTCTTGACGTCGTTGTGCTCGCCGTAGTTCTTCCAGAATTCGGACGTCTCGGTCCGCAGCGGATCGATGATGACGAGGAACTTGAGCTTCGACAGCCCGGCGATGATCTTGCGCTTGTCGGGGAACGAGCCGACCGGGTTGAAGCCCTGGCAGATGTAGCCGTTGAGCTTGCCCTGGTTCATCAGCTCGAAGGCCTGGAGCACGTCGTAGGGCTTGTCGAGCTTGGGCAGGTAGTGGAAGGCCCAGGCGTTCTCGGCCGTCGCCGCGCCGCCCCACCACGCCTTCTGCTGGCTGACGAAGAA
Organism: Caldimonas sp.; assembly: GCA_035995885.1. GTDB lineage: Bacteria > Pseudomonadota > Gammaproteobacteria > Burkholderiales > Burkholderiaceae_C > Schlegelella_A. The sequence continues at coordinate 835 of DASYKC010000174.1, read as the reverse complement.
CTTCGGGTAGTTCTGCCAGTAGCTGACCTGGTTCGGCCGCAGGGCCTTCAGCGCGCGCGGCTTGTAGTAGGTGTCGAGGTCCTGCTCGGAATCGAGCGCGAGCGACATGTAGCCGGGCAGCGAGGTCGAGAGCAGGCCGAGATCGGTCAGGCCCTGGATGTTGCTGTGGCCGCGCAGCGCGTTCATGCCGCCGCCGGCGATGCCGATGTTGCCGAGCAGCAGCTGGATGATCGCGGCGCAGCGGATCATTTCCGAGCCCTGGCTGTGCTGGGTCCAGCCGAGCGCGTACATGATGGTCATCGCCCGGTTCGGGACGGCGGTGGTGGCGATCATCTGGCACACGGTGAGGAACTTGTTCTCGGGCGTGCCCGTGATCCTGCTGACCAGCGCCGGCGTGTAGCGCGCGTAGTGGCGCTTCATCACCTGCAGCACGCAGCGCTCGTGCTGCAGCGTCGGGTCGACCTTGGCGAAGCCCTTGTCGTCGAGCTCGTAGGCCCAGCTCGCGTTCGAGTAGCGGCGGTTCGCCTCGTCGTAGCCTGAGAAGATGCCGTCGACGAAGCCGTAGCCGGCGCCGACGATGAACGCGGCGTTGGTGTAGTTCGCGACGTACTCGTGCTGAATCTTGTCGTTGCTGAGCAGGTAGTTCAGCACGCCGCCGAGGAAGGCGATGTCGCTGCCGGCGCGGATCGGCGCGTAGAAGTCGCTCACCGCGGCCGAGCGCGTGAAGCGCGGATCGACGACGACCAGCTTGGCCTTGTTGTGCTTCTTGGCCTCGATCACCCACTTGAAGCCGCAGGGGTGCGCTTCAGCCGCGTTGCCGCCCATGATCAGCACC
>DASYKC010000173.1:0-2228 GCA_035995885.1 Caldimonas sp. | reverse complement strand
GGCTTCATCGACGAGATCCCGCGCGAGTACGAGGAGGCGGCGATGGTCGACGGCTACACGCGGCTGCAGGCGTTCCGCAAGGTCGTGCTGCCGCAGGCGACGACGGGAATCGTCGCGACCGCGATCTTCTGCCTCATCTTCGCCTGGAACGAGTACGCGTTCGCGGTGCTGCTGACGTCGGGGACGGCGCAGACCGCGCCGCCCTTCATCCCGATCATCATCGGCGAGGGCGGCCAGGACTGGCCGGCGGTCGCCGCCGGGACGACGCTCTTCCTGCTGCCGATCCTGTTCTTCACCGTGCTGCTGAGGAAGCACCTGCTGCGCGGCATCACCTTCGGCGCGGTGCGCAAATGACGCCGCCGTCGATGACCGACGACACGCCTGTCGAGCGCCGCTGGCCGCGCTGGGCACGCCGCGGCCGGATGGAGATGCTCGCCTGCATCGTCATCACCCTGGGCCTGGCGATGATGCTGCAGCCGTTCGCGATGGCGCTCTACACCTGGTCGTTCGCGACCACGCTCTTCGGCACGGCACTGTTCATCGTCGTCTCGAAGTTCCCCGACTGAGGCCGATTCGCCATGGCCGAGATCCGCGTCCACCAGCTGCACAAGGCGTTCGCCGACTTCACGGCGGTGAAGGACTCGACCTTCACCGTCCGCGACGGCGAGTTCTTCTGCCTGCTCGGCCCGTCGGGATGCGGCAAGACGACGACGCTGCGCATGATCGCCGGCCTCGAGCTGCCGACCTCGGGCCAGATTTTCCTCGGCAGCGAAGACGTCACCTTCAAGCGCGCCTCGGCACGCGACATCGCCTTCGTGTTCCAGATGTTCGCGCTCTACCCGCACATGAACGTGCGCAGGAACATCGCCTTTCCGCTCGTCTCGCAAGGGATGCTGCGCTCGGAGATCGACGCCAGGGTCGAGCAGGCGGCGCGCACCCTGCGCATCACGGAGCTGCTCGACAAGCCGGTCTCGGGCCTCTCGAGCGGCGACCGCCAGCGCGTCGCCCTCGGCCGCGCGATCGTGCGCGAGCCGCTCGCCTTCCTGATGGACGAGCCGCTCGGCGCCCTCGACTCCGAATTCCGCGAGGTGATGTGCGGCGAGCTGCGCACGCTCCACGACCGGCTCGACGCAACGACCGTCTACGTCACCCACGACCAGATGGAAGCGATGTCGATGGCCGACACGATCGCGGTCATGAACCAGGGCGTGATCGAGCAGCTCGGGCCGCCGCTCGAGGTCTACGAGCGGCCGGCGAGCGTCTTCGTCGCCGACTTCATCGGTGCGCCGGCGATGAACTTCCTGCCGTTCGAGGCGCAGCTGCAACGCGGCGACAGCGCGGTGCAGATCGGCCCGGCGCGGATCGCGGTGCCGGCGCTGCGCGAAGACGTGTCGTCGGGGGCGCTTCTCTGCGGCGTTCGTCCCGAGCACGTCCGCTTCGCCGACGACTCGCCGCTGCGCGCCGAGGTGCTCGGCAGCGAGTACCTGGGCACGCGCCGCATCGTCACCGTCAGCACGGCCGCCGGCGCGACCCTGCGCGCCAAGGTCGACGTCGCCACGGCGGCCAAGCGCGGCGACCACGTCGGCCTGGCCTTCGACGCGGCGGCGGTGTCGCTGTTCGACCGCGCCTCGGGCCGCGCCTTGCGCACGGCGCGCGACGACGCGCCGCATGCTGCGACGAACGGAGCCCGCCATGGCTGAGGCGCGCCTCGTCGGCGTCGCCAAGAGCTTCGGCGCCAAGCGCGCCGTTCGCGACCTGAGCCTCGACGTCGGCAACGGCGAATTCGTCGTCCTGCTCGGGCCGAGCGGCGCCGGCAAGACGACGACGCTCCGCCTCGTCGCCGGCCTCGAGACGCCCGACGCCGGTCAGGTGCAGATCGGCGGCCGCGACGTCACGCGCATCGCGCCGGCGCTGCGCGACGTCGCCTTCGTCTTTCAGCAGTACTCGCTCTATCCGCACCTGAGCGTCTACGACAACCTCGCCTTTCCGCTGCGCTCGCCGCTGCACCGGACGAGCGAGGCCGACATCCGCAAGAAGGTCGAGGACGTCGCCCGGATGCTGCGCATCGACGACAAGCTGAAGAGCCCGGCGACGCGCCTCTCGGGCGGGCAGATGCAGCGCGTCGCGATCGGCCGCGCCCTGGTCCGCGATCCGGCGCTCTACCTGATGGACGAGCCGCTGTCGTCGCTCGACGCCAAGCTGCGCAACGACCTGCGCCTCGAGCTCAA
>DASYKC010000172.1:0-22599 GCA_035995885.1 Caldimonas sp. | reverse complement strand
CAAGATCGTCGCGCCGCAGCTGTACGTCGCGATCGGCATCAGCGGCGCGATCCAGCATCTCGCCGGCATGAAGGATTCGAAGGTCATCGTCGCGATCAACAAGGACGAAGAGGCGCCGATCTTCAGCGTCGCCGACTACGGGCTCGTGCAGGACCTGTTCACCGCCGTCCCGGAGCTGGTCAAGTCGCTCTGAGTTTCCTGTCGGCCTGAGCGAAGCGAAGGACCTCGGCGATCGCGTCGCCGGGATCCTTTGCTTCGCTCAGGATGACGTTTGGAGGTTCGCGCCATGAGCTACATCGCCCCCGTCAACGACATGCTCTTCTGCATGAAGGAGCTCGCCGATCTGGACGCGATCGCACGCCTGCCCGGCTTCGAGGAGGCCGGGCTCGACACGGCGCAGGCGGTGCTCGCGGAATGCGCGCGCTTCAGCGGCGAGGTGCTCGCGCCGCTCAACCGCGAAGGCGACCTCCATCCGTCGACGTGGAAGGACGGTGTGGTGACGACGACGCCGGGCTTCAAGGAGGCGTTTCGCCAGTTCGGCGAAGGCGGCTGGCAGGGGCTGCAGCACCCCGATGACTTCGGCGGCCAGGGCCTGCCGAAGACGATCGGCGCGGCGTGCATCGAGATGATCAACAGCGCCAACCTGAGCTTCGCGCTCTGCCCGCTGCTCACCGACGGCGCGATCGAGGCGCTGCTGACGGCGGGAACGCGCGAGCAGCAGGAGCGCTTCATCCCAAAGATGATCTCGGGCGAGTGGACCGGGACGATGAACCTGACCGAGCCGCAGGCCGGCTCCGATCTCGCCCTCGTGCGCACGCGCGCCGAGCCGCTCGGCGACGGCCGCTACAGGCTCTTCGGCACGAAGATCTTCATCACCTTCGGCGAGCACGACATGGCCGAGAACATCGTCCACCTCGTCCTGGCGCGCGTCGTCGGCGCGCCCGAAGGCGTCAAGGGGATCAGCCTCTTCATCGTGCCGAAGTTCCTCGTCAACGCCGACGGCTCGCTCGGCGCGAGGAATGACGCCTGGTGCGTCAGCATCGAGCACAAGCTCGGCATCAAGGCGAGCCCGACCGCGGTGCTGCAGTTCGGCGATCGCGGCGTCGTCGGCCTCGATGGCCCGGGCACGCTCGTCGCGGGAGCGCTGGGCATGCTGATCGGCGCCGAGAACCGCGGCCTCGAGTACATGTTCATCATGATGAACGCGGCGCGCTACGCGGTCGGCATGCAGGGCATCGCCGTCGCGGAGCGCGCCTACCAGAAGGCGGCGGCGTTCGCCAAGGAGCGCGTCCAGTCCCGGCCGGTCGACGGCTCGGTCGCGGGCAGCGCGACGATCATCCACCACCCCGACGTGCGCCGCATGCTGATGACGATGCGCGCCTACACCGAGGGCTGCAGGGCGATGGCGATCGTCGCCGCGGCCGCGTCCGATGCCGCGCATCACGACCCCGACGTCGACGCGCGCAAGCAGAACCAGGCCTTCTACGAATTCCTGGTGCCGCTCGTGAAGGGCTACAGCACCGAGATGAGCATCGAGGTCGCGAGCCTCGGCGTGCAGGTGCATGGCGGCATGGGCTTCATCGAGGAGACCGGCGCGGCGCAATACCTGCGCGACGCGCGCATCCTGACGATCTACGAAGGCACGACCGCGATCCAGGCCAACGACCTCGTCGGCCGCAAGACCGCGCGCGACGGCGGCCGCGTCGCCAAGGGAATTGCGGCGCAGGTGGCGGCGACCGAGGACGACCTCGGCGCCAGCGCCAGCGACGCGGCACGCTCGATGAGGAAGCGCCTCGGCGCCGCGCGCGTGGCCTTCGAGCAGGTCGTCGACTTCGTCGTCGCCGAAAGCAAGGGCAACCCGAACGCCGTCTTCGCCGGCTCGGTGCCCTATCTCATGCTCGCCGGCAACCTCGTCGCCGGCTGGCAAATGGCGCGGGCGCTGCTCGCCGCCGAGCGGCTGCAGGCCGCCGGCGAAGGCCATGCCGACTTCCTCGCCGCCAAGGTCGCGACCGCGCGCTTCTATGCCGAGCACCTGCTGAGCCGGGCGCCCGGGCAGCGCGACGCGATCGTCGACGGCGCCGAGAGCGTGACGGCGCTGGCGCTCGACGCGTTCTGACGATCCCCTGCACAAGGAACCCGATGCCGCTGCCCGCCGTTCTTCGCAACCTGCCCTTGCCGATCTTCGGCGCACCGCTCTTCATCGTCAGCAATCCCAAGCTCGTCATCGCCCAGTGCACGGCAGGCGTCGTCGGCTCGATGCCGGCGCTGAACGCACGCCCGGCCGAGCAGCTCGACGAGTGGCTGGCCGAGATCACCGAGACGCTCGCCGCCCACGATCGCGCTCACCCGGAGCGGCCGGCGGCGCCGTTCGCGATCAACCAGATCGTCCACAAGAGCAACGACCGGCTCGCGCACGACCTCGCCGTCTGCGCGAGGTACAAGGTGCCGATCGTCATCACCTCGCTCGGCGCGCGCACCGACGTCAACGACGCGGTGCACGCCTGGGGCGGCATCGTCATGCACGACATCATCAACAACACGTTCGCGAAGAAGGCGATCGAGAAGGGCGCCGACGGGCTGGTTGCGGTGGCGGCGGGGGCGGGTGGCCACGCCGGCGTGAAGAGCCCGTTCGCCCTCGTCGCCGAGATCCGCGAGTGGTTCGACGGCCCGCTCGCGCTCTCGGGCGCGATCTCGACCGGCGGCGCGGTCCTCGCCGCGCAGGCGATGGGCGCCGACTTCGCCTACATCGGCTCGGCCTTCATCGCCACCGACGAAGCGCGCGCGCCCGACGGCTACAAGGAGATGATCGTCGCCTCGACGAGCGACGACGTCGTCTACTCGAGCCTCTTCACCGGCGTGCACGGCAACTACCTGAAGGGCTCGATCCGCAACGCCGGCCTCGACCCCGACGCGCTGCCCGAGAGCGATCCGACGAAGATGAATTTCGGCGGCGACGCGAGGAAGGCGTGGAAGGACATCTGGGGTTGCGGCCAGGGCATCGCCGCGATCAAGGCGGTCGTTCCGGCCGCCGAGCTGGTCGCGCGACTCGCGCGCGAATACGAGGCGGCGCGTGCGAAGTTGGCGTCGCGCGTGCCCACCCTTCCCACGTGAGAGCCATTGCCGAGTGCTAAAGTCCTTCGTGACTTGAGAGTCCTTCCCGTCGCTGACGCCAGTCGTCGGCCGGGTCGCTAGTCCGTGAACCGGCGCAGCCGGAGCGCGGAAGGTCTTTGAACCCACTGCAGTGCCGGAAACCGGCGCGAAAGGTGAGCGAGATGATGAAGGAAAGCAGGGCGAACTCGTACCTGTTCGGCGGCAACGCGCCGTACGTCGAGGAGCTGTACGAGGCCTATCTCGACAACCCCGGCTCCGTCCCCGACAAGTGGCGCTCGTACTTCGACGCGCTCCAGAACGTTCCAGCGACCGATGGGTCGACCTCGCGCGACATGGCGCATGCGCCGGTGGTCGAATCGTTCGCCCAGCGCGCCAAGGCCAACGCCTTCGGCAATCGCGCCTCGAGCGAAGACCTGGCGATCGCGCGAAAGCAGGTCTACGTCCAGTCGCTGATCGCCGCGTATCGATCGCTCGGCTCGCGCTGGGCCGACCTCGATCCGCTGAAGCGCCAGGAGCGTCCGAAGATCCCCGAGCTCGAGCCGGCGTTCTACGACCTCAGCGAAGCCGACATGGACATGGTGTTCAGCGCGACGAACACCTATTTCACGACCGACGAGCACATGACGCTGCGCCAGATCGTGCAGGCGCTGCGCGAGACCTACTGCGGCACGATCGGCGCCGAGTACATGCACTGCACCGAGCCGACCGAGAAGCGCTGGTGGCAGCAAAGGCTCGAGTCGATCCGCTCCAAGCCGAGCTACACGGCCGAGGAAAAGATCCACATCCTCGAGCGCCTGACCGCGGCCGAGGGCCTCGAGCGCTACCTGCACACCAAGTACGTCGGCCAGAAGCGCTTCTCGCTCGAAGGCAGCGAGAGCTTCATCGCCTCGATGGACGAGTTCGTCCAGCGCGCCGGCGGCCGCGGCGTGCAGGAGATCGTCATCGGCATGGCCCACCGCGGCCGCCTCAACGTGCTCGTCAACACGCTCGGCAAGATGCCGAAGGACCTGTTCGCCGAGTTCGACCACACGGCGCCGGAGAACCTGCCGTCGGGCGACGTCAAGTACCACCAGGGCTTCTCGAGCGACATCACGACGCCGGGCGGCCCGGTCCACCTGAGCCTCTCGTTCAACCCGTCGCACCTCGAGATCGTCAACCCGGTCGTCGAGGGCTCGGTCAAGGCGCGCCTCGACCGTCGCGGCGATGCCGAGGGCGACACCGTGTTGCCGGTGCTCGTCCACGGCGACGCCGCCTTCGCCGGCCAGGGCGTCGTCATGGAGACGCTGGCGCTGGCGCAGACGCGCGGCTACTACACCGGCGGCACCGTCCACATCGTCATCAACAACCAGATCGGCTTCACGACGTCGGACCCGCGCGACTCGCGCTCGACGCTCTATTGCACCGACGTCGTCAAGATGATCGAGGCGCCGGTCCTGCACGTGAACGGCGACGATCCCGAGGCTGTCGTCCTGTGCAGCCAGCTCGCGCTCGACTATCGCCAGGAGTTCAACAAGGACGTCGTCGTCGACATCGTCTGCTTCAGAAAGCTCGGCCACAACGAGCAGGACACGCCGGCGATGACGCAGCCGCTGATGTACAAGAAGATCGCGGCGCATCCCGGCACGAGGAAGCTCTACGGCGACAAGCTGGTCGCGCAGGGCGTGCTGCCGCCCGACGGCGCCGACTCGATGGTCAAGGCGATCCGCGCCGCGCTCGACGCCGGCAAGAGCAGCTACGACCCGGTGCTCACCAACTACAAGAGCAAGTACGCGGTCGACTGGTCGCCGTTCCTCGGCAAGAAGTGGACCGATGCCGCCGACACCGCCCTGCCGCTCGCCGAGCTGAAGCGGCTCGCCGAGCGGATCACGACCGTGCCGCCGAGCTTTAAGGTCCACCCGCTGGTCGAGAAGGTGCTCGCCGACCGTGCGGCGATGGGCCGCGGCGAAAGCCCGGTCGACTGGGGCATGGGCGAGCACCTCGCGTATGCGTCGCTGGTCGCGAGCGGCTATTCGGTTCGCCTCTCGGGCGAGGATTCGGCGCGCGGCACGTTCACGCACCGCCACGCGGTGCTGCACGACCAGAACCGCGAGCGCTGGGACGAAGGCACGTACACGCCGCTCCAGCACGTCGCCGATGGCCAGGCGCCGTTCGTCGTCATCGACTCGCTGCTCTCCGAAGAAGCCGTGCTCGGCTTCGAGTACGGCTACGCCAGCGCCGAGCCGAACACGCTCGTCATCTGGGAGGCGCAGTTCGGCGACTTCGTCAACGGCGCGCAGGTCGTGATCGATCAGTTCATCGCCTCGGGCGAAGTCAAGTGGGGCCGCGCCAACGGCATCACGCTGATGCTGCCGCACGGCTACGAAGGCCAGGGGCCCGAACACTCGTCGGCGCGCCTCGAGCGCTTCATGCAGCTCTCGGCCGACAACAACATGCAGGTCGTCCAGCCGACGTCGGCGAGCCAGATCTTCCACGTCCTGCGCCGGCAGATGGTGCGCATGTTCAGGAAGCCGCTGATCATCATGACGCCGAAGTCGCTGCTGCGCGCCAAGGACGCGGGCGCGCCGCTGACCGAATTCACCAAGGGCGAGTTCAGGACCGTCATCGGCGAGCAGAGCACCGAGGTCAATGGCGATCGCGTCAAGCGGTTGATCGCCTGTTCCGGCAAGGTCTACTACGACCTCGTCCGCAGCCGCGCCGAGCGCAAGAACGCCGACGTCGCGATCGTCCGCGTCGAGCAGCTCTATCCGTTCCCCCACAAGGCGTTCGCGGCCGAGCTCAAGAAGTACCCGAATCTCGCCGAGGTCGTCTGGTGCCAGGACGAGCCGCAGAACCAGGGCGCGTGGTTCTTCGTCCAGCACTACATCCACGAGAACATGAACGAGGGTCAGCGGCTCGGCTATGCCGGGCGGCCGCCGTCGGCATCGCCTGCGGTCGGCTACGCGCATCTCCACCAGGAGCAGCAGAAGGCGCTGCTCGAGCAGGCCTTCGGCAAGCTGAAAGGCTTCGTCCTGACCAAGTGAACGACGGCAGAAGAACAACAAGGCGAACGAGATGGCATTGATCGAAGTGAAGGTTCCGCAGTTGTCGGAATCGGTGTCCGAGGCGACGCTGCTGCAGTGGCGCAAGAAGCCCGGCCAGGCGGTCGAGATGGACGAGATCCTGGTCGAGATCGAGACCGACAAGGTCGTGCTCGAGGTGCCGGCGCCGGCGTCGGGCGTCCTCGCCCAGATCATCAAGAACGACGGCGACAGCTGCATCGCCGAAGAGGTCATCGCCAAGATCGATACCGAAGGCCAGGAATCGGTCTCCGGCGCCATGCAGATCAAGAGCATCCCGCCGGCCGAGCCTGCGCCGGGCGAGACGCCGGGCGTCCCGCCCGAGGTGGCGGCGCTCGCCGAGACCAAGAGCGAAGTGGCGATGCCCGCGGCCGCCAAGCTGATGGTCGAGCACGACCTGCCGGTCGGTTCGGTGCAGGGCACCGGCAAGGGCGGCCGCGTCACCAAGGGCGACGTGCTCGAGGTGCTCAACGCACCGCCTGCGGCGCCGGCCTCGGCCGCCGCCGCAGCGAAGACCGCTGCGCCTGCGCCGACGGCGCCCGCCACTCCCGCGCCGCGCTCGCCGGCAGCGGCGCCGGCCCTGTTGCCGGCCGTCGCCGCGCCCGCGGCGGCGCAGTACGGCGATCGCCCCGAGCAGCGCGTGCCGATGAGCCGCCTGCGCGCGCGCATCGCCGAGCGGCTGCTCCAGTCGCAATCGACCAATGCCATCCTCACCACGTTCAACGAAGTGAACATGGCGCCGGTGATCGACATGAGGAAGCGCTTCCAGGAGAAATTCGAGAAGGAGCACGGCGTCAAGATCGGCTTCATGAGCTTCTTCGTGAAGGCGGCGGTCGCGGCGCTGAAGCGCTATCCGATCCTGAACGCGTCGGTCGACGGCAACGACATCGTCTATCACGGCTACTTCGACATCGGCATCGCCGTCGGCTCGCCGCGCGGCCTCGTCGTGCCGATCCTGCGCAATGCCGACCAGATGAGCTTCGCCGACATCGAGAAGAAGATCGCCGAGTTCGGCCAGAAGGCGAAGGAGGGCAAGCTCTCGCTCGACGACCTGACCGGCGGCACGTTCTCGATCTCGAACGGCGGCGTCTTCGGCTCGATGCTGTCGACGCCGATCATCAACCCGCCGCAGGCGGCGATCCTCGGCGTCCACGCGACCAAGGACCGCGCCGTGGTCGAGAACGGCCAGATCGTGGTCCGGCCGATGAACTACCTCGCCCTGTCGTACGACCACCGCATCATCGACGGCCGCGAGGCGGTGCTCGGCCTGGTGGCGATCAAGGAAGCGCTCGAGGATCCGGCCCGCCTGCTGTTCGACATCTGACATGGCCACGCCGAACACCTTCGACGTCGTCGTCATCGGCGCCGGCCCCGGTGGCTACATCGCCGCGATCCGCGCCGCCCAGCTCGGCCTCGCGGTCGCCTGCATCGACGAGTGGAAGAACGAGAAGGGCGGCCCGGCGCCGGGCGGGACCTGCACCAACATCGGCTGCATTCCGTCGAAGGCCCTGCTGCAGTCGTCGGAGAACTACGAGCACGCCGGCCATCAGTTCGCCGACCACGGCATCGTCGTCGAGAGGCTGTCGATCGACGTCGCCAAGATGATGGCGCGCAAGAAGACCGTCGTGAAGCAGAACAACGACGGCATCCTCTATCTCTTCAAGAAGAACAAGGTCGCGTTCTTCCACGGCCGGGGCTCCTTCGTCGGCCGCGGCGAAGGCGGCCTGTGGCAGGTCGGCGTCGCCGGCGCCAAGGCGGAGACGCTGAGCGCGAAGCACGTCATCGTCGCCACCGGCTCGAACGCGCGGCCGTTGCCGGGCGCGCCATTCGACGAGAAGAGCATCCTCTCCAACGACGGCGCGCTCGCGATCGGCGCCGTGCCGAAGACGCTCGGCATCGTCGGCTCGGGCGTGATCGGCCTCGAGATGGGCTCGGTCTGGCGCCGGCTCGGCGCCCAGGTCACCATCCTCGAGGCGCTGCCGACCTTCCTCGGCGCGGTCGACACGCAGGTCGCTGCCGAAGCGCACAAGACGTTCACGCGCCAGGGGCTGAAGATCGTCCTCGGCGTCAGGATCGACGGCGTCGACGGCGGCGCCGGCGGCGTGACGGTGCGCTATGCCGATGGCGCCGGCGCGGCGCAGACGTTCGAATGCGACAAGCTCATCGTCTCGATCGGCCGCGTCCCGAACACGATCGGCCTGAACGGCGAAGCGGTCGGCCTCGGCCTCGACGAGCGCGGCTTCGTCCGCGTCGACGCCGACTGCCGGACCAACCTCGAGAACGTCTGGGCGATCGGCGACGTCGTGCGCGGGCCGATGCTCGCGCACAAGGGCGAGGAAGAAGGCGTCGCCGTCGCCGAGCGGATCGTCGGCCAGAAGCCGCACGTCGACTTCAACACCGTGCCGTGGGTGATCTACACCAGCCCCGAGATCGCCTGGGTCGGCCAGACCGAGCAGCAGCTGAAGGCGGCCGGGCGCGAGGTCCGCGCCGGCACCTTCCCGTTCATGGCCAACGGCCGCGCCCGCGCCCTCGGCGACACGACCGGCTTCGTCAAGGTCGTCGCCGACGCGAAGACCGACGAGATCCTCGGCGTCCAAATGATCGGGCCGATGGTCTCCGAGCTCATCTCGGAGGCGGTCGTGGCGATGGAGTTCAAGGCCTCGGCCGAGGACATCGGCCGGATCTGCCACGCGCATCCGAGCCTCTCGGAAGCGACCAAGGAAGCGGCGCTCGCCGTCGACAAACGGGCCTTGAACTTCTGAGTGGGCGTCCGCCAGCTCTACGAGCAGACGCTCGCTGAACGCGGTTTCCATTCCGATCCCGCGCAGCTGCGCGCGATCGATTCGCTCGAGCGCTGCGAGCGCGAGTGGGCCGACTACAAGGCGCGGCGCTCGAACGCGCTGACCAAGCTGATCGCCCGGCCGCCGATCCCGCGCGGCGTCTACCTCTGGGGCGGCGTCGGTCGCGGCAAGAGCTTCCTGATGGACTGCTTCTTCACGTCGCTGCCGCTGCAGAGGAAGACCCGGCTCCACTTCCACGAGTTCATGCGCGAGATCCACCGCGAGCTCGCGGAGATGACCGGAACGAGCGATCCGCTCGAGCACCTCGGCAAGAGCATCTCGCGCCGCTTTCGCCTGATCTGCCTCGACGAGTTCCACGTCGCCGACATCACCGACGCGATGATCCTGCACCGCCTGCTCGAATCGCTGTTCGCGAACCGGGTCAGCATCGTCACGACGTCGAACTTTCCGCCCGACGGCCTCTATCCGAACGGGCTGCATCGCGAGCGCATCCTGCCGGCGATCGAGCTGCTCAAGGACAAGCTCGAGGTCGTCGGCGTCGACGGCCCGACCGACTACCGGCAGTCGACCTTGAAGGACGTCGAGCTCTACCACGCGCCGCTCGGGCCGGCCGCCGACGCGGCGATGACCGAGGCCTTCGAGCGTCTCGCCGAGGCCAAGGACGAGGACCCGGTGCTGAGGATCGAGCACCGTGAGATCCGCGCCCGGCGCCGCGCCGGCGGCGTCGTCTGGTTCGATTTCCGCGAGCTGTGCGGCGGTCCGCGCTCGCAGAACGACTACCTCGAGCTCGCCACCCAGTTCCACACGCTGCTGCTCTCCGGCGTGCCGCTGATGTCGCCGCGCCTGGCCTCCGAGGCGCGTCGCTTCACCTGGCTGATCGACGTCCTCTACGATCGGCGCGTCAAGCTCATCATGTCGGCGGCGGTCGAGCCCGAGGCGTTGTATACCGAAGGACCGCTGGTGCACGAGTTTCCGCGCACGGTCTCGCGCCTGCGCGAGATGCGCTCCGCGGAATTCCTCGCCGAGGCGCGCCGGAACGTCGACACTTCGCTCACATGAACGCCTTTCGCTCCGCGCCGATCGCGACCGCTGCGGCAGCGGCCGCGCTCCTCGCGCTCGCCTTCGCGGCGGCCGCGCCCGCCGCCGCCGCGAGCGCCGACGACGTCGAGCGCAGCCGGATCGCCGAAGAGCGCGCCGCGATCGAATCGCGCTACGCGGCACAGGAGCGCGAGTGCCGCGGTCGCTTCGTCGTCACGTCGTGCATCGACGACGCCAAGGCCGAGCGCCGGCGCGGCGTCGACGCCTTGCGCGCGCGCCAGCTCCAGCTCGACGAGGCGCACCGGCGCGAGCGCACGGCGGAGCGCCGCGCCGAGCTCGCCGCGAAGGCGGCCGACGACGCCCGGCGCGAACAGGATCGGGCGGCGCGCGCGGCATCGGCACCGGCGCCGCGCGAGGCGCCGCGGCCGCTCGAGCCGCGCCACGAAGGCGCGCCGGCGCGCGCCGCCGCCAGAGGCGGTGTCGATCGACCGACGACCATCGGTGCCGGGCTGAGCGCGAAGTCGCGCGGCGAGAGCGCTGCGCAGCGCCAGGAGCGCGAGGCACGCAGCCGCGCCGGCTACGAGACGAGACAGCGTCAGGCCGAGGCGCACCGTGCGGCGGTTGCCGAGAAGGCGGCGCAGCGCCTGAACAAGCGCCCCCCCGCTGCGCCGCTGCCGGTGCCGGCTTCGGTGCCGGCACGCTGACGCGCCGGCCGCTTGATCAGCCGAGCTGCTCGACCCGGACCAGCGCGAGCGAAAGGTTGTCGCCCGATCCGCGCGCCCGCTGGCGCGCCTTGCCGACCAGCATCTCGGTCGCTTCGCGCGGCGGCAGGGCATGGACGATCGCGCCGAGCTCCCGCGGCGTGAAGTAGTGCCACAGGCCGTCGCTGCACGACAGCACGCTGTCGCCGATCTCGAGCTTGTCGATGTGCTTCTGCGAGAGCGGCGGATCCTGGAAGGTGCCGAGGCAGCCGGTGAGCAGGTTCGACTGCGGATGGCTGTTCGCTTCTTCCTCGGTGATCTGGCGCTCGTCGACGAGTCGCTGCACGTAGGAATGGTCGATCGACCGGCTCATCATCTCGGCGGCGCGGAAGTGATAGATGCGCGAGTCGCCGGCGTGGACGAAATCGCACTCGCGCGTCGGGCTGATGAGAAACGCGGCGATCGTGCTGTGCGGCTCCTCTTCGGAGGTGATCGCGGTCAGCTTGATCATCAGGTGCGCTTCGAGGACGAGCTGCTTGAGCGCTTCGGCCGGATCGTCGCGGGTCGGCGCGTAGCGCTCGAAGAGCTGCTGCGCGGTGAGGATGACCTGGTCGGCTGCTTTCCTGCCGCCGCTCTTGCCGCCCATGCCGTCGGCGAGGACGCCCATGACGCAGCCCGGCACGCGCGCGTGGGGGAGGATCTGCACCTGGTCCTGCTGGTAGGCCCGATCGCCACGGTGGATACCGGTTGTCGCGGACAGCCGGTAGCCGAGGCTCGAGGTACTCATGGTCGAAAACTATAATCTGTTTAATTCCAGCCCAAACGCCCAAAACCGCGAACTAGTCGCGCGTCCGAAGCCGTCCATGGACGACAACCTGCACTCCCTGTCGCGACAGCTGATCGAACTGCGAATGGAGCATGCGGACCTCGACAATCTCATCGATCGCGCGCTCCTCGACGTCGCCAGCGATGACCTCACGCTGCGTCGTCTGAAGAAGCGACGCCTTCTCTTGCGCGACCGGATCACGCGCGTCGAAGCCGAGCTCGATCCGCGGCAGCCGGCATGAGCCGCTCGATCGACCTCGACGCGAACACCGCAGCGCGCAGCGCGAAGGCGTCCTGATGCTCGCGGCCGGCCTCGCGCCGCAGCACGCGCAGAGCGACCTGCACGATGCCGTCGAGCGCGCCCTCGGCGGCGCCGGCGCGCTCGCCGCGATCGATCCGAACCACGCCGAGCGCGGCGTGCAGCGCGACATGGCGCTCGCCGTCGCCAGCGCGATCGAAGAGCGCAGCGCCCTTGTCGTCGAGGCCGGCACCGGCGTCGGCAAGACCTTCGCGTACCTCGTTCCGGCGCTGCTGAGCGGGGCACGAACGCTGCTCAGCACGGCGACCAAGACGCTCCAGGACCAGCTCTTCGTTCGCGACCTGCCGCGTCTGCGCAGCGCCCTCAACCTGCCGGTGACGGTGGCCCTGCTCAAGGGTCGATCGAGCTATCTCTGCCTGCACCGGCTCGGTCGCGCCCGCCAGGACGCGCACCTGCCCGATCGCTTCGCCGTGCGCGCGCTCGCCAAGGTCGAGGCCTGGGCGCAGACGACGGCGAGCGGCGACCTCGCCGAGCTCGAAGGCCTCGACGAGCGCAGCAGCGTGATCCCGCTCGTCACTTCATCGCGCGAGAACTGCCTCGGCAGCGAATGCCCCGAGTACCGCCAGTGCCACGTCATGAAGGCGCGGCGCGAGGCGATGCTCGCCGACCTCGTCGTCGTCAACCATCACCTCTTCTTCGCCGACATGGCGCTGCGCGACAGCGGCGTCGCCGAGCTGCTGCCGAGCGTCGAGGTCGCGATCTTCGACGAAGCGCATCAGCTCGCCGAGGCCGGCGTGCAGTTCCTCGGCAAGACGCTCGGCTCGGCGCAGCTGATCGACTTCGCGCGCGACATGCTTGCCGTCGGCCTGCAGCAGGCGCGCGGCCTGGCGCCGTGGCAGGAGCTCGCGGCCGGCTGCGATCACGCGGCGCGCGAGCTGCGCCTCGCCGCCCAGGGCGAGATCGGCGAGGTGCGCGGCAGCCTCAAGCTGCGCTGGTCCGAGCGCAGCGGCGCATCGATTTTTCTCGCGGCGCTGACGCGGGTCGGCGCTGCGTGCGAGGCCGCGGCGATCGCGCTCGACACGGTGAGCGAGATCGCTCCCGACTTCGTCCGTCTCCACGAGCGCGCCGTCCGCCTCGCCGAGCTCGCCGGCCAGTTCGGCGACCGGCCGGCGGCCGGCCACATCCGCTGGATCGACCTGCTCGCGCATCAGGCGCGCCTGGTCGAATCGCCGCTCGACATCCGCGACGCGTTGCGCGAGCAGATGGCGAAGAGCGCGAAGGCGTGGATCTTCACCTCGGCGACGCTCGGCGACGACGATCGCCTGAGCTGGTTCACCGAGCCGGCCGGTCTCGACGACGCCCGAGTCGTCCGCCTCGGCAGCCCGTTCGACTACCGCGCCCACGCGCGGGTCTTCGTGCCGCGCGCGTTCCCGAAGCCGAGCGACGCCGGCCATGCCGACGCGGTCGCCCAGCTCGCCGCGCGTTGCGCGAGCGCGCTCGGCGGCCGCACCTTCGTGCTGACGACGACGCTGCGCTCGCTGCAGGCGGTCGGCGCGCAATTGCGTGTCGCCTTCGACGCCGCCGGCGAAGCGATCGAGGTGCTGGTCCAGGGGCAGGGATCGAAGCGCCAGCTGATGCAGCGCTTCCTCGACGCGCCGCACGCGGTGCTCGTCGGCTCGCAGAGCTTCTGGGAAGGCGTCGACGTTCCCGGCGAGGCGCTGCAGTGCGTGATCATCGACAAGCTGCCGTTTCCGCCGCCCAACGATCCGCTCGTCGAGGCGCGCGTCAAGCGTCTCGAGGCCGACGGCCGCAATGCCTTTGCCGAGTACTTCGTCGCCGAAGCGGCGGTGGCGCTGAAGCAGGGCGCGGGACGGCTGATCCGCAGCGAGACCGATCGCGGCCTGCTCGTCGTCTGCGATCCGCGCATGGCGACGATGGGTTACGGACGCCGCCTCTTTGCCGCGCTGCCGCCGATGACCCGCGTCGACGACGAGGCCGAGGCGATCGCCTGGCTGCGCGAGCTCGCCGGCGTCGCTGCCGCCTAGGGCTGCCTCGGAGTTCGCTGGTTGCGCCGGAGTAAACGCGACGGCTCGCCGCGGCGCGGCGACGCGCTCACCAGATCTGCCACCACGGCGCCTTGCGCCGACCGAAGACGTCGGTGTTGATCGTCGAGCTCGGGAAGTTGGCCTTCAGGACGCGCTCGGCGTCGTCGCGCAGCTGGGTCAAGCCGAGGCGGTCGTAGCTCTGCGCCAGGATGACGAGCGCCTCTTCGGTCGAGGGCGAGCGCTGGAACTCCTGCACCGCCTGCTGGGCGCGGTTGGCCGCCGCGACGTACGCGCCGCGGCGCAGGTAGTATCGGGCGACGTGCACCTCGTAGGCGGCGAGCGAGTTGACGATGTAGTTCATGCGCACGCGCGCATCCTCGGCGTACGCCGATTGCGGGAACTGCTCGGTCAGTTGGCGGAACGACTGGTACGAGTCGCGCGACGCCTGCTGGTCGCGCTCGGAGAGATCCTGGCTCGCCAGGTTGCCGAGCAGGCCGAGGTTGTCGTTGAAGTTGACCAGGCCCTGCAGGTAGAGCGCGTAGTCGAGCGCCGGGCTGGTCGGGTGCAGCTTGATGAAGCGCTCGAGCGTCGACAGCGCCTGCGCCTTCTCGCCGCTCTTCCAGAGGTAGTAGGCGCGCTCGATCTGCGCCTGCTGGGCGAGCACCGAGCCGGCGGCGCGGCCCTCGAGGCGCTCGTAGAGCTTGACCGCCTTCTCGTAGTTGCCCGCGGCAGCTTCGTCCTTGGCCTCGGCGTAGAGACGCTCGGGCGTCCAGCGCGAGGTTTCGTCGCGCGGCGTCGTGTCGCACGCCGAGAGAAGAGTGATCGCCGTCGAGATCGCCGACACTGCGATCCATGAACGCCAGGACGATGGTTTCGTGCTCATGCAGAAAGTGTGGAGTGGGCCGCGGTCGACGGGAGGCGTGACGCTTCGGGCCGGATCCGAATCTTATATGGTCGACGATGCCTGCCCCGAGGACGACGCCATTGCCGCTGCCGACGGCGACGGCGATGGCGATGGCGATGAAGGCGGCGGCGCCGCGGTCGAGCGCCGCGAGGCCGACGTCGGCGCCGCGCTGCACGGCGAGCGGCTCGACAAGGCCGTCGTCGGCTTCGTTCCCGAGTTCTCACGCAATCATCTCCAGCAGCTGATCAAGGCGGGCTGGGTGGCGGTCGACGGCATCGCCGTGACGAGCCCGGCGCAACGCGTCCGCGCCGGCCAGCGCCTCGCCGCCACCCTGCAGCCGACCGAAGAGAGTCGCGCCTATCGCGCCGAGGCGCTGCCGATCGCCGTCGTCCACGAGGACGACGACGTGCTGGTGATCGACAAGGCGGCCGGCATGGTCGTCCATCCCGCCGCCGGCAACTGGTCGGGGACGCTCCTCAACGCCTTGCTCGCGCGCGATCCGGCGAGCGCCGCGCTGCCGCGCGCCGGCATCGTCCATCGCCTCGACAAGGACACGTCGGGCCTGATGGTCGTCGGCCGGACGCTGGCCGCGGTGACGGCGCTGACGCGCGCGATCGCGGCACGCGAAGTGCAGCGCCGCTACCTGGCGATCGCGCACGGCACGCCGGTCGAGGCGCGCTGGAGCATCGAGGCGCCGATCGGCCGCGACCCCAAGCTGCGCACGCGCATGGCGATCGTGGCGTCGGGCAAGGCGGCGCGGACCGACGTCGAGCGCGTCGCCGCGAGCGACGGCTTCGCCGCCCTGCGCTGCACGCTGCACAGCGGCCGCACGCACCAGATCCGCGTCCATCTGGCGGCCCGCGGACTGCCGCTGGTCGGCGACCGGCTCTACGGCGGCGCGCCGGCGCTCGGCATGCAGCGCCAGGCGCTCCATGCCGCCGTCCTGGCTTTCGTCCACCCCCGCTCGGGCGAGCGCCTCCGCTTCGAATCGGCCCCGCCGGGAGACTTCGCTCACGCCTGGGCCGAGGTCGTCGGCGCCGGCCCGGGCTGAACTTCGCCCGGGCGCCGGCGCGAGTGGCTACAATCGGCCATTCCATTTCGATGCGAATGGTTCGTGCGGTGGCGAAACGCCCGGCCGAACCGCCCGGCGAGACCATCGAGACGTGACCGCACCCGAGGGTGCAAGCAAGCGCGGCGGCAAACCCGCCGAACCACCACGTCCCCGGACGTGCCCGACCGCCGCGCCACCACGCGGCCGAGGATTTCACGACGACATGAAGACCCTGGATGCCAAGCGCGTCCTCGAGGCAGCCCTCATCTGCGCGAGCGAGCCGATGGCGCTGCGCGAGATGAGCGCCCTGTTCGCAGGCGAAGTCGGCAACGACACCTTGCGCACGCTGCTCGACGAGCTCGTTGACGACTGCAAGGGCCGCGCGATCGAGCTGGTCGCGGTGGCGAGCGGATGGCGCTATCAAAGCCGCGCCGAGATGGCACCCTACCTCGCCCGCCTCGACCCGGAGCGGCCGCCGAAGTATTCGCGCGCCGTTCTCGAGACGCTCGCGATCATCGCCTACCGGCAGCCGGTCACGCGCGGCGACATCGAGGAGATCCGCGGCGTCGCCGTCGCCAGCTCGGTCGTCAAGCAGCTCGAGGACCGCGGCTGGATCGAGGCGATCGGCTATCGCGAGGCGCCGGGTCGCCCGGCGCTGCTGGCGACGACGCGCCAGTTTCTCGACGACCTCGGCCTGACCTCGCTCGAGCAACTGCCGACGCTCGAAGGCGCCGACGGCGAGCCGATCGCGCAGGCCGCCGTCTTGCCGGACGGCGAATCACAGGCCACTCTTTCGTTCGTCGAGCCCGTGGCAGAAGCGCCCGGCGAAACCCCCGCCGACCGTCCTCCTGCCGCTGCAGATGCCCTGGAACCTCACGCATGAATGCTCCCGCAGATCCCCTGTTTCCCGCCGCTCCGGTTGCCGATGTCGACACCGCCTCATCGCCCGAAGGCGTCGCGGCTGCGCCTCGCCGGCGGCGCAAGCCGGCGCCGGTCGAGTCGGGTCCTGCGCCCGCGGACGCGGCGGTCGCGACGAGCGCGCCCGAGCGCTCGTCCGAGCCGGCCGAGAACTCGCGTACCGAGCAGGGCGCGGGGGCACCGGCCGAGGTGCGTGGCGGCGACGACAACGTCGGCGCGGCCGCCAGCGGTGACGAAGGCGGTCGGCATGAAGGCGGCGGCGAAGGCACCGGCGACGGCGGTGCTCCGTCCGGCGAGCGCAGCCGGCGCCGCAACCGGCGCGACCGGCGTCGCGGCGATCGCGGTGACGGCGGCGAGCGCGGCGAGGAGCGCAGCGTCTCGCGTGTCTTGCCGCTGCCGGCCAATTTCGAAGGCCCGCTGCCGCGCCACCTCCAGCCGGTCGTCCCGGCCGAGGCGACCGAGGTCTTCGCGCAGGTGCTGTCGGGCGAGTTCGACACCGACGTCGCCGAGGAGCCCGAAAGCGAAGAGACGACGAGCAAGCGCATCCTCGCCCCCGAGCCCGATGCGCCCAAGCTGCACAAGGTCCTCGCCCAGGCGGGCATCGGCTCGCGCCGCGACATGGAAGAGGCGATCCAGGAAGGCCGCATCACCGTCAACGGCGAGCCCGCGCACACCGGCCAGCGGATCTCGTTCGGCGACCGCGTCGAGTTCAACGGCAAGCCGGTGCGCCTGCGCATCGTGCCGCCGCCGGCGCGGATCATCGCCTACCACAAGCCGGCCGGCGAGATCGTCAGCCACGACGATCCGCAACACCGGCCGACGGTGTTCCGCCGCCTGCCGCGCCTGCAGCAGGGCAAGTGGCAGTCGGTCGGCCGCCTCGACATCAACACCGAGGGCCTGCTCCTCTTCACGACGTCGGGCGGCCTCGCCAACCAGCTCATGCATCCGCGCTTCGGCGTCGAGCGCGAGTACGCGGTGCGCGTGATGGGTCACCTCGAGGACGAGGCGCGTGCCAAGCTGCTCGAAGGCGTCGAGATCGACGGCCAGCGCGCCGCCTTCAAGTCGATCGCCAACGGCGGCGGCGAGGGGCTCAACGAGTGGTACCGCGTCGTCATCACCGAAGGCCGCAACCGCGAGGTGCGCCGGCTCTTCGACGCCGTCGGCCTGACGGTGAGCCGGCTGATCCGCATCCGCTACGGCACGGTCGTCCTGCCGCATGGTCTCAAGCGCGGCGTCTGGGTCGATCTCGACGAGAACGACGTGCGTGCGATCCGCCGCCTCGCCAACGGCAACAACAGTGCGCCCGAGAGAAGCGAAGAGCGCAGCGACGCCGGCCCGAGGCGGCGCGACGACCGCGGCCCGCGCAATGGCAGGCCGCAGAACGACCGGCCGCAGAACGACCGCGGGCCGAACGACCGAGGGCCAAGCGGCCAGGGCGCGAACGACCGCGGGCCGAACGATCGGCCGCGGCCACAGGCGCGCCGTCCCGACGAGGCCCGGGTCGATGCCCCGCCGGCGCAGGAGCGCGTGCAGAACGGCGGCGACGATCGCGACGACGAGGACGACTTCGATCCGAGCCGGATTCCGAATCCGCTGCAGCAGACCTTCGACCACCGCTTCGTCCAGGGCCGACGCATCGGCCCGAACAGCGGCTTCGGTGCCGGCGGCAGCGCGCCACGGCCGCCGAGCGGGCCCAAGGGCGATCCGAAGCAGCCCGATCCGCTGCAGACCTCGGTCGGCTACATCGGTGCCGACGCGTTCCATCGCAAGAACCGCGGTCGCGGCGGCGGTGGCTACGGCGGCGGTGGCGGCGGAGGCGGAGGCGGTGGGGGTGGAGGCGGTGGGGGTGGGGGGGGGGGTGGGGGTGGCGGCGGCTACGGGGGCGGTGGTGGCCGGCGCGGCCGCTGACGGTCCGCCCGCGGGTCACCGGCCCCCTACAATCGAAGGCTTTGCCCAGGATCCCGGAGTACAGGCTATGGCGTTGGAACGCACCCTTTCGATCATCAAGCCCGACGCGGTCGCGAAGAACGTGATCGGCCAGATCTATGCACGCTTCGAGAACGCGGGGCTGAAGGTCGTCGCCGCGCGGATGGCGCAGCTCTCGCGCGCCGAGGCCGAGGCGTTCTACGCCGTCCACCGCGGGCGCCCGTTCTTCGGCGACCTGGTCTCGTTCATGATCTCCGGCCCGGTGATGATCCAGGTGCTCGAAGGCGAGGGCGCGATCGCCAGGAACCGCGAGCTGATGGGCGCAACCGATCCGAAGAAGGCCGACAAGGGAACGATCCGCGCCGACTTCGCCGCCAGCATCGATGCCAACGCCGTGCACGGGTCCGACGCGGCCGAGACCGCGGCCGCCGAGATCGCGTTCTTCTTCGCCGCCATGAACCTGCACAGTCGCTGAGGCAGCGAACCGGGATGGTCAACCTGCTCCAGTTCGACCGCAGCGCGCTCGGCGACTGGTGCGAGCAGCAGGGCGAAAAAGCGTTTCGCGCGACCCAGCTCTTTCGCTGGATCCACCAGCGCGGCGAACGCGACTTCCCGGCGATGTCGGACCTGGCCAAGCCGTTTCGCGACAAGCTGGTCGCATCGGCCGAGGTCGTCGCACTGCCGATCGCGAGCGAGCAGGTCGCCCAGGACGGCACGATCAAGTGGCTGTTCGACGTCGGCGCCGGCGATGCCGTCGAGACCGTCTTCATTCCCGAGACCGGGCGCGGCACGCTGTGCATCTCGTCGCAGGCCGGCTGCGCCGTCAACTGCCGCTTCTGCGCGACCGGACACCAGGGCTTCAGCCGCAACCTCACGACCGCCGAAATCATCGCCCAGCTCTGGCATGCCGAGTTCGCGCTGCGCAAGCGCCTCGGCCTGGCCGCCGGCGAACGCGCGATCACGAACGTCGTCATGATGGGAATGGGCGAGCCGCTCCAGAACTACGGCGCGCTCGTGCCGGCGCTCGGGACGATGCTCGACGACCACGGCTACGGCCTGTCGCGCCGTCGCGTCACGGTCTCGACCTCGGGCGTCGTGCCGATGATCGATCGCCTGCGCGACGATTGCCCGGTCGCCCTCGCGGTCTCGCTGCACGCGGCCGACGACGCGCTGCGCGACGAGCTCGTGCCGCTCAACCGCAAGTACCCGATCGCCGAGCTGCTCGCGTCGGCGCTGCGCTACCTCGAGCGGGCGCCGCGCGACTTCATCACGATCGAATACTGCATGCTCGACGGCGTCAACGATTCGCCGGCGCAGGCCGGCGCGCTGCTGGCGCTGCTGGGCGGCGACGGCAGCGCCGAGCGGCCGGGCCTGCCGTGCAAGGTCAACCTGATTCCGTTCAATCCTTTCGCCGCCTCGGGGCTGAAGCGCTCGCCGGCGGCGCGCGTCGCTGCCTTCGCCGCGGTGCTCCACGACGGCGGCATCGTCACCACCGTCCGCAAGACGCGCGGCGACGACATCGCCGCCGCCTGCGGCCAACTCGCCGGCGAAGTGCAGGACCGGACGCGCGTCGCCGAGCGCCGCGCGCGCGCGGCGCCGGTCGGGATCGCCGCGCCGGTGTCGCGTCGCCGCGCGCCCGACGGCGCCGCTCCAAGACGTCGCCCATGACATCGAATCCGCCTTCGCAGCGGCGCGTGCGCACCCTCGCGCTCGCCGCCGCCCTGGGCGCTCTGCTCGCCGCCTGCCAGGTGCCGGTGCCCGTCGTCCCGGCCAACGAGACGCGCGACCGCATCACCGCCTCCGACGAGCCCGATGCGCAGAGGCGGGCGCGGGCGCGGATGGAGCTCGCTTCGGCGTACTTCGGCCGCGGCCAGATGACGACCGCGCTCGACCAGGTCAAGCTCGCGATCGCCGCGGACCCGCTGTACGGCGACGCCTTCAACCTGCGCGGCCTGATCTACGCCAACCTCGGCGACACCGGGCTGGCGGAAGAAAGCTTCAGGCGCGCGCTGCAGCTCAATGCCCGCGACGCCGACACGATGCACAACTACGGCTGGTACCTTTGCCAGCAGCAGCGCTACGCCGAGTCGAACGCGATGTTCAGCCAGGCGCTGGCGGTCACGCAGTACCGCGGCACCGCCCGGACCTTGCTCGCCCAGGGCGTCTGCCAGGCGCACGCCGGCCAGCTCGTCGAGGCCGAGGCCTCGCTCGCGCGCGCCTACGAGCTGGATCCGTCGAGCCCGTTCACCGCCACCAATCTCTCCGAGGTGCTCTACCGGCGCGGCGAATTCGAACGGGCGCGCTTCTACGTGCGCCGCGTCAACGCGCTGGCCGACGTCGCCAATGCACAGACGCTGTGGCTCGCCGCGCGGATCGAGATGAAGCTTGGCAATCGCCAGGGCGCGACCGAGTTCGGCGCGCGGCTGCGCAACCGCTTCCCGGAATCGCGCGAGGCTTCCGCCTTCGCGCGCGGCGCCTTCGATGAGTGAGGCGGCCAGCGCAGCCGCCGGGCCGGTCGCGGCACCGACCGCCGGCGGCCTGCTGCGCGAGGCGCGCGAGCGCCAGGGACTGCACATCGCCGCGCTCGCCGCGTCGATCAAGGTGACGCAGAAAAAGCTCGAGCTGCTCGAGGCCGATCGATTCGACGCGCTGCCCGACGCGACCTTCGCGCGCGCCCTGGCACTGACCGTCTGCCGCGCCCTCAAGATCGACTCGGCCGCGGTGCTGCGCCTCTTGCCGCCGCCGGCAGGCTACCGGCTCGAGCAGGTCGGCGAGGGACTGAACGCGCCGTTTCGCGAGCGTCCCGGCGTCCTCGTCCAGCGCGACGGCGCGTCGTTCACGTTCGGCGTCGTGTTCTGGCTGACGACGCTCATCCTCGTCGCCTCGGCGGCGCTGTACTTGCTGCCCGTCGGCTGGCTCGGCAAGCTCGGCTGGCACGCCGCCGCGCCGCACGCGGCGAGCAGTGCCGCGCCGGCGCCGACGGCGCCGGTCACGACCGGGCCGTCGCTGCTCGCGCCGCCGCTGCAGGATGCGACGCCGCTGCCCGCGTTGCCCGGCCCGTCCGCGGTCGGCGCTCGCACCGACGAGCTGCCGCTCGCGGCCGGCGCAGAGTCGACCGCGTCGCCGGACGGCGCGATCCAGGTGCGCACGACGGCACCCTCGTGGATCGAGGTCACCGATGCGCGCGGCCGGGCGCTGCTGGCGCGCCTGGTCCAGCCGGGCGAGGCGATCGGCCTCGACGGCGCCGCGCCGTTTCGCGTCCGCATCGGCAACGCCTCGGGAACTCAGCTCAGCTTTCGCGGTCAGCCGCTGGAGCTGGCCGCCGACACGCGCGACAACGTCGCCAGCCTCGAGTTGAAGTAGCGATGAGCACCCTCAGCGAGATGCGATCGACGCGCAACGACCTGTCCGCCGACGCCTTCGTCGCGCCGGCGCAGCCGGCGCCGCGCCGCTCGCGCCAGGCGAGCGTCCGCTGGGGCGCGCGCGTCGTAACGATCGGCGGCGATGCGCCGGTGCGCGTCCAGGCGATGACCAACACCGACACCGTCGACGCGATCGGCACCGCGATCCAGGTCAAGGAGCTGGCGATCGCCGGCTCGGAGCTGGTTCGCATCACGGTCAACACGCCCGAGGCCGCGGCGCAGGTTCCGTACATCCGCGAGCAGCTCGACCGCATGGGCATCGACGTGCCGCTGATCGGCGACTTCCACTACAACGGCCATCGCCTGCTCACCGACTTCCCGGCGTGCGCCGAAGCGCTCTCGAAGTACCGCATCAACCCGGGCAACGTCGGCAAGGGCGACAAGCACGATCGCCAGTTCGCGCAGATGGTCGAGGCCGCGGTCCGCCACGACAAGGCGGTGCGCATCGGCGTCAACTGGGGCAGCCTCGACCAGGAGCTGCTGGCGCAGTTCATGGACGACAACGCGCGCCGCGCCGAGCCGTGGGATGCGCGCCAGGTCAT
>DASYKC010000171.1:0-7182 GCA_035995885.1 Caldimonas sp. | reverse complement strand
CCACCGCGATGACGCTCAACTACACGTCCTCGCTGTGGCTCGCGGTCTTCATGCTCGGCGTCGCCGCCGTGTGGCGGCGCCGTCCTTCCGAGCCGCGGCTGGCGCTGGTCGCGCTGGTCGGCTTCGCGGGCGTCGTCCTGGTGCTGCGGCCGACGATCGAGCAAGACCAGTGGCGACACGGCCTGGTCGGCCTGCTCTCGGGCCTGGTGTCGGCCGCCGGCTACCTGCAGGTGGCGGCGCTCGGCCGGGCCGGCGAGCCCGAGCGCCGCATCGTCTTCTATTTCTCGCTCGGCAGCATCGTCGGCGGCGCCGCCTTGACCACGTTCACCGGCTGGCATTCGCACAGCTGGCGCGGCGTCGGCCTGTTGCTCGCCGTCGGCGTGCTGGCGACGGCGGCGCAGCTGATGCTGACGCGCGCCTACGCGCGCGGCCGCACGCTCGTCAACGGCAGCCTGCAGTACCTGGGCATCGGCTTCTCGTTCGTCTTCGGCGTCCTGTTCTTCGACGAACGCGTCACCTGGCTGGCGACGGCGGGCATGGTCCTCATCGTCGTTGCCGGCGTGTATGCCATCGCGATGCGCTCGACCGCCGTGACGAGGGCGCTGGCGCCGGACCGGCGCTGAGCCTGGCCGCACCCATCGCGACGCATCCGACCCCGACCCTGGAGCACCCATCGAGATGAGCAGAGCATCCGCGGACGTTTCCCCCTACGCCGGCCCCGGCGGCATCGGCCTCGACAGCGCGACGCTGGCCGAGCTGAAGGCGGTCATCGAGCACGCCTGGCTGGCGCCGCCGGGCACCGTCCAGCCGCCGGTCGTTCGCGAAGTCGTCGAGTTCGTCATCGATGCCCTCGACGCCGGCAAGCTGCGCGTCGCCGAGCGCCAGGGCGTCGGCCGCTGGACCGTGAACGAGTGGGTCAAGCAGGCGGTGCTGCTCTCGTTCCGCCTCACCGACAGCAAGGTGATGCGCATGGGCGGCGTCTCGTACTTCGACAAGATCGACTCGAAGTTCGCCGGCCTCGACGAGCCGGAGCTGCGCGCCAGCGGCGTTCGCACCGTGCCGCCGGCGATGGTGCGCTACGGCGCCTACCTCGCGCGCGACGTCGTCGTCATGCCGAGCTTCATCAACATCGGCGCCTACGTCGACGAGGGCACGATGGTCGACGGCTGGGCCAACGTCGGCTCGTGCGCGCAGATCGGCAAGCGCGTCCATCTCAGCGTCGGCGTCTGCATCGGCGGCGTCCTCGAGCCGGTGCAGGCGCAGCCGACGATCGTCGAGGACAACTGCTTCATCGGCGCGCACTCGTCGGTCGTCGAAGGCGTCATCGTCGAGGAGAACTCGGTCATCGCCATGGGCGTTCACCTCGGCCAGAGCACGAAGATCCTCGACCGCGAGTCGCGCACGATCAGCTACGGCCGCGTCCCGGCCGGATCGGTCGTGATCGCCGGCACGCTGCCCGCGCCCGACGGCAGCTACAGCACCTCGTGCGCGATCATCGTCAAGAAGGTCGACGCGCAAAGCCGGGTCAAGACCAGCGTCAACGATCTGCTCCGGTCCTGAACGGCCGGGGCGATCGGCGTGCCGGCGCAGCCGGCGCGCCGGGCAGGGGTCAGACCTGGCGCTCGAGCGAGACGACGCGGGCGATCGCCCGGGCGAGGTCCTTCATCTCGACCGGCTTCGACACGTGGTCGTTCATGCCGGCCTCGATGTAGGCCTCGCGGTCCTCGACCATCGCATTCGCGGTCAGGGCGACGATCGGGATGTGGGCGACGCTCGTGTCCATCGCCCGGATCCGGCGCGTCGCGGCCAGGCCGTCGAGGTTGGGCATCTGGATGTCCATGAGGATGAGGTCGAAGTGGCGCATCGTCACCATCGCGACGACCTCGAGGCCGTCGCAGGCGATCTCGCAGCTGTGGCCCATGTTCGCGAGCATGGCGCGAACGACGTGCTGGTTGACCTCGTTGTCCTCGGCGACGAGGACGTTCAGGCCGCCCGCGTACATGTCGGCGGCGCCGTCGAAGGTCGTGTCGGCGCCGGCGAGCTTGAGCGAATGGCCGCGGCGCAGGCTCAGGGTGACGCGAAACGTGCTGCCGCGCCCGACCTCGGTGTCGACGTCGATGCTGCCGTGCATCAGGTCGACGAGGCCGCGACTGATCGCCAGCCCGAGGCCGCTGCCGCCGTAGCGCCGGGCGATGCCGCTGTCGGCCTGCTTGAAGCGCTCGAAGAGCGAGGGCAGCGCGTCGGCGGCGATGCCGATGCCGGTGTCGCGCACGCTGACGACGAGCTCGACCTGCTCGCCCTCGAGCGGGCGCGAGTCGACCTCGACGTTGACCGAGCCGCCCTCGGTGAACTTGACGGCGTTGCCGATCAGGTTGAAGAGCACCTGACGCAGGCGCCCTTCGTCGCCGAGCAGCGCGGGCGGCAGGTCACGCTGGAAGCGGACGTCGAACGCCAGCCCCTTGTCGTAGGCGCGAGGCGCGATCGACGCGGCGACGTCCTCGACCAGGCGGCGCGGATCGAAGTCGGCGATCACGAGCTCGAGCCGTTCGGCCTCGACCCGCGACAGGTCGAGGATGTCGTTGATGAGCGCGAGCAGCGCCTTGCCCGAGCTGCGGATCGTGCGCGCGTAGCTGCGCTGCTCCTCGCTCAGGTCGGTCTTGAGAAGCAGGCTGTTCATCCCGAGGACGCCGTTCAGCGGCGTCCTGATCTCGTGGCTCATCGCCGCCAGGAAGTGCGACTTGGCGCGATTCGACGCCTCGGCGGCGGCCTTGGCGCGCGTCAGCTCGCGCTCGGCGAGGGTGATGTCGCGCATGACGCTGACCATGCCGCCGTCGGGCGTGCGCCGTTCGATCACGTGGATCACGCTGCCGTCCTGCAGCTCGAGCTCGAAGGTGCCGCGGCCGCTGCGGTGATTGGCCCAGCGCGTCTCGCGCCAGGCTTCGCGCCCGACCGGATCGGTGACGATCGCGTTCGCGCCGGCCTCGACGAGGACGCCGAAATGAACGCCGACCCCGATCACCGAATGCAGCCACGGGAACATCTCAAGGTAGCGCGCGTTCCAGGCGACGACGCGCTCGTCGGCGTCGCAGAGCAGGAAGCCGTCGGCCATCGACGCCAGGGCGCGGTCCATGTTGTCCTTGGCGCGCGCGATCTCGAGCCGGGCGCGGGCGAGCCGGCCGATCTGCCAGTGGGTCGCCGCGCCGGCGGCGAGGATCATGGCGATGAAGACCGCGGTGACGCCGAGGACGACGTTGCGGTCCTGGCGCCAGTCGGCGAGCGCCGTCTCGAGCGGAATGCCGGCCGAGATGCGCAGCGACCGGTAGAGCAGCGGCCGCACCGACATGATCGAAGGCGAGCCGTCGAGCCGCCCCGCCGCGTGAAGCGGCGCGCCGTCGAGCGCGCGCGCCGGCAGCGGCAGGGCAATCCGTTCGCCGAGCTGACCGGCGCTCGCCGGCACGCTCGCCAGCAGCTGGCCGTCGTCGCGCTCGAGGGTGACGACCAGCCCCGGAATCTGCACCGACTGGGCGAGGATCGTCGCGACGATCGACACCGGCACCTCGGCGACGGCGAGCACGCGCCGCCCCGTTCCCAGGATCACGGCGCGGCTGAAGTAGAGCGCGCGCTCCGAGGTCGCGGCATTCATCGTCGGCGCGCTGATCGTCAGCACCGGCGTCGGCTGGCCGAGCGCATCGCGAATGAACTGCGCCGAGAGCGGCAGGCCGAGCCGCGCGGTCTGCTCGCGCGCGGCAGCGAGGACATGGCCGTCGCCATCGATGATGACGAGGTCGCGGTATTCGAGATTGCGCCGGATCTCGCCGCGCAGCACGTGCTCGGCCGTCTCGACCTCGAACATGCCGCCGGGCGCGAGCACGTCGCTCATGTCGGCGAGCAGCAGGTCGGTCTCGATCATCGTGCGATTGAGCGCCGCCTCGGCGCCGCTCGCGAAGCGCGTCACCCGGCCTTCGGTCTCGACGATCGCGTCGTGCTGGGCGCGCGAGAGCAGCCAGCTGGCCGAGCCGGCGGCAGCGACGACCATCGCCGCGACCGCGCCCCAGATGGCGACGGTGGAGCGGATTCGCAGCGGCGCGTTCGTCACCAAGGGGCGAGGCTCGTTGGCCGCGGCGGTCGGCAGCCGCCTCAGGGCAGCGCGACGCCCGCCGCCGGGCCGACGGCCTGCTTCCACAGCTGCGCGCACTGCGCGCCACAGCGCTTGAGCCAGCTCGGCAGGACGTTGTTGACGAGGATCTCGCGGGCGCGGGCGGCATCGGCGGCGTTCGGGCGAACCTCGGTCATCCGGCCCTTGCGGCCGCCGACGCAAGCTGCCGCGCCGACGTTGCAGGCGATGCCGTCGCGCGTCTCGGCCTCGGCGTCGGTCCAGATCGCCTGCTCGAGCTTCGGCAGCTCGCGCTGGAGCAGCTCCTGCACGTCCTTCGGCAGCGCGGCCCAGGCCGCGCCATTGGCGACGAAGGCGGCGACGCCCCAGTTGACCGCCGTCGTCTGCAAGTGGCTCGTCACCTCGTGCAGGCCGATCGCGTTGCCCGACATCGTTCCGGTGATGGCGCAGTCGATGTTGCCGCTGCGCAGATTCGCTGCGACCTCGGCGAAGGCGGTCTGCACCGGCACGGCACCGAGCGCGAGCACCCAGTCCGACTGCGTCGCGCTCGAGATGCGGATGCGCCGCCCGCTCAGGTCGGCCAGGCCGGCGAGCGGCTTGGTGCAGAAGGTGACCTGCGCCGGATACGCGTAGATCGCGAGCAGCTCGCTGCCGTAGCGTTCGCGCAGGACCTTCTTCAGGTGCGGGCGGAAGGCGTTGACGCTGCGCCGGAGCGCGGCCATGTCGGGATTCAGACCGGCCAGGTCGGGCATCGCGAGCTCGGCGTCGTCGACCGCGCTCAGATTGAGGATCGACGTGCCGAAAGGAACGACGCCGAGCTGCACCAGGCGCAGCATCTCCTGGCCGCGGATGCCGGCCCGGTCGAAGGGAACGATCTCGGCGGTCGCGCGGCCGCCGCTCAGGCGCGCGAGCTCGCGGGTCCAGAAGGGCTCTTCGTAGCGCGTGTACTGGTTCACGCCGGCCAGCCCGCCGACGATGCGCAGATGCGGCGGCGCGCCAGCGGCCGTCTGCGCGGCGCACGGCAACGCCGACAGCAAGGTGGCTGCCAGCGCGGCCGCGACGGCGCCCGACCGGGGAAACGCGAGCCGGCCGCGACGCCGAGCCCAGCGTCGAGCATCGATACGCTGCATACGATCTCCGTGCTTAACCCCGGGATTGTCGGCTCGTATCAGCGCTTCGATCCCGTGAACAGGGGGGCAGCGGCCGCGGAGTTCCAATTTCCGCACGCTCGACGCGCCGGCAGCGCCCCTCGAGCACCGCCGCCGGCGTCCGAACTTGGCGCTGCAGCGACACAGCGAGACCGGGCGAATCGGCACGGCCCTCAGTTCTCGGACGGCGCCGGCTCTCCGTTCTGGTTCGCGCCGGCTGCGGCGGCTTCTTGCGGGGGCGCGATCTGCGCGGGCGGCGCCATTTCCGGTGCCGTCGCCGGTGCGACCGGCTCCGCGGGCGCGGCCTGGGCCAAGTCCTGCTTCGCTTCCGGCGAGCCAGGATTGAGAAGCGAGACGAAGCGCACTTCGCACGCGCTGCCCACGCAGGCGATCGCGAAATTGGCGACGTCGCCGAACACGGCCTGCCAGGCTTCACGCGGCGACGCCGCCACGAGCGATCGCGTCAGCAGCAGCGGGCTGCCGATGAAGATGCCGGCGCCGCTGACGCGGGCCTTGGTCGCATCGGTCAGCATGGCGAGCGCCGCGCCGAGCGGCTCGGCGTGAAGCTCGACGACGTAGCGACCGCGCTCGTGCGCGATCCGGCTCGCCGCGGCATCCGCGCCAGGCTCTTCCGCCGCGGCGGGCGTCGCGTCGGCGGGCCGCGGAAACGAGAACGAGGCGGCGTAGGCGACGCCGCCGGCGGGCGCTTCGCCGCCCCAGCTCGGCACGCCGTTCAGCGCGACGTAGAGGATCGCGAGGGCGACCGGCTCGAGGACGATGACGAGCAGGAACGAACGCCACCAGCCCGGCCAGAGAAACGGCAGCGATTCGACCGGCAGCGCTTGCGGGTCGGCCGCGGGCAACTCCTCGGCTGCCGCCCGTTCGTCGAGCACGTACTGCTTCACCCGTTCCTCCCCGCCGGTTCGAGACCTGCCAGCCTCGAATGCTAGGGCACAGCGACGTGCGAGACCGCCCGGCCGGGCGAATAGATGTCGTTGATGACCATCCGGCACTCTCAAGCTGGGCAGCGGACCGAGCTCTACAAGAGCACCGTCCTGCGCCTCCTGAAATCGCTCGAGAAGTTCGGCTACGTCCTGCGCGCCGCCGACGGCTCGTATCGCCTCGGCTCGAAGGTGCTTCATCTCGGCGCTCTCTACCAGCGCCACTTCCGCACCTCCGAGATTGTTCCGCCGGTGCTCGAGCGGATGGGCGCCGAGCTGCACGAAGGCGCGTCGTTCTACATCTGCGAGGACGACAAGCGGATCTGCCTGCACCGCGTCGAGACGACGCGCACGGTGCGCGACTCGGTCCAGGTCGGCGACCGCCTCTCGCTCACCGTCGGCGCCGCCGGCCACGTGCTGCGCGCCTTCAGCGGTGCGCGCGGCGAGCGCTTCGACGAGATTCGCCGGCGCATGTACGCGGCCTCGTTCGGCGAGCGCGACTCGGAGACGGCGGAGATGGCGGCACCCGTGCTCGGCGCGGGCAACAAGCTCGTCGGCGCGATCAGCGTCTCCGGGCCGCGCTACCGCATCGAGGCCGCCGGCGAGGCGAAGATCGTCCCGGTCCTCTTCAAGTACGCGAAAGAGCTGACGCGCACGTTCGGCGGCAACGTCGACGACCCGACGCTGATGAGCTGGAACCAGGCGCGCGCGAGCAAGGGTCGGCGCGCCAAGGCCAACGGCGCCGCGAAGCAGAGCGCCAAGAAGGCGACCGCCGCCGTCGTCGCCTGAGCCGGCCGGGCCGCCCGGTTCGACGGTGCCTTCGGTGCCAGGCGTGGCAGCGGCGGCTCAGTAGTGGATGCTGCGCGGCACGCCGCCGCCGGCGGCGATGGCGTCGCCGTTGATCGCCACCGACCGGGGCGAGCAGAGGAAGACGACGACGTGCGCCACCTCGGCGGCGTCGACGAGGTGGCGGATCGAG
>DASYKC010000170.1:0-7733 GCA_035995885.1 Caldimonas sp. | reverse complement strand
CCACGCCCGATGCGCCGGGCGCCGGATTGCGGCCGGCGAGCGAGCTGTTCGGATCCCAGTTCCGGTTCTTCTCGGCCTCGGCCGCGTCCTGCGTCGGCGTTCGCGCCGGCACCTTGTTGACGAACGGATTCGGCGCCTTCGTCACGTAGAGGGCGACGCCCAGCGCCGCCGCCAGGCCGATGAGGAGGCCGACCACCAGGCCGATCAGGAAACCGCCACCCTGGGCGGAGCGAAGTGAGGGTGCCTTCATGCCGTGTCCGTCTCTCTGTTCATGCGCTCCGGCGCGCCGACGCCGAGGACGGCGAGCGCGTTGCGGAGGATCTGGCGCGTCGCCGCGAGCAGCGCGAGGCGGGCGCGCGCCAGCTCGGGGTCGTCGACGAGGAATCGCTCGGCGCCGTAGTAGCTGTGGAAGGTGGCCGCCAGGTCGCGCAGGTAGAACGCGACCTCGTGCGGCGCCAGGTTGGCGGCGGCGACGGCGAGCATCGGGCCGTACTCGGCGAGCTTGCGCAAGAGAGCGGTCTCGCTCGGCGCGACCAGGCGGCCGAGGTCGGCGCCGGCCAGCCCGGACACGTCGCCACCCTGCGCCGCGTGCTGCTCGAGCACCGAGCAGATCCGGGCGTGCGCGTACTGGACGTAGAAGACCGGGTTCTCGTCGTTTTGCTTCAGCGCCAGGTCGACGTCGAAGGTGAACTCGGTGTCGGCCTTGCGGCTCAGCATGAAGAAGCGCACCGCGTCGCGGCTGGTCCAGTCGATCAGGTCGCGCAGCGTCACGTAGTTGCCGGCGCGCTTCGAGATCTTGACTTCCTCGCCGCCGCGCTCGACGCGAACCATCGTGTTGAGCACGTACTCCGGGTAGCGCGGCGGCACGCCGGCGTCGGCCGCCTGCAGGCCGGCGCGGACACGCGCGATCGTGCCGTGATGGTCGGTGCCCTGGATGTTGATCGCGGTCGTGAAGCCGCGCTCGAACTTGGCCAGGTGGTAGGCGACGTCCGGGACGAAGTAGGTGTACGTGCCGTCGGACTTGCGCATGACGCGATCCTTGTCGTCGCCGTAGTCGGTCGTGCGCAGCCAGAGCGCGCCGCCTTCCTCGTAGGTCTTGCCGGCGGCGACGAGGCGGGCGACGGTCGCCTCGACCCGGCCGCTCTCGTACAGGCTGGACTCGAGGAAGTAGTTGTCGAAGCGGACGCCGAACGCTTGCAGGTCGAGATCCTGCTCGTGGCGCAGGTAGGCGACGGCGAACTGGCGGATGCCGTCGAGGTCGTTCGTGTCGCCCGACGCGGTGAACTCGCGGTCGTCGGCGTGCACCGTCTTGCCGGCGGCGAAATCGGCGGCGATGTCGGCGACGTAATCGCCGTTGTACGCCGCCTCCGGCCAGCCCGGATCGCGCGGCGCGAGGCCGTCGAGTCGCGCCTTCACCGACGCCGCCAGCGTCG
Source organism: Caldimonas sp. (assembly GCA_035995885.1). Classification (GTDB taxonomy): domain Bacteria; phylum Pseudomonadota; class Gammaproteobacteria; order Burkholderiales; family Burkholderiaceae_C; genus Schlegelella_A. The sequence goes on along the minus strand of DASYKC010000170.1, from coordinate 6,300 downwards.
CGATCTGGACGCCGGCGTCGTTGTAATAGAACTCGCGCAGGACACGCCGGCCCTGCGTCTCGAGCAGGTTGCAGATCGCGTCGCCGAGCGCGGCCTGGCGCGCGTGGCCGACGTGGAGCGGGCCGGTCGGGTTGGCCGAGACGAACTCGACCATGACCGGCGCACCGCTCGCTTCGCGCCTGCCGAACCGGGCACCGGCGGCCAGCGCTTCGGCGACGATGCGCTGGCGCGCCGCGGCGCGCAGGTGCAGGTTGATGAAGCCGGGCCCGGCGACGGCGATCGACTCGACCCAGCGCTCGACCGCGGTCTTGGCGCGCAGGGCGGCGATCAGCTCGGCCGCGACCTCGCGCGGATTTCGCTTCTGCGCCTTGGCGAGCGGCATCGCCGCGGTGACGGCGAGATCGCCGTGGTCGGCCTGCTTCGGCGTCTCGAAGGCGGCGGCGAGCGTGGTGCCCGGGCTGACTTCGGCCATCGCCGCGCGCAGCGCATCGAGCAATTCTTCACGGGCCGACATCATCGAGGGAATTCTACGAGGCGACCTCCGCACGGCGCCGCGGGTAACGAGAAGTCACGGGCAAGCGTGAACAAGGCCCAGGTCCGCGCCGTCGGCGCCGTGCCGCAGGCCTGACGCCGATGCAAGAATGCCCGTCCCAACCGCCGCAACATGTCCGTCGCGCTGTCCGCTCCCGCCTCTGCCGAAGTCTCGGTCGGGGCCGCCGCACTGCCGGCGCACATCGGCAAGTACCGCATCCTCGGCCGCCTCGGCGACGGCGCGACGAGCGAGGTCTTCCTCGGCTACGACGACTTCCAGCGCCGGAACGTCGCCATCAAGCGGGTGCGCTCGTCGACTGCGGGCGATCCCGTCGACGGCCACTACTCCGAGCGCTTCTTCGCCGCCGAGGCGGCGCTCGTCGGCAAGCTGCAGCACCCGAACGTCGTCCAGATCTTCGACGCCGTTCCCGACCCGGTGGCGCCGTATCTGGTGATGGAGTACGTCGCCGGCAGCACGCTCAGGCCGTACTGCCGCGCCGACCAGCTGCTCTCGCTCGAGCTCGTCGTCGAGATCGGCTTCAAGTGCGCGATGGCGCTCGGCTATGTCTATCGCCAGGGCCTGATCCACCGTGACGTCAAGCCCGCCAACCTGCTCGCCGTGCTCACCAACGGCACGATCACCGACGTCAAGATCACCGACTTCGGCAGCGTGCTGAACCTCGGCTCGGACGTGACGCAGATCCATCGCGTCGGCTCGCTCGCCTACATGTCGCCGGAGCAGCTCGACGGCGGCACCATCGATTGCCGCGCCGACATCTACTCGCTCGGCGCCGTCCTCTATCACCTCATCGCCGGCCGGCCGCTCTTCGATGCGCAGGTGCAGTCGGCCATGATGCATCAGATCTACAACGTCAAGCCGGCCTCGCTGATCGGCCTGCGCGCCGGCGTCACCGCCGGCCTCGACGACGTGATCCAGAAGGCGCTCGCCAAGCAGCCGGGCGAGCGCTACGCCGACTGGGGCGAATTCGCCAACGCGATCTCGGCCCTGGTCACGACCCAGCAGGTGCCGCGCGGCCAGTTCCAGGGCGTTCTCGATTCCGAGCGCTTCACGCTGCTGCGCACGCTCGAGTTCTTCCAGAACTTCGGCGACGTCGAGCTGTGGGAGGTCGTGCACCGCGCCAAGTGGCAGCGCTTCCACTTCGGCCACGCGCTCTATCGCAAGGGCGAGGAAGGCAACAGCTTTCACATCATCGCCCAGGGCGAGGTCGAGGTGTTCCGCGACGGCAAGAAGGTCGTCAAGCTCGGCTCGGGAACGTCGGTCGGCGAGATGGCCTATCTCGCGCCGAGCGCCGAGCTCAAGCGCCACAGCACCGACGTCATCGTCACCGAGCCGGCGACGACGATCTCGTTCACGCCCGAGACCTTGCTGCAGCTCAGCCCGAACACGCGCCACCTGTTCCACGATTCCTTCATCAAGGTGCTCGTGCGGCGGCTCCACTCGGCGCACGAGCAGCTGGCGCACCCGCGCCGGATCTTCTAGGACGCCGCGGCAACGCTTCGTTGCAGCGCGCTTGCCCGCGTGCGCGGCGCCGTGGTTCAATCGCGCCGCCTCGCGTGTCGCGCGGCGATCCTCACCATCACGGGAGACTTTCATGCGACAACTGCTCACGCTGTCGGCGGCCCTGGCCCTGGCAATCTCGACCTCGGCGTTCGCCAACTCGCACAAGGAAGCGCCCGGCATGGCCGCCAGCGGCGCGATGACCAAGCAGCAATCGAAGATGGGCGACTGCAACAAGGAGGCCGGCGACAAGAAGGGCGACGATCGCAAGGCGTTCATGAAAACCTGCCTGTCGGCCAAGCCGATGACGCAGCAGGACAAGATGAAGAAGTGCAACACCGACGCCACCGGCAAGAAGGGCGACGAGCGCAAGGCCTTCATGAAGGAATGCCTCTCGGCCTGAGCGGGCGATCGGGCGCGTCCGGCGCCGGCGCGCCCGGCTGACGATCGGCTTTTGCGCGCCGCGCCCCGGCCGACGCCGGACGCGGCGCCGGCGCGGTTCACCGGCGCGTCGCATAACCGGCGCTTCGCATAAATTAGCGCCATGGAACCGACCCCGGGGCCGGCGCCTCGCGCCGTGCTCTTCGATGCCTACGGCACGCTGTTCGACGTCTACAGCGTCGGCGTCGCCGCCGAGCGCCTGTTTCCGGGTGCGGGCGAGCGGCTCGGCATCCTCTGGCGCGACAAGCAGATCGAGTACACCCGACTGACGTCGATGAGCGGCCGGCCGCGCAGCTTTCGCGACTGCACCCTGGCCGGGCTGCGCTACGCGGCGCGCCGCTTCGGCCTCGCCCTCGAAGACGCCGCCGAGCGCGAGCTGATGGGCGCCTACGAGCGGCTCGCGCCGTTCGCCGAGAACCGCGCCGTCCTCGTCGAGCTGCGCCGGCGCGGTATCCGTGCCGGCGTCCTCAGCAACGGCGACCCCGACATGCTCGAGGCGGTCGTCCGCCACGCCGGCTTCGCCGACCTGCTCGACCCGGTGCTGAGCGTCGAGAGCACCGGCCGCTTCAAGACCGATCCGGCGACCTATGCGCTCGGCACGCAGGCGCTCGGCCTCGCTCCGGCCGAGGTGCTGTTCGTCTCGAGCAACTGCTGGGACGCGATCGGCGCGACCTGGTTCGGCTACACGACGCTCTGGATCAATCGCTTCGGCCTGCCGCTCGACGAGCTCGGCGCGATGCCGACGCGAATCGGCACAAAGCTCACCGACGTGCTCGACTTCTTCGCTTCCGAAAGACCCTCGCCATGACGACGACGCTCGACCTTCCCCCCGGCGTGCAGATCAACGCCCCGATGCTGCCCGGCTTCGAGACCATCCTGACGCGGCCCGCGCTCGAGCTCGTCGCCCGGCTGCACCGCGACTTCGACCCGCGCCGGCAGCAGCTGCTCGCGCACCGGCACGAGCGCGCCAAGCGGCTCGACGCCGGCGAGCGTCCCGATTTCCTCCCCGGCACCGCAGACATACGCGCCGGCAACTGGAAGATCGCGCCGGTGCCGGCGGCACTGCAATGCCGGCGCGTCGAGATCACCGGCCCGGTCGACGCCAAGATGGTCATCAACGCCTTCAACTCGGGGGCGGATTCGTACATGACCGACTTCGAGGACTCGAACTCGCCGCTCTGGACAAACCAGATCCAGGGCCAGATCAACATCGGCCAGGCGATCCGGCGCACGCTCACCTTCACGCAGGAGTCGCCCGCCGGCGCCAAGACCTACCGGCTGAACGACAGGATCGCGACGCTGCAGGTGCGGCCGCGCGGCTGGCACCTCGACGAAAAGCACGTCACGGTCGACGGCCAGCGCGTCCAGGGCGGCCTTTTCGACTTCGCGCTCTTCATGTTCCACAACGCCGAGGAGCTGCTTGCGCGCGGCGCCGGTCCCTACTTCTACCTGCCGAAGATCGAGAGCCACCTCGAGGCGCGCCTCTGGAACGAGGTGTTCGTGACGACGCAGAACGAGCTCGGCCTGGCGCAAGGAACGATCAAGGCGACGGTGCTGATCGAGACCGTCCTGGCCGCCTTCGAGATGGACGAGATCCTCTACGAGCTGCGCGAACACTCGGCCGGCCTCAACGCCGGCCGCTGGGACTACATCTTCAGCTGCATCAAGAAGTTCAAGCTCGACCAGGGCTTCTGCCTCGCCGACCGCGCCCAGGTGACGATGACGGCGCCGTTCATGCGCGCCTACGCGCTGCTCCTGCTCAAGATCTGCCACCGGCGCGGCGCGCCGGCGATCGGCGGCATGAGCGCGCTGATCCCGATCAAGAACGATCCGATCAGGAACGAGACCGCGATGGCCGGGATCATCGCCGACAAGCGGCGCGACGCGACCGACGGCTACGACGGCGGCTGGGTCGCGCATCCGGGGCTGGTCGAGGCGTCGATGAAGGAGTTCGTCGCCGTCCTCGGCGACCGGCCGAACCAGTTCGAGAAGCAGAAGCCCGAGGTCGTCGTCGAGGCCGCCGACCTGCTCGATTTCAAGCCCGAGACGCCGATCACCGAAGCCGGCCTGCGCATGAACATCAACGTCGGCATCCACTATCTCGGCGCCTGGCTCGCCGGCAACGGCTGCGTCCCGATCCACAACCTGATGGAGGACGCGGCCACCGCCGAGATCAGCCGCAGCCAGGTCTGGCAGTGGATCCGCACGCCGAAGGGCGTGCTCGACGACGGCCGCAAGATCACCGCCGAGCTCGTCAAGGAGCTCGTGCCCGACGAGCTCGCGAAGATCAAGTCCGGCGGCTTCGTCGGCAAGTTCGATCGCGCGGCCGAGATCTTCACGCAGATGAGCACGCAGGACGCCTTCGCCGAGTTCCTCACGCTGCCGCTCTACGAGGAGATCTGAGCTTCGCCGGAAACCGGCGGTTCGCACCGCGCCCGTCATCGATGTCCGAACCCGATCCGCACTCCCGCGACGCGCTCGCATCCCGCTTCGGCCCCAGCTATCGCTGGCGGGTGCTGCTGACGGTGATGATCGGCACGGTCGCGTCGATCATGGCGTCGACCATCGTCAACGTCGCGGTGCCGGACCTGAGCCGCGTCTTCGGGCTCGGCCAGGAGCGGGCCCAGTGGCTGTCGGCCGGCTTCATGGCGGCGATGACGCTCTCGATGCTGACGACGCCCTGGCTGCTCGAGCGCTTCGGCTACCGCCACACCTATTGCGGCGCGGTGCTGCTGCTGATGGCCGGCGGCATCTGCGGAGGCTCGAGCCAGTGGTTCGGCCTGATCCTCGCGATGCGCGTCGCCGAAGGCCTCGCCGCCGGCGTGCTGCAGCCGATTCCGGCGATCATCGTGCTGCACGCGTTCGAGCGCGGCGAGCAGGGCAAGGCGATGGGCATCTTCGGCTTCGGCGTCGTCCTCGCCCCGGCGGTCGGCCCGAGCGTCGGCGGCGTGCTGGTCGAGTGGTGGGGCTGGCGCTCGATCTTCTTCGTCGTCGCGCCGTTCTGCGCGCTCGCGCTCGCGATGGCGCTGCGCTACCTGCCGGTCGGCGCGCCGGGCGGCGCCGCGGTCAACCGGGGCGCCGGCCGCATCGATCTCGTCGGCCTCGCGCTGATCGCGGTCGCGGTGCTGTCGCTGCTGAACGGCATCGTCAGCCTGGACGGCGCGGGCCGCCCGCTCGGCCTGGCGCTGCTCGCGCTCAGCGCCGGGGCGGTGCTCGCGTTCGTGCTGCACCAGCGGCGCGGCGCGCGCCCGCTGATGCGGCTCGAGCCAGTGGTTCGGCCTCATCCTCGCGATGCGGGTCGCCGAGGGGCTCGCCGCCGGCGTGCTGCAGCCGATCCCCGCGATCATCGTGCTGCATGCGTTCGGGCGCGCCGAGCAGGGCAAGGCGATGGGCATCTTCGGCTTCGGCGTCGTCCTCGCGCCGGCGATCGGGCCGAGCGTCGGCGGCGTGCTGGTCGAGTGGTGGGGCTGGCGCTCGATCTTCTTCGTCGTCGCGCCGTTCTGCGCCGCCGCGCTCATGCTCGCGGCGCGTTACCTGCCGGATGGCGCGCCCGGCGGTGCACCGCTCGACCAGGGCGGCCGGCGGCTGGACGTCGTCGGACTCGTGCTGCTGACAGCCGCGGTGCTGTGCGGGCTGAACGGCCTGGTGCGCCTGCACGACCCGTCGGCCGAGATCGCGCTCGTGCTGTTCGCATGTTCGGCCGTGGCGGTCGGCGGTTTCATCGTGCGCCAGCAGCGCGCCGCCCAACCGCTGATGCAGCTCGCGCTGTTCGGCCACCGGACCTTTGCGATGGGCGGCTGCGTCGCCTT
>DASYKC010000169.1:0-28256 GCA_035995885.1 Caldimonas sp. | reverse complement strand
GGTCGGCGACGGCTATTCCAACACCCAGCGGCGCGCGCCCGAGTTCTACAACGCACCGACCCAGCCGGCGCCGATGGACCTGCTCGCCGGCCGCCCGGTGGTACCGCCCTCGCACGGCGGCCGGGTCGAGGACTTCGCCGCCCGCCCGGCGCCCGCGCCCGCGCCGATGCCTCCGCCTGCAGCTGCGCCGGCGCAGCCGTCGCGCGCCGCCTCGGTCGCGCCGATCCACCTCGACATGCCGCAGGCCGAAGACTTCGGCAAGGCGTTCTCGGCCGGCAACACCGAGGTCACCCACGACCCCGATCTCGACGAGGCCGTGATCGCCTTCGCCAACGCCGATTTCGAGCAGTGCGAGCAGGCGCTGTCCAGCCTCACCGGTCTCGGCGGCAATCGCTCGCAGCACGCCGAGACCTGGCTCGTCCTCTTCGATCTCTACCGCGCGACCGGCCAGCAGCACAAGTTCGAGAGCCTCGCGCTCGACTACGCGCAGCAGTTCGGCTGGTCGGCGCCGCAGTGGTTCTCGATGCCCAAGCTGGTCGCGGAGGCGGCGAGCGAGGAACGGCCGAGCCGCTCGCGCATCGACGGCCAGGTCGGCTGGGCCTGTCCCAACTACCTCGACGCCGACGGCGTTGCCCGGCTCGCTTCGCTGGCGCTGCAGATGCCGCTGCCCTGGGTGTTCGACTGGGGCGCGCTGCAGACGATCGACGCCGAGGCGAGCGGTCGCCTCTCGGAGCTTTTCCGCAGCTGGATGACGCAGGACCTCGACATGCGCTGGCTCTCGGGCGAGCGGCTGTTCACGGTCCTGCAGGAAGCCGCGCCCACCGGCGTTCGCGACGCCGACCCGGCGCACTGGCAGCTCCGCCTCGACGCATTGCGAATGACCAACCGCCCGGATCACTTCGACGAGGCGGCGATCGACTACTGCGTCACCTACGAGGTCTCGCCGCCGTCGTGGGAGGCGGCGCGCTGCGTCGTCCGCATCACCGGCTCGAACCAGGGAACGACGCAGCCGCCGATGTCGGTGGTGAGCGACGTCTCGACCAGCTTCCAGGAGTCGCAGCTGACCGACGCGCCGCAGATGATCGAGGTCGGCACGGTCGAGCTCTCGGGCCAGCTGATCGGCGACATCGGCCTGACGCTGAAGAAGATGGACAGCGAGCTCGGCACGGCCAAGATCGTCAACGTCTCGTGCGCACGCCTGATCCGGGTCGACTTCATCGCCGCCGGCGACCTGCTCAACTGGGTGCTGGCGCGGCGCGCCGAGAACCGCACGGTGAGCTTCTTCGACGCCCACCGCATGGTCGCGCTCTTCTTCGGCGCGATGGGAATCAACGAGCACGCGAACGTCAAGGTCCGCACCCTCTGACCGTTTGACTCGGGCCGCCGTGGCCGGCGCCTTGACTTTGCAAGGCAAGCCACAATCTCTTCCCGATGGACACCTATCACGGCACGACGATCGTCAGCGTGCGGCGCGGCGGCGTCGTCGCGCTCGGCGGCGACGGCCAGGTGACGCTCGGCAACATCGTCGTCAAGGCGACTGCGCGCAAGGTGCGGCGCCTGCATCACGACACGGTCCTCGCCGGCTTCGCCGGTGCCACCGCCGACGCCTTCACGCTGTTCGAGCGCTTCGAGGCCAAGCTCGAGAAGCACCAGGGCAACCTGGTCCGCTCGGCGATCGAGCTCACCAAGGATTGGCGCACCGATCGGGTCCTGCGCCGGCTCGAGGCGATGCTCGCCGTCGCCGACCACGAGTCGTCGCTCATCATCACCGGCAACGGCGACGTCCTCGAGCCCGAATACGGCATCGTCGCGATCGGCTCGGGCGGCTCGTTCGCGAGCGCCGCCGCGCGCGCGCTGCTGCAGCACACCGAGATGGCGCCGAAGGACATCGTCAAACGCTCGCTCGAGATCGCGGCCGACCTGTGCATCTACACCAACCAGAACCATTCGATCGAGACGCTGGACTGAACCCGCCGATGAGATCCAGCATGACCCCGCAGGAAATCGTCTCCGAGCTCGACCGCCACATCGTCGGCCAGTCGGGCGCCAAGCGCGCCGTCGCGATCGCCCTGCGCAACCGCTGGCGCCGCCAGCAGGTCGACGAGTCCATGCGCGGCGAGATCACGCCGAAGAACATCCTCATGATCGGCCCGACGGGCGTCGGCAAGACCGAGATCGCGCGCCGTCTCGCGCGCCTCGCCGACGCGCCCTTCATCAAGGTCGAGGCGACCAAGTTCACCGAGGTCGGCTACGTCGGCAAGGACGTCGACTCGATCATCCGCGACCTCGTCGACATCGCCGTCAAGCAGGAGCGCGAGACGGCGATGAAGCGCCAACGCGCCCGCGCCGAAGACGCCGCCGAGGAGCGCATCCTCGAGGTCATCGTTCCCGGCGCGCGCAGCGAGTTCGGCCTCGCGCCCTCGCCTTCGGCCGACAACACGGCGCGCCAGGTGATGAGGAAGCGCCTGCGCGAGGGCCTGCTCGCCGATCGCGAGATCGAGATCGAGGTCGCCGAGGCGAAGCCGTCGATGGAGATCATGGGCCCGGCCGGCATGGAAGAGATGACCGAGCAGCTGCGCGGCATGTTCGCCAACCTCGGCGGCGGCGCCAAGAAGAAGTCGCGCAAGATGAAGGTCGCCGAGGCGCAGAAGATCGTCCTCGACGAGGAGGCGGCCAAGCTCGTCAACGACGAAGACGTCAAGGCGAGCGCGCTCGCCAACGCCGAGCAGAACGGCATCGTCTTCATCGACGAGATCGACAAGGTCGTCTCGCGTTCGGAGGCGCAGGGCGCCGACGTCTCGCGCCAGGGCGTGCAGCGGGATCTCTTGCCGCTCGTCGAGGGAACGACCGTCAACACCAAGTACGGGATGGTCAAGACCGACCACATCCTGTTCGTCGCCTCGGGCGCGTTCCACCTCGCCAAGCCGAGCGACCTCATCCCCGAGCTGCAGGGGCGCTTTCCGATCCGGGTCGAGCTCGGCTCGCTCTCGGTCGACGACTTCGAGGCGATCCTGACGCAGACCCACGCCAGCCTCGTCAAGCAGTACACGCTGCTGCTCGCCACCGAGGGCGTGACGCTCGAGCTCGCCCCCGAGGCGATCCGGCGCATCGCCCAGATCGCCTGCGACGTCAACGAGCGCACCGAGAACATCGGCGCGCGCCGCCTGGCGACGGTGATGGAGCGGCTGCTCGACGAGGTGAGCTTCGACGCGCCGAACCGCGCCGGCCAGACCGTGCGTCTCGACGCCGCCGCGGTCGACGCGAAGCTCGCCGACCTGGCCAAGAACGAAGATCTCTCGCGCTACATCCTGTAGCGGGCCAGCGTGCGCGCGTCGTCCGGCGGTCGCGTCGCGCCCGCTAGAGCGCGAGCTTCTTCGACTGCAGCTGAAGCAGCCCCTCGAAGATCAGCGTCTCGACGCTCTCGAAGCGCAGGTCGCTGATCGACGCGAGCTTGACCGCCGCGCCGCCGCTCATGACCAGTGCCGGCTCCTGCCCGGTCCGCTTCAGCAGCTTGCGGTGCATGCGCTCGACCGCGCCGGCGATCGCATCGGAGCCGCCGCTCATGAGCGCGTCGCTGGTGTTGGTCGGGAAGTCGACCGCCTCGCCGGTCGGCGCCTTGAGGCCCGCCGTCCCCATCTCGAGCGCGCGCAGCATCAGGCCGAAGCCGGGCAGGATCAGGCCGCCGAGGAAGCGCCCTTCGGCGTCGAGGGCGTCGACCGTGACCGCCGTGCCGACCATGACGACGAGGATCGGCCGCGGCGCACCGCGCGCGAGGATGCGGTGGCGCGCGCCGATGAGCGCGACCCAGCGATCGACGCCGAGCCGGGTCGGGTGGTCGTAGCCGTTGACGACGCCGCAGGCGGCGGCGCTGCTCACGACCCAGCGCGGCTCGACGTCCCAGATGTCGAGCTGCTCTTCGGCGCGACGACGGATGCCCTCGCCGGCGACGATGCTGCCGAGCATGCTCGACGGCGTCGGCAGGTCGCGCCACTGGCCTTCGGCGAGCTCGTCGATCGCCTCGAGGAAGACCGCGCCGTGCGCCAGCATGACGGCACCCGGCGCCGGCATCGCGTAGAGCGCCCACTTGAGGCGGGTGTTGCCGACGTCGACGGCGAGAAAGCCCATTCGCTGCGCGCCTCAGATCATCTTGCCGGTCGCCGGCTGCACGTCGCAACCGGCGATGCGCAAGCTGCCGTCGGGCTGGCGCTCGAGCCGGTAGGTGGCGAGCCAGAGCACGCCGGCGGCATCGGTGAGATGAACGCCCTGCAAGAGCTCGCCGTCGACGCGCAGCGGGATCAGGAAGGTCACGCCCGAGGGCCGGTAGACGGCGGGATAGCCGGTCTTGACCATCGCGATGAAGCGCTCCGGCGTGCCGAACATCTCGCGGATCGAGGGCGCCGCGTACGAGAACGCGCGCTTGGCATCGTCGCTCGCGAAGGCGGCGAGCTGGGCGCTGACGATCGTGCGCGCGGCCTGCGCGTCGGCCGCCGACACCGCTTGCGCCTGCGCCGACGCGGCGGCGCCGAACGCGACCCCGAAGGCCAAGCAGAAGGCGGCGAGAAGGCGGGCCATGGACTCCTCCGGCGAAGGCGCGGGCCGCCATCATGCAGCTTTTGCCGAAGGTCTGTGCGCGGCGCGAAAAGGACTGTAAAGCCGGCGGCGGCGGGTCATCGATGCGCCCGGATCGCCGGTTGAAGGAAGGTGGGGCGCCGAGCGCGCCTGTCTCTCAGGGAGATCGCCATGTCCTGTCGCACCCTCGCCCTCGCTGCCGTCTGCAGCGCCGCCCTCTCGGCCTGCGTCGTCGCGCCGGTCGGCCGTCCCTACGGCGCCTATGCGCCGGGCGGCGAAGTCATCGTCACCGACGTCGCGCCGCCGGCGCCGTATTACGAGACGCTGCCGCCGCCGCCCTTCGTCGGCGCCGTCTGGATCGACGGCTACTGGGGCTGGCGCGGCGGCCGCCACACCTGGGTCGGCGGCCGCTACGAGCACGGCCGGCCCGGCTACGGCTGGCAGCCGCACCGCTGGGTCCAGCACGAAGGCCGCTGGCATCTGCAGGAAGGCCACTGGGCGCGTCGCTGACGCGCCGCGCCGCTCGTCCGCGCCGCGGCCGCCGGCGCCCACGGCCGCCCGAGTCCGCACGAAGCCGGGCGCTACACTGCGATTGACGTATACGTCAATCGGCGTGGTGCCGAGGACTCGAGCGCGGAGACAACGTGGCGAAGAAACGAGGCGCGCGCCTCGCGGACTTCCAGTATGACGGCGCGGCCCTGCCGACGCCGCCGAAAAAGCGCGCGCGCCGCTTCGATCTCGCCGCCGTCGACCCGCGCGCCAAACCGTTCTCGACCGGCGACAAGTCGGTCGACCAGGCCGCCATCGACGCCCTCGCCGACGACATCGACCGGCTCCAGGACACGCTGTACGCCGATCGCAGATTCAAGGTGCTGGTCGTCCTCCAGGGCACCGACACCAGCGGCAAGGACGGCACCATCCGCAGCGTGTTCGCGAAGACGAGCGCCCTCGGCGTGCGCACCGCCGCCTTCAAGGTGCCGACCGAGGAGGAGCTCGCGCACGACTTTCTCTGGCGCATCCACCAGAAGGTGCCGGGCGCGGGCGAGATCGCGATCTTCAATCGCAGCCACTACGAAGACGTGCTGGTGCCGGTCGTCAAGCGCTGGATCTCGCGCAAGGAGGCGACGCAGCGCTACGAGCACATCAACGCCTTCGAGAAGCTCCTCGCCGAGACTGCGACCATCGTCCTCAAGTTCTTCCTCCACATCTCGAAGGACGAGCAGCGGCAGCGCCTGCAGGCCCGGCTCGACGATCCGACCAAGCACTGGAAGTTCGCGCCCGGCGATCTCGAAGAGCGCAAGCGGTGGGACGACTACCAGGACGCGTTCGCCGACGCGATTGGCGCGACCGGAACGCCCTGGGCGCCGTGGACGATCGTGCCGGCCGATTCGAAGACCCACCGCAACCTGATGATCGCCACCGCGGTGAAGACGGCCCTCGAGGCGCTGCGCCTGCGCTATCCGCCCGGCGACCCCGCGCTGGCGAACGTCAAGGTCACCTGAGGTATCGCGATGACGCAACTCTCCGCCGACTACAAGGCCCTCGCCGACTACCGGCCGGCGCACAAGGTGCGCTTCGTCACTGCCGCGAGCCTGTTCGACGGCCACGACGCCGCGATCAACATCATGCGGCGCATCCTGCAGGGGATGGGCGCGGAGGTGATCCACCTCGGCCACAACCGCTCGGTCGACGAGGTCGTCACCGCGGCGCTGCAGGAAGACGTCCAGGGCATCGCCATCAGCTCGTACCAGGGCGGCCACGTCGAGTACTTCAAGTACATGATCGACCTGCTCAAGGCGCGCGGCGGCGAGAACATCCGCGTCTTCGGCGGCGGCGGCGGCGTCATCGTCGCGAGCGAGATCGCCGAGCTGCACGCCTACGGCGTCGAGCGCATCTACAGCCCCGAGGACGGCCAGCGCATGGGCCTGGCGGGAATGATCGGCGAGATGATGATGCGCTGCGACGTCGACCTGGCGGCGCAGGCGCCGACCTCACTGGCGCCGATCCGCGGCGCCGGCGAGCCGGCGCGGCGCGCCCTCGCCCGGCTCATCACCGCGCTCGAGAGCGGCGCCACGTCGGCCGCGTTGCGCGAGGACTTGCGCAGCGCCGCGCGCGACGCGACGACGCCGGTCATCGGCATCACCGGCACCGGCGGCGCCGGCAAGTCGAGCCTGACCGACGAGCTGATCCGGCGCCTTCGCCTCGACCAGGGCGACCGGCTGCAGATTGCCGTGATCAGCATCGACCCGTCGCGGCGGAAGAGCGGCGGCGCCCTCCTCGGCGACCGCATCCGCATGAACGCGATCGCGCCCTGGGGCGACGGCGCGCGCGTCTTCATGCGCTCGCTGGCGACGCGCGATTTCGGCAGCGAGATCAGCGCGGCGCTGCCCGACGTGCTCGCCGCGGTAAAGGCGGCCGGCTTCGACCTGGTCATCGTCGAGACCTCGGGCATCGGCCAGGGCGACGCCGCGATTGTTCCGCTCGTCGACGTGCCGGTCTACGTCATGACGCCCGAGTTCGGCGCGGCGAGCCAGCTCGAGAAGATCGACATGCTCGACTTCGCCGAGCTCGTCGCCATCAACAAGTTCGACCGCAAGGGCGCCGCCGACGCGCTGCGCGACGTCGCCAAGCAGGTGCAGCGAAACCGCGAGGCGTTCGCCAGGCGCCCCGACGAGATGCCGGTGTTCGGCACGATGGCGAGCCGCTTCAACGACGACGGCGTCACCGCGCTCTACCAGGCGATGCTGCCGCGCCTGACCGCGCTCGGCCTGGCCCTCGCGCCGGGAACGCTGCCCCGGGCGGCGACACGACACAGCACGCACCAGGTGCCGATCGTGCCCGCATCGCGCTCGCGCTACCTCGCCGACATCGTCGACGCGGTCCGCGCCTACAAGCGCGCCGCGCTGGCGTCGGCGCGGCTGGCGCGCGAGATCCAGCAGCTGCGCGCGAGCGCGCGCATGCTGTTCGAGGCCAACCCCGACAAGACCAATGCCTTCGGCGCCGTCAACGCCTTGGCCGAGGAGCGCGAGGCGCGGCTCGACCCGAGGGCGCGCCGGCTGCTGGCCGAATGGCCCGGACTGCGGCGCGCCTACGCCCAGGACGAATACGTCCACGCCGTGCGCGGGCGCGAGATCCGCACGCCGCTCAATCACACGACCCTCTCCGGCAACAAGGTGCCGAAGGTCTCGCTGCCGGCCTGGGAGGACGAGGGCGAGATCCTCAAGTGGCTGCTGCTCGACAACGTGCCGGGCACGTTCCCGTACGCCGCCGGCACGTTCGCGTTCAAGCGCGAGAACGAAGACCCGACGCGGATGTTCGCCGGCGAAGGCGACGCCTTCAAGACCAACACCCGCTTCAAGCTGCTCTCGGCCGGCATGGAGGCCAAGCGCCTCTCGACCGCGTTCGACTCGGTCACGCTGTACGGCAACGATCCGGCGCTCAGGCCCGACATCTACGGCAAGGTCGGCAACTCGGGCGTCTCGATCGCCACCCTCGACGACATGAAGGTGCTCTATTCGGGCTTCGACCTGACCAGCCCGAGCACCTCGGTGAGCATGACGATCAACGGCCCGGCGCCGACGATCCTGGCGATGTTCATCAACACCGCGATCGACCAGAAGCTCGACGGGTTCCGCGCCGAGAAGAAACGCGAGCCGAACGCCGATGAGGTCGTGGGCATCGCCGCCTGGGTCAAGGAGAACGTCCGCGGCACGGTGCAGGCCGACATCCTGAAGGAAGACCAGGGCCAGAACACCTGCATCTTCTCGACCGAGTTCTCGCTCAAGGTGATGGGCGACATCGCACAGTGGTTCGTCGAGCACAAGGTGCGCAACTTCTATTCGGTGAGCATCTCCGGCTATCACATCGCCGAGGCCGGCGCGAACCCGATCAGCCAGCTCGCGTTCACGCTCTCGAACGGCTTCACCTTTGTCGAGGCGTACCTCGCGCGCGGCATGTCGATCGACGACTTCGCGCCCAACCTGAGCTTCTTCTTCTCGAACGGCATGGACCCGGAGTACACGGTGATGGGCCGGGTCGCGCGGCGCATCTGGGCGATCGCGATGCGCGACCGCTACGGCGCCAACGAGCGCAGCCAGAAGCTCAAGTACCACGTGCAGACGAGCGGGCGGAGCCTGCACGCGCAGGAGGTCCAGTTCAACGACATCCGGACGACCTTGCAGGCGCTGATTGCGATCTACGACAACTGCAACTCGCTCCACACCAACGCCTTCGACGAGGCGATCACGACGCCGACCGAGGACTCGGTGCGCCGGGCGATGGCGATCCAGCTGATCATCAACCGCGAGTGGGGCCTGGCGAAGAACGAGAACCCGAGCCAGGGCGCCTTCATCATCGACGAGCTGACCGAGCTGGTCGAGGAAGCCGTGCTCGGCGAGTTCGAGAAGATCAGCGAGCGCGGCGGCGTCCTCGGCGCGATGGAGACCGGCTACCAGCGCGGCAAGATCCAGGAAGAGAGCATGCACTACGAGATGCTCAAGCACACCGGCGAGTACCCGATCGTCGGCGTCAACACCTTCCGCCATCCGCACGGCGAGGCCGCCGCGAAGCCGGTCGAGCTGCAGCGCTCGACCGAGGAGGAGAAGCAGGGTCAGCTCACCCGCCTCGCCGACTTCCATGCCCGCTATGCCAGCGCCGCGCCGGCGATGCTGCGCCGCCTCCAGCAGACGGTGATCGACAACGGCAACGTCTTCGCGGTGCTGATCGATGCGGTGCGCGTCTGCTCGCTCGGCCAGATCACGGCCGCGCTGTTCGAGGTCGGCGGCCAGTACCGGCGCAACATGTAGCGCGATGGGGCCTCTCGCCGGGCTGCGCGTCCTCGAGTTCGAAGCGATCGGCCCCGGCCCTTTCGCCGGGATGATGCTCGCCGACATGGGCGCCGACGTGATCCTCGTCGACCGGCCCGTCGAGGCCGAGCTCGGGCTGAAGCGCGAGCGGCGCTTCGACGTGATGCTGCGCGGCCGTCGCTCGCTGACCTTGGACCTGAAGACCGAGGACGGCGCCGAGGCGGCGCTGCTCCTGGGCGAACGCGCCGATGCGCTCATCGAGGGCTTTCGCCCCGGCGTGATGGAGCGGCTCGGCCTCGGTCCCGAGGCGATGCATGCGCGCAACCCGCGCCTCGTCTACGGCCGAATGACCGGCTGGGGTCAGTCGGGACCGCTCGCCGAGCGCGCCGGCCACGACATCGACTACATCGCCCTGGCCGGTGTGCTGAACGCGATCGGCCGTGCCGGCGAGGCGCCGGTCCCGCCGCTCAACCTCGTCGGCGATTTCGGTGGCGGCGGCATGCTGCTCGCGTTCGGCATCGCCTGCGGCGTGATCGAGGCGCGATCGAGCGGCCGCGGCCAGGTCGTGGACGCGGCGATGGTCGACGGCGCGTCGCTGCTGGCGACGATGTTCGCCGGCATGGTCGCCTCGGGCCAGTGGCAGGACGGCGCGCGCGGCGTCAACGCCCTCGACTCGGGCGCGCCTTGGTACGACACCTACGAGACGAGCGACGGCCGCCATGTCGCGATCGGCGCAATCGAGGCGAAGTTCTATGCCGCGCTGATCGAGCGGCTCGGCCTCGAGGCGTCGCTGCTCGCGACACAGCACGACCGCAGCACGTGGCCGGCGTTGCGCGAGCGCTTCACGGCGCGCTTCCGGCAGCGCACGCGCGCCGAGTGGGAGGCCGTCTTCGCCGGCTCCGACGCATGCTTCGCGCCGGTGCTCTCGTTCGCCGAGTCGCGCCGCCATCCGCACATCGCTTCGCGCGGCGGCTCAATCGACGTCGGCGGCATCGCCCAGCCGGCGCCGGCACCCCGCTTCGATCGCACGCCGGCCGCAGCACCGCTGCCGCCGCCCGAGCGCGGCAGCGGCGGCCTGGCCGCGCTGCAGGGCTGGGGCTTCGACGCCGCGGCGATCGACGCGCTGCACGAGCTCGGCATTCGCTGCACCTAGCGCATCGTCGCGCGGCGCGACCCGGCGACAGGCACGGCGGTTGCCGCTAGCGGCGACTGCAACGCCGAAGGTGGCACCTCGATGGACGAAGGATCTGGCTGGGCGATGACCCGGCGAGACGTGTTCAAGACCGGAGTCGCGATGACTGCCTCCACTTCCGTGATCGCCGGCTGCGCCAGCGCGCCGTCGCCCCCCGCAGCCGAGCCCGACGTCGCCGCCGGCGTGCCGCAACGCTTGCCGGTCCGCCTCGTCGTCAACGGCGAGCGGCGCGAGCTGACGCTCGACACGCGGACGAGCTTGCTCGACGCGCTGCGCGAACACCTCCACCTGACCGGATCGAAGAAGGGCTGCGATCACGGCCAGTGCGGCGCCTGCACGGTGCTTGTCGATGGCCGCCGCATCAACGCCTGCCTGACGCTCGCCGTCATGCACGACGGCCAATCGGTGACGACGATCGAAGGTCTCGCGACCGGCGCGGCGCCGCCGAACGAGACGCTCCATCCGATTCAGGCGGCGTTCGTTCGTCACGACGGCCTGCAGTGCGGCTACTGCACGCCCGGCCAGATCTGCTCGGCGGTGGCGATGCTCGACGAGGCCGCGCGCGGCATGCCGAGCCACGTCAGCGCCGACCTCGACGAGCGCCGCATCGCCCTCACCGACCTCGAGATCCGCGAGCGCATGAGCGGCAACCTCTGCCGCTGCAGCTGCTATCCGCGCATCGTCGCCGCGATCAAGGATGCGGGCGGGGTGCGTCCGTGAGGGCGTTCACCTACGAGCGCGCCGAGTCGGCGGGGGCCGCCGCGGCCGCCGTCGCGGCGCGTCCCGACACCAAGTTCATCGCCGGCGGCACCAACCTGCTCGACCTGATGAAGCTGCAGGTCGAAGCGCCGCTGCACCTGGTCGACATCAACCGGATCGGCGGCCTCGACCGCATCGACCCGATGGCCGACGGCGGCCTGCGCATCGGCACGCTCGTCCGCAACGCCGATCTCGCCGCCGACCTGCGCGTGCGCCGCGACTACGCCGTGCTCTCGCGTGCGCTGCTCGCCGGCGCCTCGGGGCAGCTGCGCAACAAGGCGACGACCGGCGGCAACCTGCTGCAGCGAACGCGCTGCTACTACTTCTACGACACCTCCAAGCCATGCAACAAGCGCGCGCCCGGCAGCGGCTGCGCGGCGATCGGCGGCTTCAACCGCATGCATGCGATCGTCGGTGCGAGCGACCGCTGCATCGCGACGCATCCGTCGGACATGGCCGTGGCGATGCGCGCGCTCGACGCGCGCGTCGAGACGATCGTGCCCGGCGGCGCGCAGCGCGTCATCCCGATCGCCGAGCTGCACCGCTTGCCGGGTGAGACGCCGCAGATCGAGACGACGCTGCAGCCGGGCGAGCTCATCACCGCGGTGACGCTGCCGCCGCCGCTGCCCGGCCGGCATCTCTATCGCAAGGTGCGCGATCGCGCCTCCTATGCGTTCGCGCTGGTCTCGGTCGCGGCGATCGTCGACTCGGTGCAGGGGCGGGTCCGCAGCGCCCGGCTCGCCTTCGGCGGCCTCGCGCACAAGCCCTGGCGCGTCGAGGCGGCCGAGCAGGCGCTCGTCGGTGCGCCGGCAAGCGCGGCCGCGGTCGACGCTGCCGCCGACGCGGTCCTCGCCGGCGCGCGCGGCCAGGGCCACAACGATTTCAAGATCCCGCTCGCCCGGCGCGCGCTGGCATCGGTCGTCGCCGAAGCGACGGGAGCGTGACGATGGAGATGAACTCGCCCGCGGGTCGCAACCCGCTCGACGACAACAAGCAGGGCCTGATCGGCGCGCCGCTCGATCGCGTCGACGCCAGGATGAAGGTGACCGGCCGCGCGCCCTACGCCTTCGAGGTGCGCGAAGGAACGAAGCCGGCCTACGGCTTCATCGTCGAGGCGACGATCGCGCGCGGCACCGTGGCGTCGATCGACACCGCTGCCGCCGAGCGGTCGCCTGGCGTGATGCTCGTCATGACGCACAAGAACGCGCCGGCGCAGGCGCCGTTCGGGCCGCTCTCGCTCGACGACCGGTTCGCGCGCGCCAAGCCGTACCTGAACGACGCCAGGATCGAGCAGTACGGCGAGCCGGTCGCCTTTGTCGTCGCCGAGACCTTCGAGGAAGCGCGTGCCGCGGCGCTGGCGATCCGCGTCGACTACGCGCCCGAGGCCGGCGAGTACGAGCTCGAGCGCTCGCTCGAGCGCGGCGAAAAGCCCGAGCCAAAGCCCGACCACGAGCCCGACTCGGCGGTCGGCGACTTCGAGGCCGCATTCGCTGCCGCCGCGGTCAAGGTCGACGCGACCTGGAAGACGCCGTACCACATCCACGCGCAGATGGAGCCGCACGCCGCGCTCGCCTGGTGGGAAGGCGACCGCGTCGTCATCCACTGCTCGTCGCAGCTGCTCGAGAGCGCGCAGAAGTGCGTCGCCAACACGCTCATGATCCCGGTCGAGAACGTCCGCATCGTCAGCCGCTTCATCGGCGGCGGGTTCGGCGGCAAGCTGCCGATCCACGCCGATGCGCTGCTCTCGGCGATGGCGGCGCGCCAGCTCAATCGACCGGTGAAGACGGCGCTGACGCGCCAGCAGATGTTCCACATCACGACGCATCGGAGCGCGACGATCCAGCGCGTTCGCCTCGGCGCGAGCGCCGACGGCAAGCTGCTCGCGATCGGCCACGAGGCGACCAGCCACTGTGCGCGCTTCGACGATTTCTACGAGGCCGCGGCGCAGCAGACGCGATCGCTCTACGCGGCGCCGAACCGGATGACGCGGCACCGCCGCGTCAGGCTCGACCTGCCGGTCTCCGACTCGACGCGCGCGCCGGGCGAGGCGGTCGGCCTGCTCGCGCTCGAGTGCGCGATCGACGAGCTCGCCGAAAAGCTCGGCCTCGATCCGATCGAGCTGCGCCTGCGCAACGAGCCGAGCGAAGACCCGGAGAAGCGCGTCCCGTACTCGACGCGCCAGCTCGTTGCCTGCATGCAGGAAGGGGCGCGCCGCTTCGGCTGGAGCCAGCGCAACCCGCGTCCGGGCCAGGTGCGGCGCGGCCGCTTCCTGATCGGCATCGGCATGGCGGCGGCGACGCGCGGCAACTTCCTGCGCCCGTCGAAGTGCAAGGTGCTGCTCGATCGCGACGGCTTCCTGGTCGCGCGCATGTCGATGACCGACATCGGCACCGGCAGCTACACGATCTTCACGCAGATCGCCGCCGAGATGCTCGGCCTGCCGGCGAACCGCGTCCGCATCGAGATCGGCGACAGCGACTTTCCCGAGACCGCCGGCTCGGGCGGCTCGTTCGGCGCGGCCAGCGCCGGCTCGGCGCTCTTCGACGCCTGCGACAAACTGCGCGTCGGCATCGTCACCGCCGCCGGCATGAGCCTCGGCGAGGCGCGCTTCTTCGACGGCAAGGTCGCGGCGGCGGGCCGCACCGTGATCCTGTCGCGGCTCGCCGCCGACACCCGCCTCGAAGCCGACGGCGAGATCAAGCCCGGCGAGATGACGAAGAAGTACTCGCAGCAATCGTACGGCGCCCACTTCGTCGAGATCGGCGTCGACATGGCGAGCGGCGAAGCGCGGCTGATGCGGATGCTCGGCGTGTTCGCCGCCGGCCGCATCCTCAACATGAAGACGGCGACGTCGCAGGCGATCGGCGGAATGATCTGGGGCGTCGGCGCGGCGCTCGCCGAAGAAGGCCTCGTCGATCCGCGCTTCGGCTGTTTCGCCAACCACGACCTCGCCGAATACCACGTGCCCGCGCACGCCGACATCCCGGCGATCGAGGCCCACTTCCTCTCCGAGATCGACGACAAGACCAATCCGCTCAAGATCAAGGGCGTCGGCGAGCTCGGCACCTGCGCTTCCGGCGCCGCGGTCGTCAACGCGATCTACAACGCCTGCGGCGTTCGTGTCCGCGATTACCCGGCGACGCTCGACAAGCTGCTCGGCGGCCTCGGCCGCGCCGCCTGAGGCGAGCGTCGGCGCGCGTCCGCGCTTGCCGGCGCGCGCTCAGCCTGCCGGTGGAACGAGCGACCAGTCGCCCGCCGATTCGGCGGCGGCGCCGTCGTCGCGCAGCTTGAGCAGGTGCGCCGTGAGCGAGCGCATCGCCATCGCGTGCAGGTGCAGCGGCACGTCGGCGTAGACCGCGGCGAGCAGCCGCTCGGCCGGCGCCGGCCCGAGCTCGGCGAGCGCGGCGACGACCTTGGCCTCGCGCTTCTGGCGGTGCGCGACGATCGCCTCGATCGCCGCGCGCGGCTCGGCCATGAGGAAGCCGTGCCCGGGCGCGAGCCAGTCGAGGTCGAGCGTGGCGACCTCGCGCAGCGACGCGAGGTACGCCGCCATGTCGCCGTCGGGCGGGTTGATGACGACGGTCGAGGCCTGCATGACGTGGTCGCCGGTGAAAAGCGTCTTCTCTTCCTCGAGCAGGTAGCAGAGGTGGTTGCTGGCGTGGCCCGGCGTGTGGACGACGGCCAGGTGCGTTCCGTCGGCGAGCGCGATCCGCTCGCCGCCGTGCAGCGTGACGTCGGCGGCGAACGTGCCGTCCTGCCATTCGCGGTGCAGCGGCGCCAGGCCGAGAACGGTCGCGCCGGTGCGCTCCTTCAGGGCGAGCGCCGCCGGCGAATGGTCCTTGTGCGTGTGGGTGACGAAGATGCGGTCGATCGGCCCCGGCGCCGCGGCCAGGATCGCGTCGACGTGCGCGTCGAGCGCCGGGCCGGGATCGATGACCGCCCAGCGCTCGGCGCCGGCACCGCCGACGAGGTAGGTGTTCGTCCCCGGGCCGGTCATGACGCTGCCGTTGTCGGCGGTGACGCGGATGACGCGATCGGACAAGCGAACCGCGCGATCGGGAACGAGCTCGTACGACGCGTTGCCGTGGCCGGCCGGGTCGATGCGGCCGAGCTCGGCCCAGGCGTGCTCGTCGGGCAGCACCGGCCGGAAGCCGTCGCGGCCGCTGGCGACGCGCGGCATCACCAGTGCCACCGTGCGCGGCGCCGCCGCCCACGCCATCGCCTCGGCGACGGTCGCGAAGCGCGCCATCGTGGCGAGCGTCTTCTGCGTCGGCGTGAGCAGCTTCAGCGAAGCGCTGCGCGCGAGCGCCTCTTCGGGCGCGATCCAGAGCTGCTCGACGAGCTCGGCGCCGTCGTGCGCGGCGGTCTGCGCGGCCGGCACCGCGGCGACGAAGAAGCGCGTGTCGAAGCGCTTGGCGCGGCCGAGCGGCGTCAGCCAGTGGCTGAGATAGACGAGCCGGTCGACGGCGAGGCGCAGCCCTTCGGCGGCGCAGAGCGCGGCCACGTCGCGCTCGCCGCGATGGAGCGCGCGGCGCCACGGCGCCAGGCGGGCCGCGTCGCTGCCGTCGAGGTCGACAAGGGCATCGCCCTGCGCTCGCGCGAAGAGCAGCCCCGCCTCCTCGAAGCACTCGCGGATCGCGGCGACGTAGTAGTCGAGGCCGCCGCTCTCGAGACCGAGCCGGCGGCTTGCCTCGGCGTCGTCGAGGCCGACGCAGGCGTCGTGCGCCAGGGCATCGCCCGGCTCGACGATGCCGCCCGGAAAGACCCAGGCACCGCTGTTGTGATCGCCGCTCTCGGCGCGTCGCGACAGCAGCACCTCGATGCCCGCGGCGCCGTCGCGCAGGACGACGATCGTCGCGGCGGGGCGCGGCGGGCGGTCCGGCACCGGGGCGGTTGCGGGGGCCGGGAAGGCGGAAGCGTTGGCGGGAGCGGCGGTCATCGGCGGAGCGAAAGGCGTGGTCGGCGAGTTTGGCACGTCGCGCGATCGGCGGCAGCCGCGTCGGAGCGGTCCGACAGCCGGTGCGACGCGAACCCGACACGCGTTCAGCGGTTCAGCCTATCGGCAGCTCGCCTCGCGGCGGCGATGATGAGCTCGTCACTGGTTCCGCGCCGCGGCGCCCCTCAGGAGTTAGACATGCTTCACTATGCCGTTGTGTTCTTCGTGATCGCACTGATCGCGGCGCTGTTCGGCTTCGGCGGCATTGCCGCCGGGGCCGCAGGCATCGCCAAGATCCTGTTCGTCGTCTTCATCATCCTCGCTGTCGCCACCTTCCTCTTCGGCCGCAACCGCGGCGCCTAGCGAAAGAACGTGAGGCAAAGGCCCCGGCCGCGTCGAGCGGCCGGGGCCTTGTCGTTGGCGGCCATCAGACGGCGTTCGGCGTCATCCCGAGCGCAGCCAGCGCGGCGACGGCCGCAGCGGGCGCACGCTCCTTCGCGCCGCTGATGAAGAACATGAAGACATCGCGCGCCGGCCCTCTCGCCGATGTCGCCTCGACGTGCGCGAGCCCTTCCGGCGCGCGCCCTCCGCTCCATTCACGCGCTCGTGCCGCCCAGGCAGCGATGCCCTCGGCCGGGTAGCCGGACTCGTTCGCCGACTCGCATCGCATCAGGCGCGCATAGACGAAATCGCCGGTGACGTCGGCGAACGACGGGTAGTCGTCCGAGTCGGCGAACACCGTCGCCACGCCATGGCGGCGCGCCAGCGCGAGGTACTCGGCGCACATGAAGCTCGGATGGCGCACCTCCATCGCGTGGCGCAGCGGCGTCGTGCCGACGCGCGCCGGCAGCAACTTCAGGAAAGCGCCGAAGTCGTCGGCGTCGAAGGCCTTGGTCGTCGCGAACTGCCAGACGATCGGGCCGAGCTTCGGCCCGAGCTCGGTCAGGCCGCTCGCCACGAAGCGCTCGACCGACTCGCCGGCCTCGCCAAGGACGCGGCGGTTGGTCGCATAGCGCGTCGCCTTGACGGCGAAGACGAAATCGTCGGGCGCCGCGTCGCGCCATTTCGCGAAGCTGGCCGCGCTCTGCGTGCGGTAGTAGGTGGCGTTGATCTCGATCGCGGTGACGCGCCGGCTCAGGTACTCGAGCTCGCGCGCGTGGGCCAGACCCGGCGGATAGAAGTTGGCGCGCCACGGCTCGTAGACCCAGCCGCCGACACCGACGCGAATGCGGCCGGGCGCCTTGCCGGTCTTGCCTGGCTTGGCCGCGCCGCCCTTCGCGTCAGGCGCGGCGGAAGCCGTTGGCGTCGAGGAGGACGCGGTCGCCGACGTGGAGGTTGCCGATGTTCCTGCGTTGGAAGGTCCGCGTGTAGCCATTGTCGAGCCGGACGTGGACGCGGTAGCCGGCCACGCCCTCCTTGTAGTTGCGCTCGACATTGTTGCCTGCGATCGCGCCGCCTGCCACGCCGGCGCCGGTCATCGCCGCGCGACCGAGGCCGTGACCGAACTGGTTGCCGAGGACGCCGCCGAGGACGCCGCCGATCACCGCGCCCGCGCCCGATCCCTTCGGCCGGGTGCGGATCGGCTCGATGCCCGTGATCGAGCCGACGCGGTTGCGCGGCACGACCGGCGCTGCTGTCCGCGGCGCGGGCTGGACCTGGATCGGGCGGTTCTGGGCGACGACCGTCGGATTGCCCGCCGGGACCGGCACGTACTGCGGCGGCGCGGCGTAGCCGTTCGGCGGCACCGGCGCGTAAGCGGGAGCTTGAGCCGGCGCCTGGGCGACCACGACCGGCGGCGGCGCGTAGGCCGGCGCCGGTGCGGTCACGGCCGCGGGCATCTGCTGGGCGGGAACCGGATTGCCGACGCGCGCCGGATCGACGGGCATCCCGGTCGGCGCGACGGCCGGCGCGGTCGGGGCACTGAGCGGCGCTGCGGCGCTGCCGCCGGCGAGCGGCGTCTCGTCGCGCGGACCGCACGCAGTCAACGTCGTCGCAGCGAGCGCGGCGACCATGCCGCCGGTCCCGAGCCAGCGCGAGCTCGCTCGTCGAAACACGGATCGATTCAACACGGACGAAATCATGACTGCTCCTTGATCGGCCGGCACGACGAGCGCGCCCTGCTCCGAGGATCGCACACGGCGACGTCGCGCCGTGCACGCGGTGCACGTTCGGCCGCGTCGGCCGACGCTGAAAGCGTTGTCGGAACTGGCCGACCTGCCGCTTGTCGTCGGCATGTCATCGAGCGGCGTCATCCTCGCGATCTGGCGCGTAGGCGAGCTCCTACCGCGGGTCGAAGCCGCCGCCGATGGCGCGATCCGAAATTGGCGCCGACAGTCGGCCGACGCGCAGACGCAGAGGAAGATCATGGCGAACGACGAGGAATGGGTCGAAGACGTGAAGCGCTGGTATCTCGCCAGCACGCGCTCCGGCGAAGCCCTCGTCGCCGACGTCGACGGCAGCGACGACGTCGCCCTCGGCTACGAGGCCGCCGATCCCGCGCTGCAGGCGCGCCACTGGCCCGACGCGCCTACCACGGGTCGATGAAGCGGCCGCCCGTCTCGGGCAGCCGCGCCGATTCCAGCATCGCGACCAGCCAGCGCCGGCTCTCGGCAGGGTCGATGACCGCGTCGATCTCGAGCGTCTCCGCCATGTCGAGGGCCTTGCCCTTTTCGTACTGGGCGGCGACGAGCTTTTCGCGCAGCGCCTCGCGCTCGGCGCCTTCGGTCGCGGCGGCCAGCTCCTTGCGATAGCCGAGCTCGACGGCGCCTTCGAGGCCCATCGCGCCGAACTCGCCGCTCGGCCACGCCACCGTCGCCATCGGCGCGTGCATGCCGCCGCCGGCCATCGCCATCGCGCCGAGCCCGTAGGCCTTGCGCAGGACGATCGCCGCGACCGGGATGCGCAACTGCGCGGCGACGACGAACATCCGGCTGACGTGACGCACCTGGCCGCGGCTCTCGATCTCGGGCCCGACCATGAAGCCCGGCGTGTCGATGAGCGAGACCAGCGGCAGCGCATGCGCATCGCAGAGCTGCATGAAGCGCGCCGCCTTGTCGGCGGCGTCGGCGTCGATCGCGCCGCCGAGATGCGCCGGATTGCTGGCGATCAGGCCGACCGGCCGGCCTTCGACGCGCGCCAGCGCGGTGACGATGCCGGCGCCGAAGCCGGCGCGCAGCTCGAGCGCCGAGCCGGGATCGACGAGCGCTGCGATGACGGCGCGGATGTCGTAGGCGCGCAGCCGGTTCGCCGGCAGCAGCGTGCGCAGCGCCGCCGGATCGGCGGGCTCGGCGGCCTCGTCGGCCGCGATCCGGCCCTGGAAGAAGGCGAGGTAACGGCGCGCGACGGCGACGCCTTCGGCCTCGTCGGCGACGAGCACGTCGATCACGCCGGCGCGCGACTGGACGTCGCTCGGGCCGATCTCCTCGGGCCGGAAGACGCCGAGGCCGCCGCCTTCGACCATCGCCGGGCCGCCCATGCCGATCGAGCTGGCGACTGTCGCGATGATCACGTCGCAGCAGCCGAGCAGCGCCGCGTTGCCGGCGAAGCAGCGGCCGGCGACGATGCCGACGACCGGCACCCGGCCGCTCAGGCGCGCGAAGCTGGCGAAGGTCGTGACGTGCAGGCCGGCGACGATCGGCATGTCGACGTCGCCCGGCCGGCCGCCGCCGCCTTCGGCGAAGAGGACGACGGGCAGGCGCTGCTCGTGCGCGATCTGCAGCAGCCGGTCGGTCTTCTGGTGGTTGCGCAGGCCTTGCGTGCCGGCAAGGACGGTCGCGTCGTAGGCCATGACGACGGCACGCGATCGCTCGGCGCCGAAGGTCGCGCGATCGATGCTGCCGATGCCGGTGACCATGCCGTCGGCGGGCGTGTTGCGGATCAGGTCGTCGAGCTCGCGCCGGCCGCGCTGCGCCGCGTAGGCGAGCGCACCGTACTCGACGAAGCTGCCGGCGTCGCAGAGGTCGGCGATGTTCTCGCGTGCCGTGCGCAGGCCGAGGGCGTGGCGCCTGGCGATCGCATCGGGACGGCTGGCATCGGCGAGCAGCGCCTCGCGCGCCTGCAGCTCGAGCAGGTCGGCGCGCAGCCGCTCGACGGAGCCGCTTGCGGCGCCAGCGGCGTCGCTCGCGCGCGCCGACCCGGCGCCCGCGCGCAGCAAGGCGAGGACCGCGCCTTCGCCGACGACGTCACCGACCTGATGGCGCAGCGCCTCGATCACGCCATCGCTCGCGGCATGGATCTCGTGCTCCATCTTCATCGACTCGACGACCGCGATCAGCGCGCCCGCGGCGACCGACGCGCCCGCTTCGACCGCGACCGCGACGACGCTGCCGGCCAGCGGCGAGACGATCTCGACGAGCGCCATCGCCGCCCGCTCAGCCGGCACGCACGGCGCCGCGATAGCG
The DNA here is from genome assembly GCA_035995885.1 of Caldimonas sp. Lineage (GTDB taxonomy): Bacteria > Pseudomonadota > Gammaproteobacteria > Burkholderiales > Burkholderiaceae_C > Schlegelella_A. The sequence continues at coordinate 7,595 of DASYKC010000169.1, read as the reverse complement.
CGCGATCGTCAGGCCGTCAAGCTCGATGCCGGCGCTGCGCCCCGAGATCACGTCGGCCATGACCCGGCCGGTGCCGGCGGCCATGGTCCAGCCGAGCGTGCCGTGGCCGGTGGCGAGGAAGAGGTTGCCGATCGGCGTCGGCCCGATGACCGGCGTGCCGTCGGGCGTCATCGGCCGGAGGCCGCACCAGAACTCGGCCCGGCCGACGTCGCCGCCGCCCGGGAAGAGATCGTTGACGACGTGAACGAGCGTGCGCCGGCGTGCCTCGTGCAGGCGCAGCGTGTAGCCGGCGAGCTCGGCCGTGCCGCCGACACGGATGCGGTCGCCGAGGCGCGTGATCGCGATCTTGTGGGTCTCGTCCATCACCGTCGATTCGGGAGCGCCGGCGGCGTCGACGATCGGCACCGTGATCGAGTAGCCCTTGACTGGATAGACCGGGATGCGCACGCCGATCGGCGCCAGCAGCAGCGGCGAGTAGCTGCCGAGCGCGACCAGGTAGGCGTCGGCGTCGACGACGCCGGTGCTGGTCGTGACGCCGGTGATGCGGTCGCCGCTCCGGCCGAGGGTGCGGATCGTCGTGTCGAAGCGGAAGTCGACGCCGCGCTCGGTCGCCAGCTCGCCGAGGCGACGCGTGAACTGGTGGCAGTCGCCGGTCTCGTCGCCGGGCAGGAGCAGGCCGCCGACGAACTTCTCCTGGACGCGGGCGAGCGCCGGCTCATGGCGCAGGCAACCGGCGCGGTCGAGCAGCTCGAAGGCGACGCCGCTTTCGCGCAGGACGGCGATGTCGCTCGCGCTGCCGTCGAACTGCGCCTGGGTGCGAAAGAGCTGGAGCGTGCCGCGGGCGCGCTCGTCGTAGGCGATGCCGGTCGCCGCGCGCAGCGCGCGCAGGCTGTCGCGGCTGTACTCGGCCAGGCGCACCATCCGCGTCTTGTTGATCTGGTAGCGCGCCGCCGTGCAGTTGCGCAGCATGGCGAGCGACCAGCGGATCATCGCCGCGTCGAGGTGGCGGATGACGAGCGGCCGGTGGTGCATCGCCAGCCACTTGACCGCCTTCAGCGCCAGGCCCGGCGCGGCCCACGGCGCCGAGTAGCCGGGCGAGACCTCGCCGGCGTTCGCGAAGCTGGTCTCGAGCCCGGCCCCGGGCTGGCGGTCCATGACGACGACTTCGTGCCCCGCGCCTGCCAGCTCGTAGGCCGCGGTCACGCCGATCACGCCGGCACCGAGAACGAGAACCTTCACTGCATGACCCCGCGTTTACTTCTCGGCGCCGCCCCTGCGGCGGCCTCGGTGGACGGCTCGGCGCCCGGCGATGATCGGTGCGTCATCCGTGTGCGGCATCATTGGGCGGTGCGGGCGATTTTGCACGCACGGACCAGGAGAGCCGAATGGCCCATGACATGGCTTCGATCGGCGCCGAACGGCGCGAGGGCTGAGCGGGCGTGAGCCTCGTTCCTGCCTTCGTCGCCCCGGCGCTCTTCGACGACGCCGATGCCGCGCTTGCCCGCGTGCGCGAGATCTACGACGCCAGCGTCGATCACCTGCGCGGCGCGCTGCAATCGTTCGTCAACGGCGTGGCGCCGGCGGGCCGCGTGCGCGCGTGCTACCCGTTCGTTCGCGTCCACACCGACACCGTCGCGCGCGCGGATTCGCGCCTGAGCTACGGCTTCGTCGCCGGCCCCGGCACCTATGAGACGACGCTCACCCGGCCCGACCTGTTCGCGAGCTACTACCGCGAGCAGTTCCGCCTCCTGCTCGAGAACCATGGCGTCTCGCTCGAGGTCGGCACGAGCGTGCAGCCGATTCCGGTCCACTTCTCGTTCGCCGAGCACGATCACATCGAGGGCAGCCTCTCGACCGAGCGGCGGCTGCTCCTGCGCGACCTGTTCGACCTGCCCGACCTCGGCGCGATGGACGACGGCATCGCCAACGGCACCTACGTCGCGCGTGCCGGCGAGGCGCATCCGCTCGCGCTCTTCACCGCGCCGCGCGTCGACTACTCGCTGCACCGCCTGCGCCACTACACCGGCACCGACCCCGAGCACTTCCAGAACTTCGTCCTCTTCACCAACTACCAGTTCTACATCGACGAGTTCGTCCGCCTCGGCCACGAGGCGATGGCCGGGGAGCCGGGGAGCGGCGATTACGACGCCTTCATCGAGCCGGGCAACGTCATCGAGCGGCGCAGCGGCATGCCGGCGCGGCCCGGCGACGACCTCGGCGCAGCGCCGCCGCGCCTGCCGCAGATGCCGGCGTACCACCTCGTTCGCGACGACGGCGGCGGCATCACGATGGTCAACATCGGCGTCGGCCCGGCCAATGCGAAGACGATCACCGACCACATCGCCGTCCTGCGCCCGCATGCCTGGGTGATGCTCGGCCACTGCGCGGGCCTGCGCAACACGCAGCAGCTCGGCGACTACGTCCTCGCCCACGGCTATGTCCGCGAAGACCATGTGCTCGACGAAGACCTGCCGCTCTGGGTGCCGATCCCGGCGCTCGCCGAGGTGCAGGTCGCGCTCGAGGAGGCGGTCGCCGAGGTGACGCAGCTGAAGGGCTACGAGCTCAAGCGGATCATGCGCACCGGCACGGTCGCCAGCACCGACAACCGCAACTGGGAGCTGCTGCCGTCGCGCCACGCGCTCAGCACGCCCGAGCGCCGCTTCAGCCAGAGCCGGGCGATCGCGCTCGACATGGAGAGCGCGACGATCGCCGCCAACGGCTTTCGCTTCCGCGTGCCGTACGGGACGCTGCTCTGCGTCAGCGACAAGCCGCTGCACGGCGAGATCAAGCTGCCCGGCATGGCCAATCATTTCTATCGCGAGCGCGTCGACCAGCACCTGCGCATCGGCGTTCGCGCCATCGAGCTGTTGCGCGAGGCCGGCGTCGACCAGCTGCACAGCCGGAAGCTGCGCAGCTTCGCCGAGGTCGCGTTCCAGTAGGTCGGCGCGCGGCGCGCTGACGTTGCGCCGCCGAAACGAAATCGCGACGTGCGCGGCGACAGGCGGCGATTTCGCTTGCGCCGGTTTCGCGGCCCGTCCTAAGATCGCGCCAAGTCGAGCCTCGCGAGGCCGGCGACACCCCGCGTTTTCACTGCATCAGGAAGCACTCATGTTCCGTACCGACGCATCGCTCCGCGCGCTGTCTTGCCTTCCGGCAAGCCGTGCCGTCGCGTTGTCGAACGTCATGGGTGCCCACGGGGCACCGCCCGGGTGACGCCTCACTGAACGTCTTCACGAAGACGTCCTCAACGGCCCGGGATGCGTCACTGCACCGGGCCGTTTTGTTTTCCGGTCCTGTTTTTCTCACTGCCAAGGAGCTGCCATGCGAAGCCACACCACGATGTCCCCGTCCCGTCACCCGATTGCCGTTCCGGCAGCCGCGATGAAACACATCCCCTGATGCGCAGGCGGCGCCGCCGTCTGCGCGCGACGAAGGAAAGATCATGTCGAGCCTGAAGAAAGAAGGGCCCTGGCAGACTGCCGGGGCAACCCGTCCCGTGAGCGAGGCGGCGCTGCGCCTGGCGGCGGGCGTGCTGCTGGTCGCGAGCGACGCGCTGGCGCGTGTCGCTGCGGCGCTCACGCCGGCGGCGGCGGCGTCGATCCCGGCGCAAGAGGCGTGCGCTGCGCGCTTCGAGTTCCACGGCGAAGCGGGAGCACCCGAAGGCGCGCTCTACGTCGACGGCGAGCTGGTCGGCCGGCTGCCCGGCGTGCGCCGGCTGTGACGGTCGATCTGGGAGCTGACCCGGTGGCCGGCTCGCTCGACCTGCCAGCTTCGCCCATCGCGCCGCGTTGCCGAGGCCGGAGCGATGAAAGCTGCACATTGCCGGGGAGTGCCGGCGTGAAAGAGGGCGTGATCGAGCGCAAGATGGCGGACATCCCATGACGACGATGTTTGCCGTCGGCCGCAGCGACCTGCGCCGCACGCACTGGCGCGAAACGGCGCAGGCTCCGCTCGCGCCCGGCGAGGCGCGCCTGCGCATCGATCTGTTCGCGCTGACGTCGAACAACGTCACCTACGGCGCCTTCGGCGAGTCGATGCACTACTGGGACTTCTTTCCGACCGGCGATGCGGACAGCGGCTGCATTCCGGTGTGGGGCTTCGCGACGGTGAGCGAATCGCTGGTCGACGGCGTCGACGTCGGCGAGCGCTTCTACGGCTACTGGCCGATGGCCGACGAGGTCGTTCTCTCACCGGTGCGTGTCATCGCCGCGGGCTTCTTCGACGGCGCGCCGCGGCGCCGCGATTTGCCCGAGATCTACAACCGGTACCTGCGATGCAGCGAGGATCCGCTCTATCGGCGCGAGCACGAAGCGCTGATGGCGCTGCTGCAGCCGCTCTTCATCACGTCGTTCCTGATCGACGACTTCCTCGCCGACAACGCCTTCTTCGGCGCAAAGACGCTGCTGGTCTCGAGCGCCTCGAGCAAGACCGCATACGGGCTGGCCTTTTGCCTGGCGCGCCGACGCGGCGGGTCCGGAATGCCGAAGGTGGTCGGCCTGACGTCGCCCGCGAACCTCGCTTTCACACGCGGGCTCGGCTGCTACGACGAGGTCGTCGCCTACGACGACGTGACGACGCTGCCGGCCGGCGACCCTGCCGTTTACGTCGACATGAGCGGCGATGCGACGCTGCGGGTCGCCGTCCACGACCGTTGGGGCGAGCAGCTCGCGTACAGCTGCTCGGTCGGCGGCACGCACTGGCAGGCGCTCGGCGGCGGCAAGGGCTTGGCCGGGCCGCGACCGGTCCTCTTCTTCGCGCCGGCGCAGATCAAGAAGCGCGTCGCGGAGTGGGGCGCGACCGGCTTGCAACAGGGCATGGCATCGGCGTGGCAGGGCTTCATCGAGCGCGTCGCCGAGCCGCGTGCGCCGTGGCTGCGCGTCGTCGTCGCCAGCGGCCGCGAAGCCGTCGAGACGACCTACTCGGCGCTGCTCGCCGGCACCGTCGCCGCCGAGGAAGGCCGGGTGCTGGCGCTGTGAAAGGAAGGCGACGCCTGGCGTGGCACGCTCGACCGGCGCTCGGCTGGCCCGACAGCGCTGCGGAAACCGCGCATCCGGAGGATCGGTGACGAGCCCGACGTCCGCATCGGAAGGGCTGGTTCGCCCGCTCCGCGATCTCGCGGCCTGGACCCACCACTTTCGCCGCGCCCAGATCCCCGTGCTGCGCGAGACCGTCGAAGCGCTCGACGCGCTGCGCGCCAACGAAGAGCGCACCGACGCCAACAGCATCGGCGAGATGATCGGCGGCGATCCGCTCATGACGCTCAAGGTGCTCGCGTACATGTCGGACCATCGCGGCCGCAGCGTCGTCACGGGCCCGGACACGGTGATCGCGGCGCTGGTAATGATGGGCATTCCGCCGTTCTTTCGCGCCTTCGCGACGCCGGTCGCCGTCGAAGATCGGCTCGCCGGATCGCCCGAGGCGCTCGCCGGTCTCGAGCGCGTCCTGCGCCGCGCCCATCGCGGCGCGCGCTTCGCCCTCGCGTTCGCGATCCATCGCACCGATCCGCATGCGGCGACGGTGCATGCCGCCGCCCTCCTCCACGAGTTCGCCGAGATGCTGCTGTGGTGCCACGCGCCGCGGCTGGCGCTGCAGATACGCGCGATGCAGGACGCCGATCCGAGCCTTCGGTCGAGCGTCGCGCAACGAAGCGTCCTTCACATCGAGCTCGAGGAGCTCCAGAAGACGTTAGTCGCCGCCTGGCGGCTGCCTTCGTTGCTGTCCGAGAACAACCAGGAGCCGCAGGCGGGCCATACCGGCGCGCGGTCCGTGGCGCTGGGCGCGCGCCTGGCGCGCCATACGGCCGCGAGCTGGGACAACGCCGCCGTACCGGACGATGTCGCCGACGTGGCGAGCTTCCTCAACCTCTCGCCGGCCGCTGCCATGCACCTCGTCACCGAGATCGACGCCGACTGAGTAGCGGACTCCTCGCTGCTGGGCGAACCCTACGGGATGATCAGGCCGCTGCGTCGACCAGCCGAAGCACCTCTTCGATCACGGCCGGGTGATAGATCATCTGCACATGCGGCGTGACCTCCAGGTGGCGGTTGTCGGCGCCCGGCAGGGTCGCGTTCCGGGTGGGGAAGACGATGTTGTCGCAATGGCTCCAGAAGCAGATGAAGCGGCTGCGGGCCTCGGCCGATTCCCGGTCCGCGAGCCGAGTGAGCCAGTCGCTGCCGAGACGCATCTGGTCGATGTTCGCACCGTGCCCATGGGCGCCGCCCAGATGGGTGCCGGAGTGCGGCGATGCGACCGTCACGAGACGGTGACAGGCAGCTTCACGATTGCCTGCGAGCCACGCGCGCGCGGCCAAGCCGCCCATGCTGTGGGCGACGATCACGGGAGCCAGGCCGGTCGCCTGCTCGAGCCGTCGCGCGCCGGCGCCGACCGCAGCACGGTAGTCGTCGATCGAACCGAATATCGGTTCGAGGTTGACGGCGACAAAAGGAACGTCGGCGCCCCGAAGTCGGCGCAGCCAGGGATTCCAGAGGCCGCGATTGCAGAAGAAGCCGTGGACCAGCAGGATGCCGCGACGATCTCGCGCGCTGGCGGGCAAATGGTCGGGCTCGCTTCGCCAGCGAAACGGCTGGCGCCAGAAAAATACCCGCGGTGCGGCGGTGACCTCGGCCGCCCAGGCGCGGAGCAGCTGGGAGGCTCGGGGCCGGAGCGGATCGTCCTGCGCGTATGAGCTCGAAAGCCACGCGAACTCGATCACCAGCACTGCCGCGTAGCCGAAGAGAACGACCGCCGCGAATACAGCGCCGAGCCACGGCCGACCCACGTGCGCACCGATCAGGGACGTCGCGAGCAAGCCGCCGAGGATCGTTGTCGCGATGAGTTGCTGGATGCGCGCGAGCATGTCCGATCGGGCCAATAAAAAAGGCCCCCGTCTGTTCGACGGAGGCCTTCAAGGTATTAATAGCCTGACGATGTCCTACTTTCACACGGGAACCCGCAATATCATCGGCGCAGAAGCGTTTCACTGTCCTGTTCGGGATGGGAAGGAGTGGTACCACCTCGCTATGGTCATCAGGCATAACCGACGCCCCCGGCACTTCGGCCGGTAGGCCAATTCGCAGAGTCGACCCGCTTCCGCGGGTAATCAGATTCTCGATCGCGTCCTTCGATGCGAAGAACGGTTCAAACGCGCTTGACTCGCCTCGACGACTCGGGTCGTCAAAGTTATAGGGTCAAGCCGCACGAGCAATTAGTACTGGTTAGCTTAACTGGTTACCCAGCTTCCACACCCAGCCTATCAACGTCCTGGTCTAGAACGACTCTTCAGGGGGCTCAAGGCCCCGGCAAGACTCATCTTGAGACGAGTTTCCCGCTTAGATGCTTTCAGCGGTTATCTCTTCCGCACATAGCTACTCGGCGATGCCACTGGCGTGACAACCGATACACCAGAGGTGCGTCCACTCCGGTCCTCTCGTACTAGGAGCAGGCTCTCTCAATCTTGCAGCGCCCACGGAAGATAGGGACCAAACTGTCTCACGACGTTTTAAACCCAGCTCACGTACCTCTTTAAATGGCGAACAGCCATACCCTTGGGACCGGCTACAGCCCCAGGATGAGATGAGCCGACATCGAGGTGCCAA
>DASYKC010000168.1:0-12169 GCA_035995885.1 Caldimonas sp. | reverse complement strand
CAAATGCTGGCGCATGCGCCATGCGGTGCAGCGAAAGCGGCCGCTGTCGAAGAGGCGATCGACGAGCGAGCCGTCGCCATGATCGATCGTTCCTTCGGAGCAGCGCATGACGCCGGTCTCGCGCGCCGCCGCGGCGAGCTCCGACGGGACCCGACCGCCGTCGCTGGCGACGCTCACCGCGGTCAGCGCCAGCACCAGCATCAGCGGCAGGCCGACGACGAGGGCGGCGACGCGCCACCAGATGTCGTCGCGCTTCGGCTTGTTATTGGGGGTGGGCATCGTCGTCTCGATCGCGGGCAACCGCCATCGGAGCGAGGCGAGCCCGACAGTGTTGACGATGCCGCGGCCGCGCGCGCGCCCACGGGCACCGGCCGGTGCGGCTTTGTTCGCGGTTGGCGCGGGCGAGCGCACGAACGGCGGATCTGACTGCGCTTCCGGTCGCACCACCTCCCAGGGTGGCCGACGCGTCGGCGCGTGTGGCCCTGCTCGTTCGGCCGGGTCCGGCGCCGACGCGGCCTTGTGCCCGCGGCGACGAGCCCGAGATGGGCAGTGGACTCTTGCCATGGGCGCCACCGATTCGATCCTCCTCGACGCGTACTCGCAGGCCGTGAGCGGCGTCGTCGAGCGCGCCGGGCCGAGCGTCGCCGCCGTCCGCGTCGGCGGCGCCGACAGCGCGCTCGGCAGCGGCTCCGGCTTCGTCTTCACGTCCGACGGCTACCTGCTGACCAACTCGCACGTCGTCCGCGCCGGCCGGGCCACGAACGCGGCGCGGCCGGCGTTCACGTACTCGGTGATGCTCGGCGACGGCACCGAGTCGGCGGCCGAGTGGGTCGGCGACGATCCCGACACCGACACGGCGCTGCTGCGCGTTGGCGCGGCGGCGCGGACGTCGCTGCTGCCGCTCGCCCTCGGCCGGTCCGCCGAGCTCAAGCGCGGCGAGATCGCGATCGCGATCGGCAACCCGCTCGGCTTCGAGCACACCGCCACCGCCGGCATCGTCAGCGCGCTCGGCCGCAGCATGCGGGCGAGCACCGGGCGGCTGATCCCCGACGTCATCCAGACCGACGCGGCGCTCAACCCGGGAAGCTCGGGCGGGCCGCTGCTCAACTCGCGCGGCGAGGTGATCGGCGTCAACACCGCGATCATCCGCGACGCCCAGTCGATCTCGTTCGCGATCGCGATCGATACGGTCACGTGGGTGATCCCGCAGCTGATGCGCCACGGCCGGATCCGGCGCGGCTATCTCGGCCTGGCCGGGCAGACGGTGGCGATCGACCGCCGCGTGATGCGCCACTTCGGCCTCGCCCAGTTGCACGGCGTTCGCGTCGTCTCGCTCGATCCGCAGAGCCCGGCGGCTCGCGCCGGCCTGCGCGAAGGCGACATCGTGCTCGGCATCGACGGCGCCGTCGTCGATTCGGTCGACGCGCTGCACCGCGTCCTCGACGAGAGCCGCATCCAGCGCGACTGCGCGGTGAAGCTCCTGCGCGGCCACGCGGCGCCGCAGGCGATGTTCCTCACCGTGCGGCCGATCGAAAGAGCTTGATCAGCCGGCCGTGCGACCCGGCGCGGCGCGCTCGCGGCTGATGCGGCGCGACACCGTGACCGGCACGCCGTCGTAGTCCGAACGGCGCAGGCTGCCGTCGTGGACGGCGCTCTTGACGTCCGACTTGACCTCGTCGCGCGTCAGGGTCGCGGGCCGCAGCAGCTCGGCGCCGCCGGGGTTGTAGGTGCGGTTGCGCATCGGCCCGACCAGCGTGTTGGCCCGGCGCGACGACGTCATGTCGGCGAGAACCTGGGCGCGCGTCAGCGTCGAGGCGGCGCCGTCGAAATCGCGCGCGCCGCGGTCGTACTCGTTGCTGCGCAAGGTGCCGCTGGCCGCGGCCTGACGGTACTCGGCGCGGACGTCGCTGCGCGAGAGGGGCTTGGCGTCGTCGGCGAGGGCGTAGCTGCTGACGACGGCGAGGGCCACGGTGGTGGCGAAGAGAAGTCTTGCGTTCATGACGTGCTCCTTGTGTTGGCGTGACCAATGTAGTCATTGCCGATACGCGAATAAAGTAGCTGTGCTTCAATACCGCATTGCCGAAAACGAAACGATGAGGAGCCCGCGATGGACCGACTTCATTCGATGCGCGTCTTCGCCCGCGTTGTCGACGAGGGCAGCTTCGTCAACGCCGCGCGCGGCCTGAATCTCTCGGCCGCGGTGGTGACGCGCCTCGTCGCCGACCTCGAGGAGCATCTCGGCGCTCGCCTCATGAACCGCACGACGCGGCGCCTCTCGCTCACCGACACGGGCGAGGCCTACCTCGAGCGCGTTCGTCATGTGCTGACCGAAGTCGACGAGGCCGAGGCGCTGGCGACCGCCTCCAACGCCGAGCCGCGCGGCCACTTGCGCGTCCTCTGCCCGCCGGCGTTCGCGGTGCATCAACTGGCCAAGCACCTGAAGCAGTTTCGCGACCGCTACCCGCGCGTCTCGATCGAGCTGACCGTGCCGGGGCCGGTCGAGACGATCGACGAGAACTTCGACGTCACGATCATCATGGAAGGGCGCAGGAAGATCGACGGCAGCTTCATCGCCAGGCGGCTGGCGCGTTCCGAGGTCGTGACCTGCGCCGCGCCGGAATACCTCGACCTGCGCGGCCGCCCGCGCCATCCGCGCGATCTGGCCGGCCACGAGGCGATGGTGCCGACCTTCGTCCGCGAGCTCACGTTCAGTACGCGCAGCTCGGCGTCGGGCCCGGTCGAGACCTTCACCGTCGAGCGGCCGCAAACCGGCCTGAGCACGATCCACACGGACACGCTCTATGCCGCGGCCCTCGCCGGAATGGGGATCACGGGCCTGCCGTCGTTCGTCGCCGCTGACGCGCTGCTCGAGAACGCGCTCGAGCGCGTGCTGCCGAGATGGCACCTCGAGAGCATGACGCTCTATGCCGGCATGCCGACGCGCAAGCACGTGCCGGCGCGCACGCGCGCCTTCGTCGACTTCCTGGTCGAGACCTTCGGCGGCGAGGACCGCGATCCGTGGCTGATCGCGGCGGGATGCCCGACCCAGCTGTCGGCGCCGCCGCGGCCAGCGCCGCGCCGGAGCAGATCGAGCGCGCTGAAACAGGCCGCCTGACGGCCGCGCAAGCCGCCGACCGTCGATGCTTCACAATCTCCCGATGCCAAACATCGCCACCGCGCTCAAGAGCGAAATCTCCCGGGTCGCCCGCAAAGAAGTTCGCGGCGAAACGCGAACCCTCAAAAAAGCGGCAAGTGCGTATCGCTCCGACATCGCTGCGCTGAAGCGGCGCGCGCAGCAGCTCGAGCAGCAGCTGCGCCAGCTGATGAAGGCGAGCGCGCGAGACGCGCCGGCCGCGTCGGCCGAGTCGGGTTCGGGCGCTTCCCGGTTCTCGGCCAAGGGCCTCGCCTCGCAGCGGCGGCGCCTCGGGCTGTCGGCTGCGGATTGCGGGCTGCTGGTCGGCGCGTCTTCGCAGTCGATCTACAACTGGGAAGAAGGCAAGGTGCGGCCGCGCGCGCAACACCTGCCCGCGATTCAGGCTTTGAAAACCTTGGGCAAGAAGGCCGTCGCCGCGCGACTCGCCGGGCTGAAGAAAGCCAAGTAGCCGGCCGCCTCTGCGCCGAGCCGTCGATCGCTCGGCAGGCCGCTTCCGGCCCGCGGGCAACGTTGGCGTCGATCGAGGTTTCCACGACATCATCAGGGTCACCCGCGACGGCAGCGGACTAAGCTCTGCGCCGCGGAGCCGCCATGGGTCGTCGTCGAAACTCGAAGGTCACAGGGTGACCGGGCAACTCCCGCCCGGGCCAGCGGCGGAGCTCAATCCGCTCCTGCACGAGACCAGCCGCGAGCAGGCCTTGCTGGCCGATGCGCAGGCGGCGAGCCGACGCCTCGCCGAAGTGCTCGAGAGCGTCAGCGACAGCTTCGTGGCCCTCGATCGCGACTGGCGCTACACCGCCGTCAACGGCCACGGCGCCGAGACGCTGCGCAAGAGCCGGGACGAGATTCTCGGGCGCAGCATCTGGCATCTCTTTCCCGACCTCGTCGGCTCGAGCTTCGAGGCGGAATTGCGACGTGCCTTCGCGCAGCAGACCTCGGTCCTCTTCGAGTACCTCTATCCCGGGCACGACCGCTGGTACGAGTGCCGCGTGTATCCGGCGGCCGACGGCGTCTCGGTCTTCTTCGCCGACATCACCGAGCGCAAGCGAGCGGAAGAAGCGCTGCGCCAGAGCGACGCGCGATTCCGGGCGCTTTCCGAGAACACGTCTTTGCTGGTCTGGACCTGCACGGCCGACCGCCGCTGCGATTACGTCAGCCCGCAATTCGAGCGCTACACCGGCGTGTCGCTGCTCGGCGGCTGGCGCCTGGAGCGGGTCCACGCCGACGATCACGCGACCTTGTTCGCCGCCTGGGAGCGGAGCACGAGCGAAGGCGTGTCGACGGAATTCGAGCTGCGCCTGCAGCGCCACGACGGCGTGTGGCGATGGTTCCAGATGGGCCTGGTCCCTCTCTTCGCGCCCGGGAACGCAAACGTCGTCGTCAAGTGGCTCGGCGTCAGCACCGACATCGACGACCGCAAGCGTGTGTTCGAGGCCCTGACGGCGAGCGAGGCGCGGCTCGCCACCGACATGGCGGCGATGAAGCGTCTCCAGGAGGTGAGCACGCGCCTGGTGCGGGACGGCGACGACATTGCGCCGCTGCTCGAGATCGTCGATGCGGCGATCGCGATCACCGGCGCCGACATGGGCAACATCCAGCTGCTCGACCCGGCGCCGGGCTCGCTCAGGATCGTCGCGAGCCGCGGCTTCGAGCGGCCGTTCCTCGACTTCTTCGACGCCGTCCCGGCGGGCGAGGCGGCCTCGAGCGCGGCGATGAGGACGGCGGCGCGGGTGGTCGTCGACGACGTCGCCGCGAGCGCGTTGTTCGTGGCCACACCGGCGCTCGACGTCATGCTCGCGGCGGGCGTGCGCGCGGTCCAGTCGACGCCGCTGATCACTCGCTCGGGCAGGCTGGTCGGCATGTTGTCGACGCACCATCGGGCGCCGCGCGTTCCGCAGGACCGCGACCTGCATCTGCTCGACGTGCTGGCGCGCCAGGCCGCCGACTGGATCGAGCGGACGCAGGCCCAGGACGAGCTCGTCGGCGCGAAGAAGGCGCTCGAAGCGGCCGATCGCCGCAAGGACGAGTTCCTGGCCGTGCTCGCGCACGAGCTGCGCAATCCGCTCGCCGCGATCACGACCGGATCGCACGTGCTGCGCCGGCTGCCGGCGTCGGCGTCCGAGTGGATGCGAACGCGCGACATGATCGAGCAACAGGCGAGCCATCTCGCCCGGTTGGTCGATGACCTGCTCGAGGTCTCGCACATCACCGCCGGGCGGATCGTGATGCGTCACGAGTCGCTCGACCTGCGCGACGTCGTCCGTCATGCGATCGACGGCACGCGCTCGCTGCTGGCGACGCGAAGGCACGCGCTGCGGGTCGACCTGCCTGGCGAGCCGGTGCGCGTCCAGGGCGATGCCGTGCGCATCGGCGAGGTGGTCTCCAACCTTCTCAGCAACGCCGCCAAGTACACGCCCGAGGAAGGATCGATCCGCCTCGTCGTCGAAGCGACGCCGGAGCACGCGTCGGTGCGCGTCGTCGACAGCGGCATCGGCGTCGCCGCCGACGAGCTGCCGCGCATCTTCGAGCTGTTCAACCGCATCGACCGCTCGCGCCATCTCGCCGACGGCGGCCTCGGCATCGGCCTCACCCTGTCGCGACGCCTGATGGAGATGCACCGCGGCTCGCTCGAGGTTTTCAGCGAAGGGGCGGGGCGCGGCAGCGAGTTCGTGGCGCGGCTGCCGCTCGCCGATCGCGGCGGCGGCGCGGCGCCGCCGTCTGCATCGCCGCGTCGCGCCGCGGCGCCGTCGCGCGCGCGCCGCATCCTGCTCGTCGACGACAACGAGCCGTTCACGACGGCGATGACGAGCCTGCTGCGCGCCAAGGGCCACGACGTGCACGCCGTCCACGACGGCGCGATCGCGGTCGCCACCGTTCGCGCGGTTCGCCCGGATGCGGTCCTGCTCGACATCGCCCTGCCGGGCAAGCGCGGCGACGAGATCGCGCGCGAGATCCGTGCCGACCCGGCGCTCGCCGGCATGCTGATCGTCGCCGTGACGGGCTACGGCCAGGAGGGCGACAAGCACGCGGCGCAGAACGCCGGCTTCGACCATCACCTGACCAAGCCGGTCGACGAGATCGCCCTCGAGGCGCTGCTCGTCGATGCGCCGTCCCTCGCGCCTAGTAGCTCGCTTTCACCGCCGCCGCCTCCTCGCGCAGGATGCGGTAGCTGAGGGTGCTTTCCCAGGCCAGGCCGATCGTGCCGAGGATCAGCGCGAGGACGCCGATGGCGGTCGTCGCGAACATGAGGACGGTCGCCGCGTGAACGCCGCCGATGCGCTCGAGCAGGCTGGTGCCGAGGAGGAAGCTCAGCGTGCCGAGGCCGAAGCAGCCGATCGCGACATAGCACATCGTCAGGCTGCGCACCATGTAGAGGACGCGTCGCTGCGCGGCGTCGAGCTGGCGCACCAGCCGCTCGCGGCCGGCCTGGCCGGGCGCGGCCTGACCGAGCTGCTGGGCGAGGGCGCGGGCCCGGTCGAGCGCTCGCGCGTAGCGGTTGATGGTGCCGAGCAGCAGCACGGTCGTCGCGTTGGTGAGCAGCGCGGGGCCGGCGATGAAGCCGAGGACGGCGAACGGGCTGGTCTCTGGCATCGGGTCGAGCGGCGGCGGCGCCAGGATCGGCGTGTGCGCCGAAGTCCGCGTACCGGCAAGCGGGGCGCCCGCTGAGCGTGGCGCTTGGCGAGAGGCCCTGTCCGCAGTCGACCCTGCCTCGCGTCGCCGACCGCCTGCGCGCCTTCGACCCGCTGTGACGCGCGCCGTCAGCGCGCGACCGAGGCCATGCGCGCGCCGGCGACGGTCCAGCCGCCGTCCACCGGCAGCACGACGCCGCTGATGTAGCGCGCCGCGTCGGAGGCGAGGAAAAGGCACGCGTCGGCGATGTCCTGCGGCGTCCCCATGCGGCGCAGCGGCACCGACTCGACGACGCCGCGCCGCGCCGCGTCGTCGGGCGCGAGCCGCGCCATGCCTTCGGTGCCGTCGATCGGCCCCGGGCTGACCGAGTTGATGCGGACGCCCTCCGGTCCCCATTCGAGAGCGAGCGTCTTCGTGATCATGTCGACGCCGGCCTTGGCGGCGCAGACGTGCACCTGCATCGCCATCGCGACGGTCGCCTGCGGCGCCGAGATGCTGATCACGCTCGCGCCCGGCTTGGCGAGGTGCGGCCAGGCCGCGCGCATGACGTTGAAGGTGCCGAGCAGGTCGATGTCGACGACCGACTTGAATCCGTTCGGGCTCAGGCTCGCCGCCGCGGCGGGAAAGTTGCCCGCCGCTCCCGACACCAGGACGTCGACCGGGCCGAGCCGCTGCACGAACGACGCGAGCGCTTCGGCGACGGCCTGGGGCTCGCGCACGTCGACGCTGAAGCCGTGCGCCGGCGCGCCGGCACGCGACAGTCGCGCCACCGCGGCGTCGACCTTGGCCTGGCTGCGGCTGGCGACGCCGACGCGCGCGCCGGCGGCGACGAAGGCCTCGGCGATGCCGAGGTTGATCCCGCTCGTGCCGCCGAAGACGAAGACGTTCCTGCCGGTGAAGTCGAAAGAGAAATTCATGGCGATCCTCCACCCGGACGCGGGCTCCTCGCGACGCGGTGGCATGATGCCCGAAGCACTCCGCCACCTGGGACAAGCGATGATCGTCGAGCGAATCTGGACCGGCAACGCCTACCGCAACTACAACTACCTGATCGCCTGCGCCGAGAGCGGCGAGGCCCTGGCGATCGACCCGCTCGACCACGAGAAGTGCCTGAACGCGGCCCGCGTGAAGGGCTGGCAGATCACGCAGATCCTCAACACGCACGAGCATCACGATCACACCGGCGGCAACGCCGCGGTCGTCGCGGCGACCGGCGCCAAGGTGATCGCGCACCACCGCGCCGGCTCGCGCATCGCCGGCGTCGACCGCGGCGTCAAGGCCGGCGACGTGATCAAGGTCGGCAAGACCGTGGAGCTCGAGTGCCTCGACACGCCGGGCCACACGATGTGCCACATCTGCCTGCGCTCGCACACCGATCAGCCGGCCCTGTTCTCGGGCGACACGCTGTTCAACGCCGGCGCCGGCAACTGCCACAACGGCGGCAATGCCGAGGACCTGTACGCGACTTTCGTCGAGCAGCTCGCGAAGCTGCCCGACGACACGCGCGTCTACCCGGGCCACGACTACATCGAGAACAACCTGCGCTTCACGCTCGCGCGCGAGCCCGACAACGCCGACGCGAAGGCCCTGCTGCCCGAAGCGTCGGCGCAGGATCCGGCGACGGGGCGCCTCACGACGATGGCCGAGGAGAAGCGGATCAACACCTTCTTGCGCCTGACGAGCCCGAGCGTCGTCGCGGCGCTGCGCGAAGCCTTTCCCGACCTGCCGGCGAAGCCCGATCCGAAGACCGTCTTCGTCAAGCTGCGCGAGCTGCGCAACAAGTGGTAGCCGCGGCGGCGCGCGCTACCGCTTGACCAGCACCGACTTGATGTTGACGAATTCCCTCATGCCGTAGCTCGAGCACTCGCGGCCGAAGCCCGAGTGCTTGACGCCGCCGAAGGGCATGCGCGGGTCCGAGCGGACGTTGTCGTTGACGAAGCTCATGCCGGCGTCGAGCTCCTCGGCGGCGATCCTCTCGCCGCGCGCCAGGTCGCGCGTCAAGACGCCCGAGCCGAGGCCGAACTCGCTGGCATTGGCGATCGCGATCGCTTCGCGCTCGTCGCTCGCCTCGATGATCGCGGCGACCGGGCCGAAGACCTCTTCGTCGTGCGCCGGCTGGCCCGGCGCGACGTCGGTGAGCACGGTCGCCGGATACCAGGCACCGCGCTGCGGCGGCACGACGCCGCCGAGCAGCAGCCGCGCGCCGGCGCGCACGCTCGCCTCGACCTGCGCATGGATCTGGTCGCGTGCGCCGACGCTCTGCATCGGGCCGAGGCGGGTCGCCGGGTCGCGCGGATCGCCCATCGGGTAGGCGCGCATCGCCTCGACGAGCGCCGCTTCGAAGGCGCGCCGGACCGATCGCACGACGATGAAGCGCTTGCCGGCGATGCAGCTCTGGCCGCCGTTGACCATCCGCGCCGCGGCGCAGACCCTGGCCGCGGCGTCGATGTCGGCATCGTCGAGCACGAGGTAGGCGTCCGAGCCGCCGAGCTCGAGCACGCATTTCTTCAGCACTGCGCCGGCCGCGGCGGCGACGCTGCGACCGGCGCCGACGCTGCCGGTCAGCGTGACGGCCGCGATGTTCGGGTCCCCGATCAGCGACTGCACCGCCGAGCCGGGGATCAGCGTGGCGGCGAAGAGGCCGTCCGGAAAGCCGGCCTCGCGGAACACCGATTCGAGCGCGAGCGCGCAGCCCGGGACGTTGCTCGCGTGCTTGAGCACGCCGCCGTTGCCGGCCATCAGCGCCGGCGCGGCGAAGCGGACGGCCTGCCAGAACGGAAAGTTCCACGGCATCACGGCGAGCACGACGCCGAGCGGGTTGAAGGTGACGAAGGCGCGCGCGCCTTCGATCGCCACCGGCTCGCGCGCGAGATAGCTCGCCGCTTCCTCCGCGAAGTGGTCGCAGGCCCCTGCGCACTTGTCGATCTCGGCCAGGCCGTCGGTCACGGTCTTGCCCATCTCGTCCGTCATCAGCGCGGCGAACTCGGCGCGCCGCGCGCGCAGGACCTCGCCCGCACGCCGCATCAGCGGCGCCCGGGCTTCCACCTCGAGGCGGCGCCAGCCGCGCTGGGCCGCCGCCGCCGCAGCGGCCTTGCGGGCCGAGTCTTCGGCGCCGTCGCCCGGGTAGGATCGGCCCCGCTCCAGGGTCGCGGGATTGGTTGTCTGGAAGGTCGGGGATTCAACGGTGGCGCTCATGCTTTGCACTCCAGGACTCGGGTCGTGAAATATCTTCCGCCCATTCCGACCCGTCGTCGCCCGAGGGGTCTGCGGCCCGCCGGCATCGCCAGCCGAAAAACGCGCTGATGGATGCCACCATTTCCCAGCTGATTTCCGACTACGGCTATCTCGCGGTCTTCGGCGGCACGCTGCTCGAGGGCGAGGCCATCCTGCTGCTCGCCGGCTATGCGGCGCACGAGGGCTATCTCTCGATCGGCTGGGTCATCGCGGTCGCCTGCGTCGGCGCCACGCTCGGCGACCAGATGTTCTTCTTCATCGGGCGCCGCTTCGGCGGGGTCCTGCTGGAGCGGTTTCCGAAGCTGCGCCGGCGCGTCGAGCGGGTCAACGCACGTGTCGTGCGCAACGACGGCTGGATCATCGTGTCGCTCCGCTTCGCCTACGGCCTGCGCATCGCCGGCCCGATCGCGCTCGGCCTCAGCACGCTCTCGGCGCGCCGGTTCCTGATGTTCAACGCGCTCGGCGCGCTGATCTGGGCGCCGCTCATCGCCGGCGCCGGCTACCTGTTCGGCGAATCGCTGCAGTGGCTGATGAACGACCTGCGCACCTTCGAGCTCTACGGGCTCGCGGGGATCGGCGCGGTCGGCGCGCTGGCCTTCGGGATCAGCCGCCTCGTGGCGAGCCGGCGCAACCGCCCGTAGTTTCTTCCGGCGCCCGGCCGGCCGGCGCCCGGCGCTCGGCCGCCAGACGGCTCGGGCATGTGGATTGCTATGTCGGCCCGGACGCACAACAACATTGTCCGAGCCCGCATGCGGGGGCCGGACCGGAGACGACCTTCGAGCTGGTCGCCGCTGCGGCGGCCGCCTGCGAGGTGACAACCACCGCATGTCCATTCCGCTCACCGCGTTCGCGCACGTCGTCGCCCGGCAAAATTTGCGTGGATCCCGTCGTCTTGACTCGCCCTCGGCGCACCTCCTCGCGGCCGAGGCATGGCTCTGCCGGGCCCAGGACGCGACCGCGGACGGCGGCGTGAGCTACGGCTACACGGTCCGGGAGGGCTGGCGCGATTCGTATCCGGAAACTTCGGGCTACATCGCGCCAACCTTCTTCCGCCTCGGCCGCCAGCGCGATCCCTCGTACCTGGAGCGCGCGCAGCGCATCGTCGACTGGCTGCTGCAGATCCAGAACGCCGACGGCTCCTACTGCAACCCGCGCTTCGGGCGCCAAGGCATCGTCTTCGACACCGGGCAGGTGCTCTTCGGGCTGCTCTGCGGCCATGCGCAAGGCGGCGATCCCGAGGTGCTCGAGGCCGCGCGGCGCGCCTCGTCCTGGCTCTGCGACGTCGCAGACGACGCGCTGCGCTGGACCCGCAACGAGCACCTCGACACGCCGCACGTCTACAACACGCGCACCGCGTGGGCGCTGCTGCGGATGAACGCGATCGAGCCGGATGCGCGGCGCGCGGCGGTCGCCCGTGCCAACCTCGACTGGGCCGTGGACTCGCAACGGCCGAGCGGATTCTTCGAGCATTGCGCGTTCCGCGCCGGTGGAACGCCGTTCACCCACACCATCGCCTACACCGCCGAGGGCCTGCTCGAGGCGGGCGTGCTGGCGGGCGAGCCGCGCTGGATCGATTCCGCGCGGCGCGCGGCCGAGGCCGCGCTGTGCCACCTGCGCGACGACGGCTTCCTGCCGTCGACGATCTCGGTCGACGGGCGCGCCCGCTCCTCCACCTGCTGCCTCACCGGCAACTGCCAGCTCGCGATCGTCTGGGCCCGCCTGCACGCGCTCGACGGCGATCCCCGCTACCGCGAGGCCGCGTGCCGCGCGCTCGACTACGTGATGTCGACCCAGGACCTGCACACGCCGCACGACGGCGTGCGCGGCGGCATCCAGGGCTCGCGGCCCATCTGGGGTCGCTACGCGCCGATGGCGTTCCCGAACTGGGCCGCCAAGTTCTTCGTCGATGCGATGTCGATGCGCACCGCATGGGGCGTGTGAAGCGGCGCGTCCGCATCCTCAACGGCGAGTTCGATGCGCTCACCCTCCCCCAGACCGTCGACGCGGTGTTCGAGCGGCTCGCGTCGCATCGGCGCGGCTGGGTCTCGACCGTGAACGTGACCACGCTGATGGCGATGCGCGAGGACCCGATGCTGCAGTCGTTCGTCGACCGTTCAGCGATCGTCGTCGCCGACGGCCAGCCGCTGGTCT
>DASYKC010000167.1:0-15134 GCA_035995885.1 Caldimonas sp. | reverse complement strand
GACGGTGGTCGCGAGGGCAGCCATGACCGGCCAGATGGTCGGCTCCGGAAACGCCTCGCGCGTCTCGGGCTCGGCATCGAGGACGGTCGTCATCACGACCTCTCGGCTGTCGACCGAGAGCCCCGCCACCTGCCCGGCCTGTCCGCCCGGCTCCCACAGCGGATCGCGTCCGGCGACGATCGGAATCGCCTCGAAGTTGCACGCCGGCGGCGGCGACGCCGTCGACCACTCGAGCGTGCCGCCGCCCCAGGGATCGGCGCCGGCAAGCTCGCCCCGGCGCAGACTGCGCCAGACATTGACGACGAAGAGCAGCATGCTGAGCGCGATCGTCGCCGCGCCGATCGAGGCCAGCAGGTTCAGCCCGCTCCAGCCCATCTCGGCGCCGTAGGTGTAGACGCGTCGCGGCATGCCCTGCAGGCCGAGCAGGTGCATCGGGAAGAACGTCAGGTTGAAGCCGATCAGGAACAGCCAGAAGTTCCAGCGGCCGAGGCGCTCGCTCATCAGCCGGCCCGTGATCTTCGGGAACCAGTAGTAGAAGGCGCCGAAGAGCGGGAACACGGCGCCGCCGATCAGCACGTAGTGGAGGTGGGCGACGACGAAGTAGGTGTCGTGCACCTGCAGGTTGATCGGCACCGCGGCGAGCATGAGGCCGGTCATGCCGCCGAGGACGAGGACGAAGAAGAAGGCGAGGACGAAGAGGAGCGGCGTGCGGAAGACGAGCTTGCCGGTCCAGAGCGTCGCGATCCAGCAGAAGATCTGCACCGCCGACGGGATCGCGATCATCATGCTCGCCGCCGTGAAGAAGCTCTTTCCGAGCTCGGGCAGGTTGGTCGCGAACATGTGGTGCACCCACAGGCCGAAGGCGAGGAAGGCGGTCGCGATCAGCGAGAGCACCATCGCGGAGTAGCCGAAGATCGGCCGGCGCGCGAAGGTCGGGATGATCGCCGACATGAAGCCGAGACCGGGGATGAAGATCAGGTAGACCTCGGGGTGGCCGAAGAACCAGAAGAGGTGCTGCCAGAGGATCGCGTCGCCGCCCTCGGCCGGGTTGTAGAAGTGCGTTCCGACCAGCCGGTCGGAGATGAGCGCGCTGCTCGCCAGCATCACCGCCGGCAGCGCGAACATGACCATGAACGCGGTGACCAGCATGCCCCAGACGAAAAGCGGGATGCGGTTCAGCGTCATGCCGGGCGCGCGCAGCTTGAACACCGTCGTCACCAGGACCACTGCCTCGAGCAGGCCCGAGAGTTCGGTGAAGGTGATCAGCTGGGCCCAGAAGTCGACGCGCTTTCCCGGCGAGTAGTCGGGACCCGAGAGCGGCACGTAGGCGAACCAGCCGGCGTCGGGGCCGATGTTGAGCGCGAAGGCGACATACAGCATCACGCCGCCGAACAGGAAGATCCAGTACGCAAACGCGTTCATGCGCGGGAACGCGACGCTGCGCGAGCCGATCATCAGCGGCACGAGGTAGACCGACATCGCCTGCATCACCGGCACGGCGAACAGGAACATCATCGTCGTGCCGTGCATCGTGAAGAGCTGGTTGTAGAGATCGGGGCCGACGAGGTGGTTGTCGGGTCGGGCGAGCTGCAGGCGCATCGCCGCCGCGAGCAGCCCGCCGAGGACGAAGAAGGCGAACGCGGTGACGATGAAGCGCTTGCCGATCGCCTTGTGGTTGATCGCCGCGAGCCAGCCGAGAAAGCCCGGCGGATCGCGCCATGTGCGCTCGAGCGCGGCGGCGTCCTCGGCCGTCGGCGGGACGCTGTTCAGGCGCGGCTGGAGCGCGGCGGCCGAGGCGGTCATTTCAGGCTCTCCAGGTACGTCACGAGCGCGTTCATGTCGTCGTTCGACAGCTGCGTCGCGGGCATGTTGGCGCCGGGCTTGAACTGCTGCGGATCGGTGATCCAGCGCGCCAGCTCGGCGCTGCGGTTGGGCAAGGTACCGGCGGCCAGCGTCGTCCGCGCGCCGAGATGGGTGAGGTCCGGCGCCTTGCGCGCGCCGGCGCTCGTTCCCTCGATCGCGTGGCACATGACGCAGCTGCTGCGCAGGAAGACCTCCTGGCCTCGCCTTGCCGCTGCGTCCGTCGGATCGGCTGCAGGCTGGCGCTGCGCGGCGACCCACGCGTCGTAGCGATCGGGGGCATCGGCGATCACCTCGAACGCCATGAAGGCATGCTGGAAGCCGCAGAACTCGGCGCACTGACCGCGGTAGCGGCCGGGCTGGTCGGCGCGAAAGCGCAGCGTCGTCGTCCGGCCGGGGATCAGGTCCTTCTTGCCGGCGAGGCTGGGCACCCAGAGGCTGTGGATGACGTCGTCGGCCTTGAGCGTGAGGATGACCGGCCGGCCGGCCGGCACATGCAGCTCGTTGGCGGTGGTGAAGCTGTCGTGCGGCGTGTCGCCGCCGTAGCGCAGCTCCCACCACCACTGATGGCCGGTGACCTCGATGTTGACTGCGTCGGCGAGCGACATCCGCGCCAGCGCTCGGTCGGTGACGACGCTGGCGACGACGAGCGCCAGCAGCAACGCGATCGATACCGCGACCGACCACAGCACGCCGCGGTAGGGACCGCGCTCCTGTCGGTCGAGAGAGGTGAGGTCGGGCGACGCGTCGTCGCGCGACCGGCCGCCGCGCCAGAGGGCGATCACGAGGCCGATCAGGATGGCGCAGAAGACGACGGTGCAGACGACCAGGATCACGTTCCAGAGCTGGCCGATGTGCGCTGCCTGAGGCCCGGCGACGACGAGCGCGTCGTGCGCTCCGGGCACCACCGTCGGTCGATCTTCGCCGCGGGCGAGCGTCGCGGCCGCCGACAAGGCGACGGCGAAGGACACGCGGAAGAATCGTCCGCCCATGTCAGTTCGCCGCCGAGGCCGCCTTCGCCGGCACCGGCTTTTCCTGGTCGCGCTCGTTCTCGGGCGGCGCGCCAGCGAGCGAGTCGCTGCGGCTCGGCGCGACGTCCTTGCGCAGCTGGCCGCTCATCGATCGCACGTAGGCGACGATCTGCCACACCTGGTCGTCGGGGATGCGGCCGCCGAACGCCGGCATGCCCTTCGGCCGGCCTTCGACGATGCTGGCGTAGATGTTCGCCGGCTCGTGGCCATAGAGCCATTCCTTGTCCATCAGCGGCGGTCCCATGCCGCCGCCGCCGCCGGCGTGGCAGCCGCTGCAGTTGTACCAGCGGAACAGGCGCTTGCCCTGGTTCACCGCGAAGGCGTTGCGCTCGAGATGGGAGCGATCGGGCGTCGGCTGCGATCCGGGCTGCAGCGCCGGCGCGCCGCCGGCGAGGACGCGCGACGCCTTGACGCTGTCGGGCGGTGCGCCGGACGGCGGCGCATCGAGCTCGCGCTTCTCGCGGTAGCAGCCGGCGAGCGCGAAGGCGAGCAATGCCGCCGCGACCAGCCGCGGCGTCATCGAGTGCCTCCGCTCGAGGTCAGGGCCAGCGGGCGATCGCTGGCATCGAGCTGCGGCACGCCGTACTCGTCGAGGATCGCTCGTACATCGTTCGCACGCCGCGCCAGCGCGGCGTCGATCTCGTCGCGCAGATCAGGCCGGGACTTGGCGACTCCGACCGAGATCGCGAAGGCGAAAGGCACGGCGAAGCCTTCGGGCGCCGACGCGGGCGCGAGCGCGAGCGGCACCGCGCCGTGGCGAACGAACCAGCCGGCTTGCGGGCCCCAGACGATCGCCGCGTCGATGCGGCCGGCGGCGAGGTCGGCGCTGATCCGCGCCGCCGTCGAGCCTTCGCCGTAGACCGGGTAGCCGACGACACCTTCGAGCGCGCCCGCGCGTGCGAGCGCGAGCCCGGGCGGGGTCGCGGCGAGGTCGTCGCCGACGAGCTGGACGCCGATCCGCAGCGACGCGATGCGCGGATCGGTCAGCGTGCGCAGCGGCTGGGCGGCGTCGGCACGGGTGACGATGACGTAGCCCGAGCGGTAATACGGGCGCGTCGTCAGCAAGCGCTCGAAGCCGACCGGAACGCCGATCCAGACGTCGCAGAAATCGGCGCCGATCGTCTTGCGGATGAAGCCGCGGCGCTGCGGCTGCCAGGCGACGACGAGATCGGCGCGCAGCTCGTCGGCGAGGACCGCGGCGATCCGGTTCTCGAAGCCTTCGCCGCGCGCGTTCGACAGCGGCATGTTGTCGGGCTCGGCGCAGACCCGGAACGGTCTCGTCGCGGCGCTCGCGGCGACAGCGAAAAGCGCCAGCGCGATTGTCGCGACCAAGGCCGCGAAATTGGCGCCGGAGTCGAGTCCGCGGCGTCGTCCGGCGTCAAGGCAGCGCGAAGACATAGAGGGTTCCGCCTTTGGGCGTCTGCAACGGCAGGTCCTTCATCGCGTTGACGAAGCCGCCGCCGGCGAGCGGATCGCGCGCGTCGAGCAGACCGCTGACGATCGCGCCGGCCCAGCCGCCGACGCCCGAGAGGACCGCGACGTACTGCTTGCCGTCGGGGCCGAGATAGCTGATCGGCTGGCCGATGATTCCCGAGCTCGTCTTGAACTTCCAGAGCAACGCGCCGGTCTTCGCGTCGACGGCCTTGAACCAGCCTTCCATCGTGCCGTAGAAGACGACGTCGCCGGCGGTGACGAGGGCGCCGCTCCAGACCGGAAAGCTTTCCTTCAAGGCCCACGCCTTCTTGCGCGCCACCGGATCCCAGGCCGTGAACTCGCCGCGGTGGCCGCCGGGGCCGGCGTACATCTTGGCGTCGAGGCCGACGTACGGCGTGCCGGCGATGTAGCTCACCTGGTAGCTCTCGGCGTCCTGGCACAGGTTCTGGTGCGGGATGTAGAGCAGTTTCGTGCGCGGCGACCAGGCCGAGGGCTGCCAGTCCTTGCCGCCGGGCGAGGCCGGACAGACGTTGCGAACGACCTCGCCGCTGCGCGGGTCCTTGGCCGGGTTGTAGACGAGCGCGCCGGTTTCCAGGTCGACCCGGGTCGAGGTCGTGATCGGCACGAACGGGTCGGCCGAGAGCACCTGGCCGGTGGCGCGGTCGAGAACGTAGAGATAGCCGTTGCGGTCGGCGTGGACGATGACCCGGCGCGGCTTGCCGCCGATCGCGAGTTCGACGAGAACGTTCTCGTTGACGCCGTCGTAGTCGTGCAGGTCATGCGGGCTCCACTGGTAGTACCAGACCGCCTCGCCGGTGTCGGGTCGGCGCGCGAAGATCCCCGAGGTCCACTTGTTGGCGCCGGGCCGCTGCTCCGGATTCCAGGGACCGGGGTTGCCGGTGCCGTAGAAGAGCAGGTCGAGGTCGGGATCGTAGGAAAGGAAGCCCCAGACGTTGCCGCCGCCGATCTTCCAGGTCGTCCCGGGCCAGCTCGACACACCGAGGTCGCTGCCGCGGTCCTGCGAGTAGAACGGCTTGAACGACGCGCCGATCAGGACGTCCTTGTCGGGCCCGGTGCTCCAGGCGCGCCAGGCGATCCGGCCGGTGGCGGCGTCGAGCGCGGTGAGCCAGCCGCGAACGCCGAGCTCGCCGCCGCTGTTGCCGACGAGCACCTTGCCCTTGACGACGAGCGGCGCCATCGTCATCGTCTCGCCGCGGCCGATGTCGCCGAGCTTCGCGCGCCAGAGCTCGCGGCCGCTCGCCGCGTCGAGCGCGATCGTCTGCGCGTCGAGGGTGTTGAAGAAGATGCGGCCGTCGGCGTAGGCGACGCCGCGATTGACGAGATCGCAGCACGCCACGCCCTGCGCGCTCACGTCGGGCTTGGGATCGAACTTCCACTTGACCGGCGCCGTCGGGCGGGTCAGGTCGAGCGCATACACGTAGTTGGGAAACGGCGTGACGAGGTACATCGTGTCGCCGACGACCAGAGGCGCGGCCTCCTGGCCGCGCTCGACGCCGGTCGCGAAGCTGAACGCGAGGCGAAGCGAGCCGACGTTGCGCACGCCGATCTGCTCGATCGGGCTGAAGCGGGTGCCCTCCGGGTCGTGCGCAGAAGTCGGCCAGTCGCCGACCCGCGGTGCGTCGGCGGCACAGGCCTGGCCGCCGAGCGCCAATGCCAGCGAGGCCGACAGCGCCCACAGCTCCGCGATTGCACGCCCACGACGATGCGAGTTCAAGTCTCCTCCCACAGCGCTCTCTAGCGCTGTTGTTCGAACGGCATGGGGCAACCCGTGTGCCCATGCGGTCACGGGCATCGGCGCCGACAGATCGTTTGCGCCTTCACGACCTCCCGGAAAGCCGCGTTTTTGGGAGTTCTTGAATTTTTGTACGCAAGAACTACTTCGGCCGCGAAAGGAGGCTTGCAAGGCATGGAAGGCCAGCCATCGGATCCGGGCGACCGGGACGTGCAGATATCGATCAGCCGCGCCGAAGAGATCCGGTTCTGGTGCAACCGCTTCGGCTGTACCGCGGCCGAGCTGGGCAATGCGATTGGTCAGGTCGGGTACTCGGCCGAGCGCGTGCGCGCGCTTCTCGCGTCGAGCGGAAAGATCGAATCGCACGAAGGTCGCTGGCCGCCAGGGCCCGACCGGTGAGGCCGGCCGGGGCGAACGCCCCGCGCTATGCTGAGCAATGCTGACTCACTATCCCGCCGGCGCGGCGACGCCGTTCGTGACCTTCATGGGAGCGCCGCGT
Organism: Caldimonas sp.; assembly: GCA_035995885.1. Taxonomy (GTDB): domain Bacteria; phylum Pseudomonadota; class Gammaproteobacteria; order Burkholderiales; family Burkholderiaceae_C; genus Schlegelella_A. Next base: position 8,557 of record DASYKC010000167.1, on the reverse strand, counting down.
CGCTCGGACACGGCCGAGCCGCAGAGCGGCTTCGCCGTCGTCGGCGCTCCCCATGGCATTCCGTACAGCGTGCGGCAGGTGCACGCCGGCGCCAGCGACGCGCCTCGCGCGATCCGCGAAAAGTCGGCTCGATTCGGCGCCTTTCATGGTCACCATGACTTCGACCTCGGCGTCTCGCTCGACAGATACGGCGCATTGCCGCTGGTCGATTGCGGCGACGTCTTCGCCGAGCCGCACGACCTCGCGGCTGGGGCCAGGCGCGTGACCGACATCGTGGCCGCGCTGCGTCGAGCCGGAGCGCGCCCCATCGTCCTCGGCGGCGACGACTCGACCACGGCGCTGGCAATTCGCGGCTACGAGGATTCAGGCCCGGTCGAGATCGTCCAGATCGACGCCCACATCGACTTTCGCGACGAGGTCAACGGCGTCCGGGAGGGCTATTCGAGCCCGATGCGACGCGTGTCGGAGATGCCCTGGGTGCGACGCATCGTCCACGTCGGCGCGCGCGGGATCGGCAGCGCTCGTTCCCAGGACGTCGCCGACACGCTGGCGGCAGGCAATCGAATCGTCTCCGCCCGAATCGCCAATCGCGAAGGGGCCCAGGCCGTCCTGGAGCACCTCACTCCGGGAGCGCAGTACCACGTCGCGTTCGATTGCGACGGCATGGATCCGTCGGTGATGCCCGGGACGAGTGCTCCCCTGCCTGGCGGGCTGGAATTCGACACCGTCGTCGACCTCGTCCACGGGCTGGCGAAGCGCGGAACGGTGATCGGCATCAACTTCGCCGAATACTTTCCCGCCCTCGACGTCAACGGCATCACTGCCCTGGCGATCACGCGCATCATCGTCAATCTGATCGGCGCCTCGCTGGCCCAGCAGCGCACCGCCTAGCCTTCGTCGACGTCGAAAGCGGGCCTCTTTCGCGGCCGGGTTCGCCACTTGCTGGCAGCCGAGCTTGGACGCACATGAATAGGCTGATCGTCATCGGCGCCTCTGCGGGTGGCGTCTCGGCATTGGAACGCCTTGCCGCGAGCCTCCCGGAAACGCTTGCCGCGCCTGTGCTGATCGTCCTCCACGTGGGGGCGCATCCCAGCGCGCTGCCCGAAGTGCTGTCCTATCGCGGACGGCTTCCCGCCGAGCACGCGCACGACGGTCAACGCCCCGAGCCCGGTCGCATCTACGTCGCGCCACCCGACCATCACATGCTCGTGGTCGACAACTCGCTGCGCTTGAATCGCGGCCCGAAGGAGCATCACGCCAGGCCGGCCATCGACCCGTTGTTCCTGTCGGCGGCGCTGGCGCGCGGGCCCGAGGTCATCGGCGTCGTCCTCACGGGAATGCTCGATGACGGGACGTTCGGCCTTCAGGCCATCAAGAGGTGCGGCGGGACGGCGGTCGTGCAGGACCCGGCGGATGCGGTCGAGCCCAGCATGCCGCTGAGCGCCCTTCGCCACGTCGACGTGGACCATTGCGTTCCGCTCGACGAGATGGCGGAGCTGCTGGTCGACCTCGCATCGGCGCCACCGAGCAAGGACGAACGGCCGCGCGACCAGCGACTGCAGCACGAACAGCATGTGATGCTCTTCGATGGGAGAGATGCCATGGAGCACCTGAGCGCGATCGCGACGCCGTCGCCTTTCGTCTGTCCCGATTGCCACGGCGGCCTCTGGGAAATCGCCGATTCGGATCCGGTTCGCTACCGCTGCCATGTCGGCCACGGGTTCTCGATCCGAACTCTCCAGCACGAGTTGTGGGGAGCTGCCGACGACTCGATCTGGGATGCCATCCGGGCGCTGCAGGAAAAAAGTCAGCTGATCCTGCGCATGGCCGATTTGCACAAGGCCAGCGGCGATGAACGCGGCGCCGCCGCGCTCGAGACGACGGTCAAGACGATCCAGGAGCAGGCGAACGGCTTGCGCCTCCTGGTCGAGAAGACGCCGTTGCCCGTCGAGTGAGCGATCGACGGCCGCAGCGCCGAGGCGGCACTAGCCCGCCGGCTTGCCGCCGGTGCTGCCGAAGACATCGCCGCTGACGAAGCTGGCTTCGGCCGACGCCAGCAGCACGTACAGCGGTGCGATCTCGGCCGGCTGGCCGGGGCGGCCCATGGGCGAATCGGCGCCGAAGCTCGGCAGCTTCTCGGGCTTTTGCCCGCCGCTCGGTTGCAGCGGCGTCCAGAAGGGACCGGGCGCCACTGCGTTCACGCGGATTCCCTTGGGGACGAGCTGCTTCGACATCGACTTGGAGAAGTTGGCGATGGCCGCCTTGGTGGCGGCGTAGTCGACGAGATCTTCGGACGGGTCGTAGGCGTTGATCGACGCGGTGTTGATGATCGCCGCGCCGGCCGGAAGGTGCGGCAGCGCTGCCTTCGTGATCCAGAACAAGGCGTAGAGGTTGGTCTTGAAGGTCGAATCGAGCTGCTCCGTGGTGATGTCGAGCAGCGATGCCTGCGCCTGCTGGTAGCCGGCGTTGTTGACGAGGATGTCCAGCCCACCGAGGCCGGCGACGGCATCGGCGATGAGCTTTCTGCAGAAGGCCTCGCTGCGGATGTCGCCCGGCAGCGGCACGCACCTGCGCCCTTCGGCACGGATCAGCTGCACGACTTCGCGCGCGTCTTCCTCCTCGACCGGAAGGTAGCCGAACGCCACGTCGGCGCCTTCGCGGGCGTAGGCGATGGCCGCGGCCCGGCCGATGCCCGAGTCGCCGCCGGTGATGAGCGCCTTGCGCCCAGCCAGCCGACCCGATCCGACATAGCTCGTCTCGCCGTGGTCGGGCCGCGGCTGCATGCGAGCGGCAAGGCCCGGGCGCGGCTGCTCCTGGGCCGGGAAAGGCGGCTTCGGGTACTCGGCGCGCGGGTCCTGCAAGGTCTTGCGCGTCGTCGCGGCCGATGTCGCACTGCCCGGCCGCGGCTGCGCCATCGCCTCGCCGCCGACCAGCAAGGCCGGGGTCGCGACGAGGCCGGCGCCGACCCGCTGCAATACCTCGCGTCGGGACGTCGTTCCCTTCGCGTCTTCGGGTTGCGCAATGATCGGAACGGGATTCTTGGAACGCATGAGCGGCCTCCTGGCGAGAGCAAGAGCGGACGGGCGTCGCGCTGGTCGCTCTTCGGCAAGGCATGTGCCGCTCGTCACCCGGGCGGCGGGCGCGCGGCCACGACGATCTCGCCGGGCCGAAGCGCGACGACCTGATCCCATCCGATCGTCTGGTTCGAAGCCTTTCTCACCCCCACGCGCTCGAGGAATCCCAAGGTGCCGTAGACGACCGCGTCGATGGCCATCTCGGGCGGCTTCCACTTCGTGGTCGGCCGTCCGTGCACGCGCAGGTCGAAGACCCTGCCGAGGCGGCGGCCGTCTTCGGTGACCACCTCCAGCAGTTCGAGATCGCTCAGCTTCAGCGTCGTGCTCGTTTGAACCATCGCTCGACCTCGACGTCGCCCGTGTTGAGACCCAGGTCCTTCGCCGTCGACTTCAGCTTGAGCCGATCGCCCGTGACCGCCACTTCGGCCCAGGGAATTCTCGTGACGTTTCGTCCCAGCGCGGCTTGGGCGAGGCGCGGCAGGAACCAGGGCAGGCGTCGTGACCATGCGCCCGTGCCGACCAGGATCGCAGCGACGACAAGCGTCGAGCCGGGGCCGCCGAGCAGCTCGAGGTCATCGGCCATGCCGCAGGGAACGTCGTTGCAGTCGACGATCTCGTGATCGAGGACGTCGCGCATGAGGTCGACGATCTCGTCGTTCACCCGCGTCCTCCGTGGGTGATCAGGAGGAGCGGTATCGCGGCCAGCCCGGCGAGCGTCGTCAGGACCAGGAAGAACCATCCCATCGCGTTGGCGAACCACCCGTTCGCGCAGTCTTTCATCACCCGCTTGTCGGCGGCGATGACCAGCATCGGAAAATAGGTGAAGGGCAGCGTGACGACGGCGAGGACGATCGAGTACTCGACGACGTCGACAGGATCTGCGCCGGAGACGATCAGGAGCGTTGAGAGGAGCAGCAGCACCAGCCAGGCGACGTGAAAGCGGCCCGCTTCGCGCGGTTGCCTGAACTTGCCCCAAGGCCAGCCGAAGAATTGGGCGAGGTTGTAGGCGCTCGACAAGGTTGTCTCGATCGCCGCGCCGCCGAACGCGAACAGCATGCCGACGAGCGCGGCGAGGAGTGCCCATCGTCCGAGCGGAATCGAGGCCGCGAGCGCGGCTGTTCCCGGCAATTGCGAATCGATGTCGCGCGCCGCGAACTGCTCGGAGCCCAGGATGACGAGCGCGACGGCCAGCAGCGAGCCGAGGACGGAACCGACGATGACGATGATCCGATTCAGGTTGATGTCTTTCGTCGTCCACTTGTCCTCGATGGCTCCCGACGCGTAGAAGTAGGTCTCGTACGGCATGACGATGGAGCTGAACAGCGCGACCGCGAAAAAGGCGAACAGCAAGGTCTGGGACGAGTCGGTCGCCGCCGGCATCTGCGGCACGAAGCCTTGCGCCACCGCGCCCCAGTCGGGCCTGGAAGCGATCGCCGCGGCGACGAAGACGACCAGCAGCAGGCCGAGCAGGCCGAAGACACGCTCGATCCACTCGAACGGGAAGAACCAGATGACCAGCGCGAGCAGTGCGAAGGCGAGCAGGATCAACGGCCGATACGGCCATCCGCCGAGCGTCTGCCAGACCAGGGCGATTCCGCCGATCTCCGCTGCGCAGGTCAGGAGATTGACCAGGTTGGCCGCGAGCAAGGTGACGAGCCCCGCGGTGAATCCGGCGCGTTCGCGGATGAGGTGGAAGACAGGTTGCTTGCGAACCGCCGCGATGCGGCCGGCCATTTCGCAGTAGACGACGATGCCGATCGTCCCCAGCGCCAGCACCCACAAGAGGCTGAAGCCGAACTTGCTGCCGGCATTGAGCGAAAACGTGAGCTCGCCGATCTCGACGAAGCCGCCGACGGCCGTCAGGATGCCGAGAAAGAGCTCGAGCGCCTTTTTCATCGGGCTTGCCGCAGCGTTACAAGGAGACGGCTCAGGTCCGCGGTCGTGCGGTTCGTCGCGGCGGCAGCCGCGCGCAGCGTCGCGGCGTCGTCGGGCTTCTCGGCGATCTGCCGAAGCGAGGTCAGCGACGCCTCGGCGAGGTTCCTTGCCTTATCGGTCTCCTCGGGCCGATGCGCCTTGGTGCCTGCGTCGACCGCGCCGGCGAGGGACGCACGCATCTTCTTTTCGAGCTGGCGCGCGTGCTCGCGCACGAAGGTCCGGGTGAGATCATCTTGCTGAGCGTGCAGCGCGATGAGACGCGTCTCTGCGGCCTGCGAGCGCAGCTCTTCGATGCCGAGCTCCAGGGGTTTCGGGTCGTCGGAAGGCTCATGCCCCACCAGCATGAAGCCGGCCGTGCCGACGATAAGTGCGAGCATGGCCGGCACCAGCCACAGGCTCCACAACTTCCCCCGCTTGTGCATCTCGTCGCCGAATGAAGAGTGACCGCTGTTCGGCAAGGCGTCGACTTGCCGACGCGCAACGTACCGCGGAGGCGGGCGCCGGCGTGCAAGAGAAGTGGCCGAGGCGACGTAGGAGCAGCACCGCCTTCAGATCACGCCGCCGGCCTGCAGCTGTTCGAAGCGGGTCGCCGGGATGCCGAGCCAGTCGACGTACACCTCGCGGTTGTGCTGGCCGAGCGAAGGCGCGTCGCCGGCAACCCGCGGCGGCGTTCCCGACAGCTTCATCGGCGACCCGAACACTTCCACCGCGATCCCGCCGACCTGCACCGGCACGAACATGTCGCGCGCGCGCAGGTGCGGATCGGCGATCACCTCGTCGATCTTCTTGATCGGCGTGAGCGCGATCCGATGGCCTGCCATCGCCTCCAGCTCCGCCTTCGTGCGCGGCATGAACCAGCGCTCGATGAGGGGCTCGATGCGGCGCTTGTAAGTCGCTTCGTCGAAGCGCTTGGCCATGGTGTCGATCTCCGGGTCCCGGGCGAGCTCGGGCTCGCCGAAGATCTCGCACGTGTCGCGCCACAGCTTGTCGCTGTACGAGCCGAAAAAGACGAAGCCGTCCTTGCACGGAAACTGGCCGTACGGACGGGCGAACGGATGCGCGCAGCCGAGCGGCGTGGCGACGACGCCGCTGACGGTGTAGTTGACGATGGCGCTTTCGGTCAGCGTGACGACGGAGTCCTGCTGCGAGATGTCGACCCGCTGGCCGACGCCGCTGCGCTCGACCTCGCGCAGCGCGGCGAGCGTGCCGATCGTCGCGTAGAACGACGCCGCCAGGTCGCCGATGACGCTGCCGACCCGAACCGGGGCCCGGCCGACATCGCCGTTCATCGACCACAGGCCGCCGGCCGCCTGGGCGGTGCTGTCGAACGAGGGCCGCGGCGCATGCGGGCCGCTCTGGCCGAAGCCGCTGATCGCCGTATAGATCAGGCGCGGGTTGGCGGCCTGCAGCGTCGGCCAGCCGAGGCCGAGCTTGTCCATCGTCCCCGGCCGAAAGTTCTCGACGAAGACGTCGGCCTTGCGGACCATCTCGAGCAGCAGCGCCTTGCCGTCGGGGTGCTTCAGGTCGAGGCTCACGCCGAGCTTGTGGCGGTTGTACTGCGCGAAATAGGCGCTGCCTCCCGGTGCGGCCCCGGCATCGGTGCCGACGCGGGATCCGGCCGCGGCACCCACGTGCGGCGGAAAATCGCGAACGTAGTCGGGGTCGCCGGGATGCTCGACCTTGATCACGGTGGCGCCGAGATCGGCCAGCATCATGGTGCAGTACGGCCCGGCGACGACGCGGCTCAGGTCGATCACGGTCGTGCCCGCGAGCGGCAAAGGGCGCGCCGGGTTGTTCACGTCGGCCTGTGGTCCATTTTCCATGTGCTTCTCCTCGACATCGCCGCGGCGACCTCGCTGCCTTCGTGCGCGACCCCACCGAGTGCCGCACCTACCAACCGCCGCACGCGAGCCAGTCGTCGACTTGCTCCAGCCTGTCGGATCCCCAGAAGGGCTCGTCGTCGATGAAGGCGAAAGGCGAGCCGAAGACGCCGCGATCGAGCGAGGCGGTGACGGAATCGCGGAGATCGGTGCGCGCCTCGTCGCTGTCGATGCCCTGCCTCAGTGCCGAGCCCTCCAGGCCGAGCGGCGCGGCAACCGCGACAAGCTCGTCGAGCGACGACAGGTCGCGGCCGAGCCGCCAGTAGCCGTCGAACACCGCGTGCATGAAGGCGCCCTCCCGTCCCGGGTGATGGCGCTTGACCCAGCAGAACGCGCGCGCCGACGGCCGCGGATCCATCACCGGGTCGGTGAGCTGGCGTGCCAGCGCGAGACCGTGGCGTCGCTGGTAGCGGGCGAAGTCGCGCAGCACGTAGTCGCGCTTCAGCGGCGTCTCGAGCAGCGGCTTCAGCCCCATCGTCTTCATGACCGCGACGCCGAGCAACATACAGTGCCAGCGCACGCCACGGGCGTGACGGGCGGCGATCGCCTCGACGCGCAGGCTGGCGATGTAGCCGTAACCGGAAATGAAGTCGAAGTAGAAGTCGATCGGCGCGGTGGGCGGATCGGCACCCCTGTCGACACGCGGCGCTTGCAGCTCGGCGGCCATGGTCGTCGCAGCGCGGCTCAGTGGATCGCCGCGTACATGATCTTGGCTTCCGTGGCTTCGAGGGCGGAATACTCCTCGACGACCTTGCCCATGCGCTGCACCAGGATGCGGTCCGACAACGCCAGGACCTCGGGCAGATACGACGAGATCACCACGACCGCCTTGCCCTCGTCGGCGAGGCGGTTGATGAGCTGGTGGATCTCGGTGATCGCGCCGACGTCGACGCCGCGGGTCGGCTCGTCGAAGATGATGAGCTCGGGCTCCTGGACCAGCGATTTCGCGATCACGAGCTTCTGCTGATTGCCGCCCGAGAGCTCGATCGCCTTCACCGCCTCGCCGATCGCGCGGATGTTGAGGCGCTTGATCCAGTGCGTGCCGACCCGGGATGCCTCCTTCCTCGAGACCAGCGGGCGCCTGCCGCGCAGCTTGGCGAGCAGGCCGAGGTAGACGTTGCCGGCGATCGACTGGGTCTCGAAGAAGCCTTCGATCTTGCGGTCCTCGGTGACGTAGACGATGCCGTCGCGCACCGCCGAGGCCGGCACGAAGTAGCGCACCGGCCGATCGTGCAGCAGCACCTCGCCGCCGTGCATGAAGTCGCGCTTGATGACGCCGGCGACGACCTTGAAGGTCTCGGTGCGCCCCGAGCCGACGAGGCCGAAGACGCCCGTGATCTGGCCGGCGAAGACCGACAGCGAGTTGTTCTTCACCATCGCCGCCATGCGCAGGTTCTGCACCGACAGCACGCGCTTGCCCTGCGGCCGGACGCTGGTCTTGCGCTGGCCGTAGAGCGTCTGCGAGAGGTCGCGCCCGACCATCGCCTGGACGATCCGGGCGCGGTCGAAGCTCGTCTTGTCGTCGGTGACGACGTGCTTGCCGTCGCGCAGGACCGTGATGCGGTCGGAGACGAGCAGCGCCTCCTCGAGCGCGTGCGAGATGAAGATCACCGAGACGCCGCGCGCCTTGAGGTTGTAGACGAGGTCGAAGAAGTACTTCTTCTCCTC
>DASYKC010000166.1:0-52986 GCA_035995885.1 Caldimonas sp. | reverse complement strand
CTGGCCGACGCCGACCGGGACGCTCTGGCCTTCCTTGCCGCACACGCCGACGCCGGTGTCGAGGCGCATGTCGTTGCCGATCGCGCTGACGCGGGTGAGCGCGTCGGGCCCGTTGCCGATCAGCGTCGCGCCCTTCACCGGGTACTGGATCCTGCCGTTCTCGACCCAGAACGCCTCGCTCGCCGAGAACACGAACTTGCCGCTCGTGATGTCGACCTGGCCGCCGCCGAAGTTGGTGGCGTAGAGGCCGCGCTTCAGGCCGGCGACGATCTCGTCCTTCGTCTGCGTGCCGCCGAGCATGTAGGTGTTGGTCATGCGCGGCATCGGCACCGCGGCGTAGCTCTCGCGCCGGCCGTTGCCGGTGGTCGCCGTGCCCATCAGGCGCGCGTTCATCGAATCCTGGATGTAGCCCTTGAGGATGCCGTCTTCGATCAGCACGTTCTTCTGCGTCGCGTTGCCCTCGTCGTCGACGTTGAGCGAGCCGCGCCGGTCGGGGATGGTGCCGTCGTCGAGCACGGTCACGCCCTTGGCGGCGACGCGCTGGCCGATGCGGCCGGTGAAGGCGCTCGCGCCCTTCCGGTTGAAGTCGCCTTCGAGGCCGTGGCCGATCGCCTCGTGCAGCAGCACGCCGGGCCAGCCCGGGCCGAGGACGACGCTCATCATTCCCGCCTTCGCCGGCAGCGACTCGAGGTTGGTGAGGGCGGCGTTGACGGCCGCGCTCACGTACTCCTCGATCACGTCGTCCTGGAAGTAGCCGAGGCCGAAGCGGCCGCCGCCGCCGCCGTTGCCCGACTCGCGCCGCACCGCGCCGTCGATCGTCTGCTCGGCGATGACGGTGAGCGAGAGGCGCACCAGCGGCCGCACGTCGGCGGCGATCGTGCCGTCGGCGCGGGCGATGAGGACGACGTCGTACTCGCTCGCCAGACCGGCCATGACCTGGACGATGCGCGGGTCCTTCTTGCGCGCGAGCTGCTCGACCTTCTCGAGCAGCGCGACCTTCTGCGTGCTGTCGAGCGTCGCGATCGGATCCATCGGCGCGTAGAGGACGCGGCTCGGCGCGATCGACGACTTCGCGCCGACCTTGACGCGCCGGCTCTGCCCCGACGCGGCGATCGTCCGCACCGTTCGCGCGGCGTCGAGCAGCGCCGCCTCGGAAATGTCGTCGGAGTACGCGAACGCGGTCTTCTCGCCGGCGACGGCGCGAACGCCGACGCCCTGGTCGATGCCGAAGCTGCCGCTCTTGACGATGCCTTCCTCGAGGCTCCAGCCTTCGCTGCGCGTGTACTGGAAATAGAGGTCGGCGTCGTCGATGCGGTGCGTCGCGATGGTGGCGAGCGCCGCCGCGAGCTTGGCTTCGTCGAGGCCGAAGGGCTCGAGCAGCAGGGCACGGGCGACGGCAAGGCGCTCGATGGTCGGTTCGCGGGAGATCATGAGAGCAGTCCTCGGCAGGGTCCGGAATTGTAGGAGTTGCCACTTTCACGGATCTTTACGGTGGCCTTTACCGCGCCGGCGTCGGCGTCGTCGCCGGCCTGCCGTTGTAGACGGGCGGGACTCGCAACCCACCGTTCGATTCAACGACAACCCGAAGGACACGACCATGAACAAGTTCACGACACTCGCCACCGGCATCACCCTCGCGATCGCTTCGATCGGCGCCTTCGCCCAGGCCACCGCGCCGGCGACGCCGCGGGTCGACAAGCGCGAGGCGAACCAGCAGGCGCGCATCGACGCCGGCGTCGCCTCCGGACGGCTCACGGCGCGCGAAACCAACCGCCTCGACAAGCAGCAAGGCCGCATCGCCGCGGTCGAGGCGAAGGACAAGGCCGACGGCGCGGTCACCGCGAAGGAGCGTCGTCAGCTGCATCGGATGCAGAGCCGCGCCAGCAAGAACATCTACGCGCAGAAGCACGACGCCCAGGTCGCGGCCAAGCCGTAAGTCCGGCGCTAGGGCGGCTCGTCGTCGGAAGGGCCGCGTCCCTTGAGCTCCAGGGCGCGCGCATAGAGCGCGTTGCGCGGCGCGCCGCTGATCTCGCCGGCGAGCGCGACCGCCTGCTTCAACGGCAGTGCGGCGAGCAGAGGCGAGAGCACGGCGTCGTTCGCGTCGTCGCCCCGCGCCGGCGCCGTTCCGGCGATCGCATGCAGCACGATCACGAACTCGCCGCGGGCGCGATTGGCATCGGCGCCGAGCCATGCGGGCAGGGCGCGCGCCGGCATCGTCACGATCGTCTCGAACTGCTTGGTCAGCTCGCGGCAGAGCGTCGTCGAACGATCCGGGCAGGCCACGGCCAGGGCCTCGGCAAGCGCCTCGATCCGATGCGGCGCCTCGAACACGATCTGCGTCGACGGCGCTGCCGCGGCGGCGTCGATGGCGCGGACGCGCTCGCTGCCGCGCGCGCCGGGAAAGCCGACGAACGTGAAACCGGTCGAGGCGGCATCGCCGGCCGCTGACAACGCCGCGAGGGCGCTGCTCGGCCCCGGGATCGGCACGACGCGATGGCCGGCCGCGTGCGTCGCGGCGACGAGGGCCGCGCCCGGATCGCTGACCGCCGGCGTGCCGGCGTCGCTCACATAAGCGACGCGCTCGCCGCGGCCGAGGCGTTCGAGCACGGCGCCCGCGGCTTCGCGCTCGTTGTGCTCGTGGACGGCGACCAGCGGCTTGGCGATCGCGAAGTGGCGCAGCAGCGCCGCGCTGTGGCGCGTGTCCTCGCAGGCGATCGCGTCGCAGGTCGCGAGCACGTGCAGCGCGCGCAGCGTCAGGTCGGCGAGGTTGCCGATCGGCGTGGCGACGATGTAGAGCGCGGCCGCGGGATACTGCTGGCCGGCGGCAGCCATCGCCGCGGCCTCGACGAGCTTCGATCCCTCCACTGATGCGACCTCCGGCGCCCGGCCCACGGTGACGATTCAGCCCGCGACGACGAAAGCGCTTGGCGACGCCGCCGAAGCACGCGCGCTCGCTCACCTGAGTGCCGCCGGGCTGGTGCTGGTGCGGCGCAATTATCGCGTCGCCCGCGGCCCGAGCGCGCGCGGCGGCGAGGTCGACCTGGTGATGCGCGACCGCGACGGCACGCTCGTCTTCGTCGAGGCGCGGGTGCGCCGCGACGGCCGCTTCGGCGGCGCGGCGGCGAGCATCGGCGCCGCCAAGCGACAGCGCCTGGTCTTCGCGGCGAGCCACTTCCTGCGTCGCCTCGCCAGCCCGCCGCCCTGCCGCTTCGACGTGATCGCCGTCGACGGCGAGCAGATCGAATGGCTGCGCGCGGCCTTCGACGCCGGCTAGGCGCGGGTCGCGACGTCGAGAACTTCGAAGATCGCCTGAACCGGGTCGCGAAACCCGTGTCATATCATCGGTGACCATGCTCGAGCAACGAATCCAGCAGCAGTTTTTCGACAGCGCCGACCTCAAGTACGCCGCTGCCGAGGTGTTGTCCAGGCCGATCGCCGACGCGGTGAGCGCGCTCGTCGGCTGCATCACCGGCGGCGGCAAGGTGCTCGCGTGCGGCAACGGCGGCTCGGCCGCCGACGCCCAGCATTTCGCGGCCGAGTTCGTCGGCCGCTTCGAGCGCGAACGTCCCGGTCTCGCCGCGATCGCGCTGACCGTCGACACGTCGATCCTCACCGCCGTCGGCAACGACTACGGCTACGAGGTCATCTTCGCCAAGCAGGTCGAGGCGCTCGGCGCGCCCGGCGACATCCTGCTGGCGATGTCGACGAGCGGCAATTCCGCCAACGTGCTCGCCGCGGTCGCCGCGGCGCGCGCCAAGGACATGACCGTGATCGCCCTAACCGGCAACACCGGCGGCAAGATCCGCGACAAGCTGACCGAGACCGACGTCCACATCTGCGTGCCGCACGAGCGCACCGCCCGGATCCAGGAAGTGCACCTGCTGGTGCTGCACTGCCTGTGCGACGCGGTCGACCTGCAGCTGCTCGGCGAAGAGGAAAACACATGACCCGTCTGCCGAAGCGCACGAGCGCTTCTCCGCTCGTCGCCGCCGCCTTGGCCGCGGCGCTTCTCGCCGGCTGCGCGCCACTCGTCGTCGGCGGCGCCGTCGTCGGCGGCGCGATGGTCGCGACCGACCGCCGCACCTCTGGCTCCCAGGTCGACGACGAGGTGATCGAGCTCAAGGCCAAGGGCCGCATGGGCGAGGCCTTCCCCGACGACCGCGTCCGCATCAACACGACGAGCTACAACCGGATGGTGCTGCTCACCGGCGAAGTGCCGAGCGATGCCGACAAGACGACCGCCGAGCAGGTCGTCGCGCGCATCGACAACGTCGTGTCGGTGGTCAACGAGCTGACGATCGGGCCGGCCAACACCTTCAGCGAGCGCACCAAGGCGGCGTTCATCACGGCCAAGGTGAAGGCGAGCCTGGTCGACGCCAAGGACCTGTTCGCCAACTCGATCAAGGTCGTCACGCACCGCGGCGTCGTCTACCTCATGGGCCGGGTGACCGAGCGCGAGGCGACGCGCGCCGCCGAGATCGCGCGCGGCGTCAGCGGCGTCGTCAAGGTCGTCCGCGTGTTCGAGATCCTGAGCGAGTCCGAGCTCGCCAACACGGCGCCGCGCGCCCTCGCCAAGCCCGCCAGCGCGCCCTAGCGCAGGCGCTTGATCAGGCTCGAGGTGTCGTCGCGGCGGCCGCCGGCCGCCTGCAGGTCGGCGTAGAACTGGTCGACGAGCGCGGTCACCGGCAGGCGCGCGCCGTTGCGGCGCGCTTCCTCGAGGGCGATGCCGAGGTCCTTCCTCATCCAGTCGACGGCGAAGCCGAAGTCGAACTTGCCCTGGATCATGGTCGGGCCGCGGTTGTCCATCTGCCAGCTCTGCGCCGCGCCCTTGCCGATGACCTCGAGCACCGCGGTCATGTCGAGGCCCGAGCGCTCGCCGAAGGTGATCGCTTCCGCCAGGCCCTGGACGAGGCCGGCGATCGCGATCTGGTTGACCATCTTGGCGAGCTGACCGGCGCCGCTCGGGCCGAGCAGCGTCATCGCCTTGGCGAACGCCATCGCCAGCGGCTTGGCGGCCGCGAACGCTTCGCCATCGCCGCCGCACATGACGGTGAGCGCGCCGTTGATCGCGCCGAGGTTGCCGCCCGAGACCGGCGCGTCGATGAAGGCGAAGCCCTTCGCGGACGCCGCCGCGGCGAGCTCGCGCGCCACCGCCGCCGACGCGGTCGTGTGGTCGACGAAGACCGCGCCGCTCTTCATGGCCGCGAAGGCGCCGTTCGCGCCGAGCGTGACCGAGCGCAGGTCGTCGTCGTTGCCGACGCAGGCGAAGACGAACTCCGCGCCGCGCGCCGCGTCGGCCGGCGTCGGCGCGCTCTTGCCGCCGTGCCGGGCGACCCAGGCGGCGGCTTTCGCCGCAGTCCGGTTGTAGACGGTGACGCGATGCCCCGCTGCCGCCAGGTGGCCTGCCATGGGGTCGCCCATGACGCCGAGGCCGAGGAAGGCGACGTCGCGCGGCGGGATCGATTCGTAGGTTCTTGTGGTTGCCATGACAAACAAAACGGCCTCGAAGAGGCCGTTTATAGCTCAGCGAAGCGTCCTATTTCACTATCTGCATGTGCTCGGTGCCGGCGTTGAGGTCGCTCGAGCGCGAGCGCTGGCTGTGCAGCTTGATCTGCAGGCGCAGGTCGTTGACCGAGTCGGCGTTGCGCAGCGCGTCCTCGAAGGTGACGGTCTGCGCCTCGTAGAGGTCGAACAGGCTCTGGTCGAAGGTCTGCATGCCGAGCTCGCGCGAGCGCTTCATGATCTCCTTGATCTCGGCGACCTCGCCCTTGAAGATCAGGTCGGAGATCAGCGGCGTGTTGAGCATGATCTCGACCGCCGCGACCCGGCCCTTGCCTTCCTGGCGCGGCAGCAGGCGCTGCGAGATCAGCGAGCGCAGGTTGAGCGAGAGGTCCATCAGCAGCTGGGCGCGCCGCTCTTCCGGGAAGAAGTTGATGATCCGGTCGAGCGCCTGGTTGGCGCTGTTGGCATGCAGCGTCGCCAGGCAAAGGTGGCCGGTCTCGGCGAAGGCGACGGCGTGCTCCATCGTCTCGCGGTCGCGGATCTCGCCCATCAGGATGACGTCGGGCGCCTGGCGCAGCGTGTTCTTGAGGGCGATGCCCCAGCCGTCGGTGTCGATGCCGACTTCGCGCTGGGTGACGATGCAGTTCTTGTGCGGATGCACGAACTCGACCGGGTCCTCGATCGTGATGATGTGGCCGAACGAGTTCTCGTTGCGATGATCGACCATCGCCGCGAGCGAGGTGCTCTTGCCGGAGCCGGTGGCGCCGACGAAGATGACCAGGCCGCGCTTGGCCATCGCCACGTCCTTGAGGATGTGCGGCAGGTTCATGCTGTCGATCGTCGGCAGGATCTGCGGGATCGTCCGCATCACCAGGCCGACGTGCCCCTGCTGGACGAAGGCGTTGACGCGGAAGCGGCCGATGCCCTGCGGCGCGACCGCGAAGTTGCACTCCTTCGTTTTCTCGAACTCGGCCGCCTGCTTGTCGTTCATGATCGAACGCGTCAGCGCCAGCGTGTGCTGGCCGGTGAGCGGCTGCGGCGAGACCTTGGTGACCTTGCCGTCGACCTTGATCGCGGGCGGGAAGTCGGCGGTGAGGAACAGGTCCGAGCCGTTGCGCGACACCATCAGGCGCAGCAGGTCGTTGACGAATTTGGATGCCTGGTCGCGTTCCATGTGGTTCCTTCGTCAGGCTCAGCCAGGGAAGTTTTCCGGGAACTTCGCCTTGCCGCGCGCCTCCGCCGGCGACACGATGTTGCGGCGAACGAGGTCGGCGAGGTTCTGGTCGAGCGTCTGCATGCCGATGTTGTTGCCGGTCTGGATCGACGAGTACATCTGCGCGACCTTGTTCTCGCGGATCAGGTTCCGGATCGCCGCCGTGCCGAGCATGATCTCGTGGGCGGCGACGCGGCCCGAGCCGTCCTTGGTCTTGCAGAGCGTCTGCGAGATCACGCCGATCAGTGACTCCGACAGCATCGAGCGGACCATCTCCTTCTCGGCCGCCGGGAAGACGTCGACGATGCGGTCGACGGTCTTGGCTGCGCTCGACGTGTGCAGCGTGCCGAAGACGAGGTGGCCGGTTTCCGCCGCGGTCAGCGCCAGGCGGATCGTCTCCAGGTCGCGCATCTCGCCGACCAGGATGCAGTCGGGGTCCTCGCGCAGCGCCGAGCGCAGCGCGTTCGCGAACGACAGCGTGTGCGGGCCGACCTCGCGCTGGTTGATCAGGCACTTCTTCGAGTCGTGCACGAACTCGATCGGGTCCTCGACCGTGAGGATGTGGCCGAACTCGTTCTCGTTGAGGTGGTTGACCATCGCCGCCAGCGTCGTCGACTTGCCCGAGCCGGTCGGCCCGGTGCAGAGCACCATGCCGCGCGGCTTCATCGACAGCTCGGCGAAGACCGGCGGGCAGTTGAGCTGCTCGAGGGTCAGGATCTTCGAGGGAATCGTCCGGAACACGGCGCCCGAGCCCCGGTTCTGGTTGAAGGCGTTGACGCGGAAGCGCGCCAGGCCCTGGATCTCGAACGAGAAGTCGCACTCGAGCGTTTCCTCGTAGCTCTTGCGCTGCGAGTCGTTCATGATGTCGTACACCATGTCGTGCACCTGCTTGTGCTCGAGCGGGTCGACATTGATGCGGCGCACGTCGCCGTGGACGCGGATCATCGGCGGCAGGCCGGCCGACAGGTGCAGGTCGGAGGCCTTGTTCTTGACCGAGAACGCCAGCAGTTGGGTAATGTCCATGGCTCTTTGGGAAGTGAGTGCCGGATCGGTCCGGCAAGAGGCACTGCCGGCGCGCCTTCGCGGCGCCAGGACGCAATGATCGCAGACAAGCTCGCTCAGGTGCACTCGCGCATTGCAAGCGCTTGTATGGCCGCCGGACGCCCCGTGGAAAGCGTCACGTTGCTCGCCGTGAGCAAGACCTTCGGCGTCGACGCGATCGCCGAGGCGCAGCGCGCCGGCCAGCGCCGCTTCGGCGAGAACTACGTGCAGGAGGCGATCGAGAAGATCGCCGCGCTCGAGGGCCTGGCGCCGCGCCCCGAGTGGCACCTGATCGGGCCGCTGCAGAGCAACAAGACGCGCGTCGTCGCCGAATCGTTCGACTGGGTCCATTCGGTCGATCGCCTGAAGATCGCCGAGCGGCTGAGCGCGCAGCGGCCGGCCGAGCGGGTGCCGCTGTCGCTGTGCCTGCAGGTCAATGTCAGCGGCGAGGCGAGCAAGAGCGGGCTGGCGCCGGGCGAGGTCGGCGCCGTCGCCCATGCGGTCGCGGCGCTGCCGCGGCTGCGCCTGCGCGGCCTGATGGCGATCCCGGAAGTCGCCGCAGGCGGCGACGTCGCTGCGCAGCGGCGCCCGTTCCGCGCCCTGCGCGCGCTCTTCGAGCGCCTGCGCGGCGAAGGCCTCGTCCTCGACACGCTCTCGGCCGGCATGAGCGACGACCTCGAGGCGGCGATCCTCGAGGGCGCGACGATGGTGCGCGTCGGCAGCGCGATCTTCGGCGGCCGCGCCGGCGCCGGCTGAGCCGCGGCGCGTCCGGCACCGGCCGGGACGGCGGTCAGGCGCTCCAGAGGCGGTGGCGCCGGTGCCAGTCCTCGAGCGATTCCTCCGGCCAGCCGCGCGCGTGCACGTGGCCCTTGCCGCGCGGCACGTCGACCCACGCCGGCGCGAACTCGAGCGCCGCCTCGACGACCTCGGGCGGCTTCGGCAGTGGCGTGTCGATCGCCGAGGCGTGGGGGTGGATCAGCTCGGGCCAGGTCGGATCCCAGAGCCAGAGCGCGCTGCCGCACTCCTTGCAGAAGCGCCGCTCCGCCTTCGAACGGCGCGTGCGCTGGCCGGCCTCGCGGATGAGGGCGCGGTAGCAGCCGAGATGGCGCTCGCCGCGCACCTTCAGGCTGGCGGCGTCGGCGCCGAGGTTGATGGCGTAGCCGCCGCTGCCTGCCGTCTTGCGGCAGATCGAGCAATGGCAGTGCATGAACGGCACCGGGCTGTGCGCTTCGACGCTGAAGCGAACTGCGCGGCAGTGGCAGGAGCCTTCGAGGTGCATGGCCGCGTGTCCGAAAGGGAAGGCCGGAATTGTGACTTGCGCGATGCTTACACTGCCGCCGTGCGCAACATCGTCTTCATCGGCGGCGGCAACATGGCACAGGCGCTGATCGGCGGGCTGGTCAAGGCCGGCCGCCCGGGTGCCTCGATCGTCGTCATCGAGCCGAGCGAGGGAACCCGGCGCCGTCTCGTCGGCCAGTTCGGCGTCACGGCGCGGTCGGTCGCCGGGCCGTCGCTGACCATGGCCGAGATCGTCGTCTGGGCCGTCAAGCCGCAAGCCTTCGAGGCGGCCGCGGCGCCCTGCGCCGGCCACGTCGGCTCGGCGCTGCAGGTGAGCGTCATGGCCGGTGTGCGCAGCGACGCCGTCGTCGCCGCGACCGCCAGCGAGCGCGTCATCCGCGTCATGCCGAACACGCCGGCACTGATCGGCCAGGGCATCGCCGGCCTCTACGCGCGTCCGGCGGTGACCGACGCGGACCGCGCCGACACGCTCGCGCTCCTCGGCCCGACCGGCGAGCTGATCTGGGTCGGCGACGAGGCCCAGCTCGACGCGGTCACGGCGCTGTCGGGCTCCGGCCCGGCCTACGTCTTCCTCCTCCTCGAGGCGCTGCTCGACGCCGGGCGCCAGATCGGCCTGCCGCCGGCGGTGGCGCGGCGGCTCGCCGAGCAGACGGTGGCCGGCTCGGCCGCGCTCGCCGCCGCCTCGCCCGACTCGCCCGCCGAGCTG
Source organism: Caldimonas sp. (assembly GCA_035995885.1). Taxonomy (GTDB): domain Bacteria; phylum Pseudomonadota; class Gammaproteobacteria; order Burkholderiales; family Burkholderiaceae_C; genus Schlegelella_A. The sequence continues at coordinate 43,225 of DASYKC010000166.1, read as the reverse complement.
CGCCGCATCGTCACCTCGCCCGGCGGCACGACCGAAGCCGCCATGGCGGTCCTCGAGACACGCGGCGTTCGCGACGCCTTCATCGCAGCGGTGCTCGCGGCACGCGCCAAGGCCGAAGCGCTCGGCAAGCCGGCGGTCGTCCTCCGATCCACTCTTCTGCCTCCATCATGAGCTACCTCTCCTATCTCTCACCGACCAGCACCAGTCCCTGGCACACCTACCTCGCGCAGGTCGATCGCGTCCTGCCCTACCTCGGCCCGCTGGCGCGCTGGTCGGAGACGCTGAAGCGGCCGAAGCGCGCCCTGATCGTCGACGTGCCGATCGAGATGGACAACGGCAGCGTCGCTCACTTCGAAGGCTTTCGCGTCCAGCACAACCTGTCGCGCGGGCCCGGCAAGGGCGGCGTCCGCTATCACCCCGACGTGACGCTCGAGGAGGTGATGGCGCTCTCGGCCTGGATGACGGTCAAGTGCGCTGCCGTCAACCTGCCGTACGGCGGCGCCAAGGGCGGCATCCGGGTCGATCCGAAGCTGCTCTCGATGAAGGAGCTCGAGCGCATGACGCGGCGCTATACGAGCGAGATCGGCATCATCATCGGCCCGCAGCGCGACATCCCCGCGCCCGACGTGAACACCAACGGCCAGATCATGGCCTGGATGATGGACACGTACTCGATGAACACCGGCACGACGGCGACCGGCGTCGTCACCGGCAAGCCCCTCCATCTCGGCGGCTCGCTCGGCCGCGTCAAGGCGACCGGGCGCGGCGTCTTCGTCACCGGCCGCGAGGCGGCGCGCCGCATCGGCCTGCCGCTCGACGGCGCGCGCGTCGCCGTGCAGGGCATGGGCAACGTCGGCGGGTCGGCCGCCGAGCTCTTCGTCCAGGCCGGCGCGAAGATCGTCGCGATGCAGGACCACACGGGCACGCTCGTCAACCCGGAAGGCTTCGACATGGCGACGACGATGGCCGCGATCACGCACGACTCCGGCATCGCCAACGTCAAGGGCGGCGAGCGCATCGACAACGAGGCGTTCTGGGACGTCGACTGCGACATCCTCATCCCGGCCGCGCTCGAAGGCCAGATCACGCCGGCGCGCGCGCAGCGGATCAAGGCCAGGCTCGTCCTCGAAGGCGCCAACGGGCCGACGCTGCCGGAGGCCGACGACGTCCTCGGCGAGCGCGGCGTCCTCGTCGTCCCCGACGTCATCTGCAACGCCGGCGGCGTGACGGTGAGCTACTTCGAGTGGGTCCAGGACTTCTCGAGCTTCTTCTGGAGCGAGGACGAGATCAACGTCAGGCTCGACAAGATCATGGTCGACGCGCTGAAGAAGATCTGGGACACCGCCGACCGTCACAAGATCAGCCTGCGCACGGCGACCTTCGCGGTCGCCTGCGAGCGAATCCTCATCGCTCGCGAGGAGCGCGGCCTCTATCCCTGAACGCGCGCGGGCGAGGCGCCGCTCGTCGCCCTCGCCCCTGCCGCGTGGCGGATTTCTCGGCGCGCGGCGGCGCGCCATCGCGGCGTGCTTTCGCTCACGAACGCAGGCCGGCACGACGTCGGCGCTCTCTCCACAATCACGCCCGCTGCGACGCGAATCCTCGTGCCGCGACGGTCGACGCGCAGGGTGCGCCGACCGGTTGGAGAAGGGCAGAGCCGGCGCGAGCCGGCATGCAATCCGAAGCCGCGTCGACCCGCGCGGCTCGCGATGGCGGAACACGGTGGGCCAACAGCCGACGTCTCACGCGCCGAACCTTTCTCTTTCAACTCGTCATCCGGAGAGTGAAAGACCACCATGATCCTGAAGTCCCAGTTTTCTCTTTCGCAGAGCAGCGGCTTCGTCGCCTTCGATGGCGGCGGCAGCGTCGAGGCAGAGGTTCGCCCGATCGTCGCGAAGACGCCCGTCGTCGAGACGACGCCGAAGCTCGAGTCCGAGCTGCTGCGCGCGCCCGCCGTCGTCGCCCCGAGCGAGTGGCAGGGGTCGCGCACCTGGCAACCGTCGACCAGCGCTCTGGTGCGCCGCGTCGAAGGCGCCGTCCTCGCGGCGATCTGCGCCTATTTCGCGTTCGGCCTGGCGGGTGTCGCGGGCTGGCTCTGAGCGTCGCTTTCAGTCGATCGGCAACGGCGACGCCGGCTTGATCTCCTCCAGGGCGATCATCGAGCGAACGTCGTCGATGCCGGGGACCTGCATCAGCCGGTCGGTGAGGAAGTTGCTGAGCGACTTCAGGTCGTGGGCGACGACCTTGAGCAGGTAGTCGTCCTCGCCCGAGACGCTGTAGCACTCGAGGATCTGCGGAAAGGCGCGGATCTCGGCCTCGATCTCGCGCACCCGGCCGAAGTCGCCGCCGCCGACGCTCACGCTCACGTACGCCGTGACGGCAAAGCCGATCGCCTCGGGATCGACGACGGCGCGGTAGCCGCGGATGACACCGCGCTCCTCGAGCGAGCGGACGCGGCGGAAGCACTGCGGCGCCGACAGGTGGATGCGCGCGGCGAGGTCGACGTTCGAGATCCTGCCGTCGTCCTGGACGACTTCGAGAATCTTGCGGTCGATGGCGTCGAGGCGAGCGGTCATGGGCAGGATTTTGCCCGCATACGCACGAATCTTGCGTATCCACCACGATTCATGCAACGATCCGAAAGCACATTTCGCCCCGTCTCGACCACACTGTGGCCTGAACTCGCGACGGAGCGACCATGACTTCCACGACCCTGCTGCCCACCTCCCCGAGCCTGGCCTCGCTCGCGCGCGAAGGCGCCGCGCCGGCCGATCTCGAGCGCCGCTACGGCGCTGCCAACTACCACCCGCTGGCGGTGACGCTGCAGCGCGGCGCGGGCGTCTGGCTGTTCGACACCGAAGGGCGCCGGTATCTCGACATGATGTCGGCGTATTCGGCGGTGAGCTTCGGCCACGGCCACCCGGCGCTCGTCCGCGTCCTGACCGAGCAGGCCGAGCGGCTCGCCGTGACGAGCCGCGCCTTCCATACCGATCGCCTCGGCCCGTTCCTGCGCGCCGTCTGCGAAACGACCGGCATGGCGAAGGCGCTGCCGATGAACACCGGTGCCGAGGCCGTCGAGACGGCGGTCAAGGCCGCGCGCAAGTGGGGCTACAAGGTCAAGCGCATCCCGGAAGGGCGCGCCGAGATCATCGTCGCCGCCGGCAACTTCGCCGGCCGGACGACGACCCTCATCGGCTTCTCGAGCGAGGCGCAGTACCGCGACGGCTTCGGTCCGTTCGCGCCCGGCTTCGTCAGCGTGCCCTTCGGCGATGCGGCCGCGCTCGAGGCGGCCATCACGCCGAACACCGCCGCCTTCCTGGTCGAGCCGATCCAGGGCGAGGCCGGCATCATCGTGCCGCCGGCGGGCTACCTCGCGCGGGCGCGCGAGATCTGCACCTGGCACGGCATCCTCCTCATCTGCGACGAGGTGCAGACCGGCCTCGGCCGCACCGGCGCCGTTCTCGCCTGCGATCACGAAGGCATCCGTCCCGACGGCCTCCTCCTCGGCAAGGCGCTCGGCGGCGGCCTCCTGCCGGTGAGCGCGTTCCTCGCCAGCGAGGAAGTGATGGCGCAGTTCGCGCCCGGCGACCACGGCAGCACGTTCGGCGGCAATCCGCTCGCGGCCGCGGTCGGCGAAGCGGCGCTCGATCTGCTCGTCCGCGAGCGGCTGTCCGAGCGGGCCCGCGTTCGCGGCGACGAGCTGATCGCCAAGCTGCGCGCGATCGATCATCCGGCCATCGCCGAAGTGCGCGGCAAGGGCCTCCTCATCGGCGTCGAGATCGATGCGGCGTTCGCGAGCGCGCGCACGGTCTGCGAAGGCCTGCTCGCGCGCGGCGTGCTGAGCAAGGACACGCACGGCACCGTCGTCCGCTTCGCGCCGCCGCTGGTGGTCGAGAGCGAGCACGTCGATCTCGCCGTCGCCGCGCTCGCCGAGACGCTGCGATCGCTCGAGCGCCGCGCCGGCTGACGCGGCGTTTCTCGCCGCGCGGCCGCGGCGTCGTCAGCGCAGCGCGAACTGCGCGACGACACCGGCGCAGACGGCGAAGCCGAGCCAGTGATTGAGGCGGAAGGCGCGAAAGCACCCTTCGCGCGTGCGCGTGCGGATCAGGGTGAAGTGCCAGCACGCGATCGCCGCGGCCGAGACCAGGCCGGCGAAGTACGGCCAGCGATAGCCGAGCGCGACGCCGACGCCGGCCCAGATCGCGAGGAAGGCGGCATACGACGCCATCACTGCGGCGACGTCGAAACGGCCGAGCGTGATCGCCGAGGTCTTGATGCCGATGCGAACGTCGTCGTCGCGGTCGACCATCGCGTACTCGGTGTCGTAGGCGAGGACCCAGAAGAGATTGCCGAAGAGGAGCCACCACGCGAGCGGCGGCACTGTGCCGGCGAGCGACTCGATCGACGACGACGCGCCGCCGCGAACGGCGGCGAACGCCATCGGAATACCGAAGCTGAAGGCGATGCCGAGGACCGCCTGCGGCATCGAAAAGACGCGCTTGCTGAACGGATAGACGAGCGTCACCGCGAGCGCGACGACGCTCCACGCCACCGCCGCGGGGCGGGTCGTCAGGACGAGCGCGAAGGCGACGAGCGCGAGCGCCGCGCCGAGGCTCAGGGCTTCGCCGACGCTGACCGCGCCGCTCGTCACCGGCCGCGCCGCGGTGCGCTTGACGTGGCGATCGAACTCGCGGTCGGCGACATCGTTGGCGGCGCAGCCGGCACTGCGCATCAGGAACGTGCCGGCGACGAAGACGAAGAGCAGGTGCCAGCCGGGAAAGCCGCCGGCCGCGATCCAGAGCGCCGACAGCGTCGGCCAGAGCAGGAGCAGCGAGCCGGCGGGCCGGTCCCAGCGGATGAGGTCGAGATAGAGCGCCGGGCGGCTGCGCCGCGCCGGCGCCGTCATGTCCATCGCGCGCTCGTCGGTCGCGCCGGTTCGGGCCCGCGCCGTGTCAAGGTGGGCAAAGTTCGCGCCGCCGGCGTGCCGTCGGTCCGCCCGTCGGGTCGCGGCGACGTTAAGTTCTCATCCTCGAACCAGGAGCACCTCATGAAGACCATTCTCGCGCTCGTCCTCGCCGTCGGCGCCGTCGGTTCCGCGACGGCCCAGACCGGCGTCTCGATCGGCATCAGCCAGCCGGGCGTCTACGGCCGCATCAACATCGGCGACGTGCCGCGCCCGGCGCTCTATCGCCCCGAGCCGGTCATCATCGCCCGGCCGCGCGTCGTCGTCGAGCAGGCCCCGGTCTACCTCTACGTGCCGCCCGCGCACCAGCAGAACTGGCGCCGCTACTGCGGCCGCTACAACGCCTGCGGCCAGCCGGTCTACTTCGTTCGCGACGAATGGGTGCGCGAGCGCTACGAGCACGAGCACCCGGGCTGGAATCGCGGCCGCCATCGCGGCTGGGACCGGCACGACGATCGCGGCGATCGGCACGACGACCGCGACGATCGTGGCCGCGGCCACGACAAGCACGGTCACTGACCGGTAGGGCGCCAGGCGAAGCGCAACGAGGCGGCCCCAAGGCGCGGGCGCGCAGCCGCGGCAAGCGGGCTCGCGCCCCAGACCAGCGACCTCGAGATCCGGGCGCGAACGAGCGCCGAGCTTGGCGGCGACGCGAGCGCTGCGGTCACAACCCGCCAGCGCTCGAGCGCTGTCGATCAGCCCTCGAGCTGCTTCTGGAAGACCAGTCCGGCGTGCTCGCGCAGCGCGTGGAAGCGGATCTTCGGCCAGTTGCTCTCGATCGCGCGCAGCTCGGGCGCGTACTCGACGAGCACCGTCGGCGCATCGACCGCGTCGTAGGCGACGCGGTGCTGGTTGGCGTCGATGAAGCGCTGCAGCTCGCGCTCGCCGCCGTCGGCGGGATCGCATGTCACCCAGCGTGCGACCTGGAAGCGGCTCGGCAGGATGCGCGCCTTGACGCCGTACTCGTGCTCGAGCCGATGCGCGACGACCTCGAACTGCAGCTGGCCGACCGCGCCGAGCAGCAGCACGGATCCGGCGACCGGCCGGAACACCTGGATCGCTCCTTCCTCGCCGAGCTGGGTCAGGCCGGCGCGGAGCTGCTTGGTGCGCAGCGGGTCGGCGACCTCGACCGAGCGGAACATCTCGGGCGCGAAGAACGGCAGGCCGGTGAACTGCAGCGACTCGCCCTCGGTCAGCGTGTCGCCGAGCTGGAGCACGCCGTGGTTCGGGATGCCGATGATGTCGCCGGCGTAGGCCTCGTCGAGCAGCTCCCTGCGCTGCGAGAGAAAGCTCACCACCGTGTTCGGTCTGAGCTCCTTGCCCGAGCGAACGACCTTCAGCCGCATGCCACGCTCGAAGTGACCCGAGGCGACGCGCACGAACGCGATCCGGTCGCGATGCGCCGGATCCATGTTGGCCTGGATCTTGAAGACGACGCCGCTGAACTTCGCCTCGTCGGGCGCGACCGTGCGCTGGATGGCGACGCGATCGCCGGGCGGCGGCGCGAGGTCGACGAGCGCGTCGAGCACCTCGCGGACGCCGAAGTTGTTGATCGCCGAGCCGAAGAACATCGGCGTCTGCCTGCCGGCGAGGAAGGCGGCCTCGTCGAACTCGGGCGCGGCGTCGCGCAGCAAGTCGATGTCGTTCTTGGCGTGCGCGTACTCGTCGCCGAAGCGCTCGGCGTAGGCCGGGTTGTCGATGCCGGCGAGGATCTCGTCGTCGGCGCCGCTCTTGGCGTTGACGCGGTCCTCGCCGGGCGAGAACACGCGCATCTGCTGCGCGCGCAGGTCCATCACGCCGTGGAAGCGCTTGCCCATGCCGACCGGCCAGGTGAACGGCACGACGCTCATGCCGAGCTCGCGCTCGATCTCGTCCATCAGCGCGAGCGGCTCCTGCACCTCGCGGTCCATCTTGTTGACGAAGGTGAGGATCGGCGTGTTGCGGGCGCGGCAGACCTGGAGCAGGCGCCGCGTCTGCGGCTCGACGCCGTTGCCCGCGTCGATCACCATCAGCGCCGCATCGACGGCGGTCAGGACGCGGTAGGTGTCCTCCGAGAAATCCTGGTGGCCGGGCGTGTCGAGCAGGTTGATGACCGCGCCGCGGTACTCCATCTGCATCACCGACGAGGCGACCGAGATGCCGCGCTGCTTCTCGATCTCCATCCAGTCGGAGGTCGCGTGGCGGCTCGCCTTCCTCGCCTTGACCGAGCCGGCGATCTGGATCGCACCGGAAAAGAGCAGGAGCTTCTCGGTCAGCGTCGTCTTGCCGGCGTCGGGGTGGGAGATGATGGCGAAGGTGCGGCGGCGACGCACCTCGGGGCTGAGTTCGGTCATGGGGCGGCAAGTATCGCCACAAAGGCGTGCTCGTTGCGGAGGCGGGACATCGACCCGGAGCGCCACGTGCCGGTCAACGGCATGTCCCGCATCTCCCGCATTCGCCGGCCACCGACCTCGACGTGACCACTCCCAAGCAGACGCTCCGCGAACTCGAGGAAGCGGCTCCCGGCAGCCGTTTCCAGCGCCTCTATCGGCGCCGCCAGCAAGGACGACACGCGACGTGGGCGAACGCCGCCTTCAACGGCGGCGGGCTGGCCGTCATCGGCGCCGGCATCGCCACCTATCCGATCCCGGTGATTCCGAGCGAGGTCGTCATCCTCGCCGGCCTCGCCCTGATCTCGCAGGGATCGATGCGCGGCGCCAAGATCCTCGACGGCACCGAGCTGCGCCTGCGCCGCGTGTTCGCGCCGGCCTTGAAGGTCTGGCGGCGCTGGCCGAAGTGGCTGCGGCGCACGCTCGGCGTCGTCTGGATGGTGCTGGTGTCCGGCCTCAGCTACTGGGCCTATCGGGCGCTCTCCGACTAGCGGCGTCGGCGCCGCGGCTTGCCGCCGGCACATTTCGTGCAGGTACACGCATCGGTATACCAGGGCGCACCAGACCGTTGCATGGCCGATCCGAACCCGCTCACGATCGATGACTGGATCGCCGCAGCGACGCGCGACGCCTCGCCGCGCGAGCTGCTGCTGGCTCTGCAGCGCCGGCTCGAGGTCGAGAGCCCGCCCGGCGTCTGGATCGCGCTCGTCGATCGCGCCGGCATCGAGACGCAGGTCGCGGCGCTCGAAGTGCGCGCCGCCCGCTGCGCCGATGCCAACGCGGTGCGGCGGACGATGCCGCTCTTCGGCGTGCCGTTCGCGGTCAAGGACAACATCGACGTCGCCGGCCTGGCCACGACCGCGGCGTGCCCGGCATTTCGCTACGTCGCCGCCGCCAGCGCGCACGCGGTCGACCGGCTGATCGCGGCCGGCGCCGTCTGCGTCGGCAAGACCAACCTCGACCAGTTCGCGACCGGCCTCGTCGGCACGCGCTCGCCGTACGGGCGGCCGAGCAGCACCTTCGCCGCCGATCGCATCAGCGGCGGCTCGAGCTCGGGATCGGCGGTCGTCGTCTCGCTCGGCGACGTGCCGTTCGCGCTCGGCACCGACACCGCGGGGTCGGGCCGCATCCCGGCCGCGTTCAACAACATCGTCGGCCTCAAGCCGACGCCGGGGCGCGTCAGCGCGCGCGGCGTCGTGCCGGCGTGCCGCAGCATCGACTGCGTCTCGGTCCTCGCCCTGAGCGTCGCCGACGCGGCGCGCGTCCTCGCGATCATCGAAGGCGGCGACGACGGCGATGCCTACAGCGACTTCGCCCTCGGCCCGGCGCACGGCCGCGGCGCGCTGCGCATCGGCATCCCGTCGCAGGCGATCTTCCACGGCGACGCCGGCTACGGCCCGGCCTTCGAGCGCGCGGTCGCAGTGCTGCGCGAGCTCGGCCACGAGGTCGTGCCGATCGACTTCGCGCCGCTGCACGCGGTCGCCGACCTGCTGTACGGCGGCCCGTGGGTCGCCGAGCGCCACGCCGTCGTCGAGACACTGCTCGAGCGCCATCCGGAGGCGATCGAGCCGACGGTTCGCACCGTGATCGCCGCGGCCTGCGCGATGACCGCGACCGACGCCTTCCGCGGCTTCTACGCGTTGCGCGCGGCGCAGCGCGCGACGCGGGCGATCTGGGAGCGCGTCGACCTGCTGATGGCGCCGAGCGCGCCGGGCCATCCGCGCCACGCCGAAGTCGACGCCGAGCCGATCGCCATCAACGCCAGGCTCGGCGCGTACACCAACTTCGTCAACCTGCTCGGCTGGTGCGCGCTCGCGCTGCCGGCGAGCTTCACCGAGGCCGGCCTGCCGTTCGGCGTGACGTTCATCGCGCCGCGCGGCCACGACGCCGCGCTCGCCCGTTTCGGTGCGCGCTGGCAGGCCCACGTCGCCTTGCCGCTCGGCGCGACGACGCGGATGCTCGCGGCCGGCGGTGCCGACGTCGACGGCGATGCGAGCGCATGGCCGGCGAGCGAAGAGACGGTGCCGATCGTCGTCGTCGGCGCGCACCTGCGCGGCCTGCCGCTCAATCCGCAGCTGCTCGCGCTCGGTGCCCACTTCGGCGCGGCGACGCACACCGCGCCGCGCTATCGCCTCTTCGCGCTGCCCAACACCGTGCCGCCGAAGCCCGGCCTCCTGCGCGTCGCCGACGGCGGCGCGGCGATCGAGGTCGAGGTCTGGGCGCTGCCGAGCGCGCGGGTTGGCGCCTTTCTTGCGTCGATCGCAGCGCCGCTCGGAATCGGATCGATCGAGCTGGCCGACGGACGCCGCGTGCACGGCTTCCTGTGCGAGTCGCACGCGCTCGCGGGCGCCACCGACATCACGGTGCACGGCGGCTGGCGCGCCTACCTGGCCAGCCTCGCTTCCTCCGCCGAGGCCGCGCGCAGCGCGTGACCGGAGCCCGAACGACTTCTTCGCAAAGGATCCGTCATGACATCGCCCCTCGTCCAGCGTCGCGCCGGCGTCGCGTCCGGCACCGATCCGCGCCGCCGCGCCATCGTCATCGCCGCCGGCGGCGCCCTCGCCGCGCTCGCCGTGCCGAGGCCCGGCCGGGCCCAGGCCGGGCCGAAGATCCGCATCGGCTTCTGGCCTGTCGCCGCCGGCCTGCCGTTCTTCGCCGCGGTCGACAAGGGCTACTTCAAGGAGGCCGGCCTCGACGTCGAGCCGCTCAAGTTCGCCGGCGCGCAGCAGGTGATGGAAGCGATGCTCTCGGGCCGCTCCGACGGCAGCGCCAACGGCACCGGCTCGGCCAACCTGGCGATCGGCGAGATCGCGCAGCCGGGCCTGTTCAAGATCTTCGCGACCAACCCGAGCAACGCGAAATACGTGCTCGAGGAGTTCCTCGTCCCGAAGGACAGCGCGGTGAAGACGATGGCCGAGCTCAAGGGCAAGCGCGTCGCCTCGGGCCCGGGCATCCAGAACGTGACGCTCGCCAGGACGATGCTCGAGCGTGCCGGCGCCGGCGTGATGAGCGTGACCGAGCTGCCGATCGGCCAGCACGTCGCCGCGATCGCCGCCGGCCAGGTCGACGCCGTCTACACGCTCGAGCCGACTGGCACCGTCGGCCGCCTCAACGGCACGACGCGCGTCCTCGAGGCCGGCGTCGTCGCCCACTACATCCTCGGCGATCCGCAGGCGCCGTGGCACGGCGGCTCGGCCAGCCTGACGACCGAGTTCATCAAGAAGTACCCGGCCGAGACCAAGAAGTTCGTCGCCGCCTATGCGCGCGGCATCGAGCTGGTTCGCAGCAAGCCCGACGAGGCGCGCCAGTTCATGAAGGGCTACACCGCGATCGAAGGGCCGCTCACCGCCGAGGTGCCGCTCGCCTCGTACATGCTCTACCACGAGTTCAAGGCGAGCGACGTCGCCTACTTCCAGAAGTTCTACGACCTGTTCTCGGACAAGGGCATCTTCGAGAAGCGCGTCGTCGTCGAGCCGATGCTCTTCAAGGGGTGAACGATGGCCGATGCATCCACCACCGTCGCTGCGCCGTGGAGCGCGCCCAGCGACGTCGCCCGGGCCCAGCCGAAGCGCTTCGACTGGAAGCGCCTGCTTCCGTTCGTCGGGCCGCTGATCCTCTTCGTCGCCTGGGACCTGGTCGTTCGCCTCGGCTTCATCAAGCCGATCCTGCTGCCCACGCCGAGCGCGACGCTCGGCGCGCTCTTCAGCGGTCTGGCCGGCGGCCCGCTGCTCACTGACTTCGCCGTCACCGTGCTGCGCACGCTCGAGGCGTTCCTGATCGCCGCCGTGATCGGCGTGCCGCTCGGCGTCGTCCTCGGCAGCAACGAGAAGGCGTACCGCAGCGTCGAGTTCCTGATCGACTTCTTCCGCTCGACGCCGTCGTCGGCGCTGATCCCGCTGTTCCTGCTCATCTTCGGCGTCTCCGACATCAACAAGGTCGCGATCGCCGCGTTCGGCGCGCTCCTCATCGTCGTCTTCAACAGCGCCTACGGCGTCATCAACGCCCGAAAGCAGCGCGTCATGGCGGCGCGCGTCATGGGCGCGTCGCGCGGCCAGGTCTTCAAGGACGTGCTGATCTGGGAGAGCCTGCAGCCGACCTTCGTCGGGCTTCGCTCGGCGGTCTCGATGGCGCTCGTTATCGTCATCGTCGCCGAGATGTTCATCGGCTCCGACAGCGGCCTCGGCCATCGCATCATCGACGCCCAGCAGGTGCTCAACGTCAAGAGCATGTACGCGGCGATCCTCGCCGCGGGCGCGCTCGGCTACGCGCTCAACGTGCTCTTCCTCGTCGCCGAGCGGAAGATCGTCCACTGGAGCGGGCGATGAGCGAAGTCCTCAACGCGCCGGTCGTCGCCGACGTTCCCGAGCGGCCGTTCGCGCCCGGCCCGGCCGGAACGCACATCACGATCCGCGGCCTGACCAAGTACTTCGCCGGCTGGCCGCTCTACGAGGACTTCAACCTCGACATCCCGAAGGGCCGGATCGTCTCGGTATTCGGGCCCAACGGCTGCGGCAAGTCGACGCTCATCAACATGATCGCCGGCCTGATCCCGATCGACGCCGGCCAGATCCTCTTCGACGGCAAGTCGCTCGCCGACACCAAGATCGGCTATGTCTTCCAGAACTACCGCGAGGCGATGCTGCCGTGGATGCGGACGATCGACAACATCGCCTATCCGCTCAAGCTCGAAGGCCGCTCGAAGGTCGAGGTCGATCGCCGCATGGCCGAGCTCGTCGCCTCGTTCGACGTCAAGTTCGACCTGCACCGCTACCCGTACGAGCTCTCGGGCGGGCAGCAGCAGACGGCGTCGATCATGCGCGCGCTCGCGCCCGGCCCCGAGGTGCTGTTCCTCGACGAGCCGTTCTCCGCGCTCGACTTCGAGATGACGCTCTTCATCCGCGAGAAGCTGCAGGAGGTGTTCATGCAGACGGCGACGACGATGCTGCTCGTCTCGCACGACCTCGAGGAGGCGGTCTACCTCGCCGACCAGGTGCTGCTCCTGACCAAGCGGCCGACGCGGGTCGCCGAGATCCTGCCGTACGCCGATGCGCGGCCGCGCACCGTCGCGACCTTGTCGGAGCCGAGCTTCATCGCCGCCAAGAAGAAGAGCCTCGAGATCTTCCAGCGCGAAGTCCGGCGCTAGGCGACAAGCCCCGGCCGCGCGCATTCATTCGAATGGACCAGGACCGCATCGAGGCCTACGTCGACGCCGCCGCGGCCGCCCTCGACCTGCCGCTCGCGCCGGCGCATCGCCCCGGCGTTCTCGCCTATTTCGCGCTCGCCGCCGAGCTCGCCGAGTCGGTGCTCGCGGCGCCGCTCGGCGTCGCCGACGATCCGGCGCCGGTGTTCACGCCGATCGCCCCCGACGACGTGCCGACGCCGGCCATCGCTCCGGCGCGATGAGCGCGGCCGAGCTGCTCGCCGGCTCCGCCGCCGCGATCGCGGACGCGGTGCGAACGCGCACCGTCAGCGCCGCGGCGATGGTCGACGCGAGCCTCGCCCGCATCGCCGCGACGGACGGGCCGGTCAATGCCTTCACCGATGTTCTTGGCGCGCGCGCGCGCGGCCGCGCCGCGGCGATCGACGAGCGCCTCGGCGCGGCCGACGCCGCGAGCGCGGCATTGCCGCTCGCCGGCGTGCCGTTCGCCGTCAAGAACCTGTTCGACGTCGCCGGCCTGGCGACCCGCGCCGGTTCGAAGATCGAGCGCGAGCGCGCGCCCGCCGCCGTCGACGGCCCGCTGATCGCGCGCCTCGAGCGCGCCGGCGCCGTTCTCGTCGGCGCCCTCAACATGGACGAGTACGCCTACGGCTTCACGACCGAGAACTCGCATGACGGGCCGACGCACAACCCGCACGACCTCGCCCGCGTCGCCGGCGGCTCGTCGGGCGGATCGGCCGCCGCCGTCGCCGCCGGCCAGGTGCCCGTCAGCCTCGGCTCCGACACCAACGGCTCGATCCGCGTGCCGTCGTCGCTGTGCGGCGTCTTCGGGCTCAAGCCGACGTACGGCCGGCTGCCGCGGACCGGCAGCTATCCCTTCGTCGCCAGCCTCGACCACCTCGGCCCGTTCGCGCGCTCGGCGCACGACCTCGCTCTCGTCTACGACGCGCTGCAGGGCGCCGACCGCGCCGATCCGGCGTGCGTCGATCGCGGCATCGAGGCGACGGCGGCGGCGATCGCCGAGCCGATCGACGGCCTTCGCATCGGCGTCCTCGGCGGCTGGTTCCGCGAGTTCGCCGACGGCTCGGCGCGCGCCGCCGTCGATTGCGTCGCGACCGCGCTCGGCGCGCATCGCGAGGTCGAGCTGCCGCAGGTCGACCGTGCGCGCGCCGCCGCCTTCCTCATTTCCAACGCCGAAGGCGGCGCCCTCCACCTCGCCGACCTGCGCGCGCGCGCCGCCGACTTCGAGCCGCTCTCGCGCGATCGCTTCCTCGCCGGGGCGCTGCTGCCGGCGGCGTGGATCGTCCAGGCGCAGCGCCTGCGCCGCTGGTTCGCGCTGCGCGTCGCCGAGATCCTGCGCGACGTCGACATCCTGATCGCGCCGGCGACGCCGTGCGTCGCGCCGCCGATCGGCAGCGACTGGATCGAGGTCCACGGCCGGCGCCTCGCGGCGCGGCCGAGCCTCGGCCTGCTCACGCAGCCGATCTCGCTGATCGGCCTGCCGGTCTGCGCAGTTCCGGTGTGGGGCTGTCATGCGACGATGCCGATCGGCGTGCAGCTCGTCGCCGCACCGTGGCGCGAGGACCTCGTCCTGCGCGTGGCCCACCATCTGCAGCGGGCCGGCGTCGTCCGCGCGCCGGTCGCTGCCCTCGCCGCATCATGACCGACACCGAAATCAATCTGCCCGACGTCGTCGCCGAAATGACGGCGGTGTTCGCGCGCTACGAAGACGCGCTGGTGACGAACCGCATCGAGGTGCTCGACGAGCTGTTCTGGCCGTCGCCGTCGACGGTGCGCTACGGCGCCGGCGAGAACCTGGTCGGCATCGACGCGATCCGCGCCTTCCGCGCGGCGCGGCCGAGCGCCGGCCTGGCGCGGACGCTCGCGGCGACGGTCATCACGACCTTCGGCCGCGACTTCGCGACCGCGATGACGGAGTTCCGCCGCGAAGGCAATGCCGCCGTCGGTCGCCAGAGCCAGACGTGGGTGCGCTTTGGCGCCGGCTGGCGCGTCGTCGCCGCGCACGTGAGCTGGCTCCGGCCATGAGCATCGCCGCGATTCGCGACGACCGCAAAAGCGCCACGCCGCCGCGCCCCGGCAAGCTCGCCGACCATGTCTACGACGCGCTCAAGGCGCAGATCCACGACTTCCAGCTCGTCGCCGGCGACCGTTTCTCCGAGGCCGAGCTCGGCCAGCGCCTCGGCGTCAGCCGCACGCCGGTGCGCGAGGCGCTGTTTCGCCTGCGCGACGAGGGCTTTCTCGGCGTCGAGTCGAAGCTCGGCTGGTACGTGCTGCCGATCGACTTCGGCCGCCTCGAGCAGCTCTACGACCTGCGCGTCGTCCTCGAGCTGGCGAGCATCGCGCGCCTGTGCGCACGCGCCGACACGCCGGCCGAGCTCGAGGCGCTGAAGTCGATCTGGCTCGTGCCGCCGGCCGAGCGCCTCGACGATTCGCGCGCCGTCGGCCTGCACGACGAGCAGTTCCACGCTGCCCTCGTCCGCGCCGCCGGCAACGACGAGATGGCGCGTGTCCACTGGGACGTGACCGAGCGCATCCGCATCATCCGCCACCTCGATTTCACGCGCGCGAGCCGGATCGAGGCGACCTACGTCGAGCACGCCAAGATCCTGCGCGCGGTGATGCAGAAGAAGGCCGACCAGGCGCAGCTCCTGCTGAAGACGCACATCGAGCAGAGCAAGGCCGAGGTGAGGAAGATCACCCTGCACACGCTGCAGGCGGCGCGCGAGCGCGCGGCGCGCTGAGCCGGCCGCGCGGCGGGCGAGCTCAGGCGGTGGCGATGCTCGAGGGCGTGCCCGCGGCGGAGATGCCGGTGGCGGTGGGGGTGGCGGCGACGGCGGGGCTGGCCGCGGCGCCTGCTGCCGTCCGCGCCGCCTCGGCGCGCAGGTCTTCCGTCGTCGTGCCGCAGCCGTCGGCGCGCCACCCCGGCGGCATCGCCAGATGGCCGACGATCGCGCGCAGGCTGCGCGCCGCGAGCAGGTCGCGCGCGAGCGTGCGCCACTGGTGCAGCTCGATGTGGAGCAGGTTGTAGCCGACCATCGGCACGACCAGGCCGTAGCGGCACGGCACGTCGTCGCGTTCGGCGCGGTAGGTGCCGAACAGCCGATCGAAGACGATCAGCACGCCGCCGTAGTTGGCGTCGAGGTACTCGAGGTTGGCGGCGTGGTGGACGCGGTGCGCCGACGGCGTGTTGAGCACGAGCTCGAGCCAGCCGAGCTTCGGAATCCAGGTCGCGTGGATCCAGAACTGGTAGAGCAGGTTGAGCGAGAGCATCGCGAAGACGACCCTGGGGTCGAAGCCGAGCCAGATCAGCGGCACGTAGAAGGCGGCGCTGCCGCTGGCGCGGCTGAGGATGCCGATGCGGTAGGCGGCCGAGAGGTTGAGCTCGTTGGCCGAGTGGTGGACGGCGTGGTTGCACCAGAACCAGCGGACGCGGTGGGCGGCGCGGTGGAACCAGTAGTAGCAGAACTCCTGGCCGATGAAGAGCGCGAGCACGGCCGCCGCGCTGTCGAGCGCGATGACGCCGAGGCGATGCTGGTAGGCGAGCGCGATCAGCGGTGTCGCGATCGAGAGCGGCAGGAAGATCTGCACGGCGACGCGCGCGAGCAGATCGAACAGCGACACCGCGCTGGCGCGCCAGTCGTACGAGCGCATGCGGGCGAGGACGATCGCCTCGATCAGCGAGGCGAGCACCACCGCCGGCAGGGCGACGAAAAGGAGGAACTTGTCGAGGCTGTTGAGCACGCGCGCATTGTCCGCGACGCGCGCGTGGGCCGGGTGCCGTTCGTACCGGGCGGCGCGTGAAGAAAGTTGAAGCAGCGCCCCGGGCGGCTCAGGCGGGCGCGGCGCCGACCGGCTCCTCGCCGAGCACGGTGCAGCGGCGCACGACGCGCGCCTGCGTGCGCGGGTCGTACCCGGTCGCGCGGTGCATCAGGCAGCGGTTGTCCCAGACGATCAGCTGGCGCGGCTGCCAATGGTGCTCGTAGCTCAGGTCGGCGTGGACGGCGAGCGCATTGAGCTCGTCGATCAGCGCCCGCCCTTCGTCGTACGGCAGGCCGACGATGGACTCGGCGTGATCGCCGAGGTAGAGGCAGGTGCGGCCGGTCTCGGGATGGCGGCGCACGATCGGATGCTCGACCGGCGGCGCCTCGCGCTTCTGCGCCTCGGTCATCAGGTCGATGCCGTGCCGGCGCGTGCGCGAGAAGTCGAGGTTGTGGACGGCGCGGAGGCCCGCGATGCGCCGCTTCCAGGCGTCGCTGAGCCGCTCGTAGGCGCCGTACATGTCGCAGAAGTGGGTCTCGCCGCCGCTGGCGGGAACGATCTCGCCATAGATGATCGTCGCCTGGCCGGTGACGCGCCGCCACGAGCCGTCGGTGTGCCAGTACAGCGTGCCCTTGTCGGGATGCCTGCCGTCCGGCTTGCCCTCGGCGTCGAGGTTGGAGAGCCGGTAGAGCTCGGGAAAGCCGTCGGCGTGGTACATCGACATGACGTGCACCTGGACCTCGCCGAACTGGCGCGCGAACGCGACCTGCGCCGCCGGCGGCAGGTCGTGCGCCGGAAAGACGAGGACCTGGTACGCCAGAAAGGCGTCGTAGAGGGCGCGGAAGTCGTCTGGCGCGACGCCGCGTGCGAGGTCGAGCCCCGAGATCTCGGCGCCGAGGCGCGGGGTCAGGGGGCGGACGCCGAAAGGCGCCTGGGAAGCGGCGAAGGCATGCATGTCGAACCCCGCTCGAGCTGTTCAGGGGCAGATGAATCCCGAGCCGCCCGGCGCCTTGAAGCAGCCGACCGATTCGGGCAGGAATTGCTTGGGCAACCAGAGGACGACGTCGGGGAAGAGGACGACGAAGGCGATCGTCAGCAGGAAGACGATGTAGAGCGGCAGCGAGCGAACGACCGCCTTGCCGAAGCCGACGCCGACGTACTTCGACGCGACCAGGAGCGACAGCCCGTACGGCGGCGTGATCAGGCCGAAGACGAGCGTCGTGATGATGACGACGCCCATGTGCAGCGGCTTGATGTTGCCGACCTCGGTCAGCTTGTTGATGATCGGCATGAAGATGATGATCGCCGGCACCGCGTCGATGAAGTCGCCGACGATGATGAAGACGCAGACGAGCAGGAACATGATCATCGGCCCGTTGGTTCCGGCGAACCCCGTGATGTAGCCGGCGACGATGTCGGGGCCGCGCAGGTAGGCGACCATCCAGCCGAATGCCGAGGCGCCCGCCACCGCGGCGAGCGGCAGCGAATAGAGGAGCCCGGCGTACATGAAGTCGCGCGGCAGCTCGCGCACGTGACTGCGGTTGAGCACCGGGATGAGGACGACGAGGATGTATGTCGCCGCCATCATTCCCGCCTCGGTCGGCGTGAACCAGCCGCTCAGGATGCCGCCCATGATGATCACCGGGATCACCAGCGGCAGCGCCGAGCCGCGCGCGGCGACGATCACCTCGGTCAGCGGCGCGCGCTTCTTCAGCACGCCCACCGGCCCCCAGAAGTAGCTGTAGATCATCAGGCCGATGCCGATCAGGACGCCCGGCACGACGCCGGCGAGGAACAGGCCGCCGATCGAGACGTTGCCGGTCGCGCCGTAGACGACGGCCATGATGCTCGGCGGGATCAGGTTGGCCATCGTCGACGCCGAGGCGATCAGGGCGGCGGTGAAGGCGCGGTCGTAGCCTTCGCGGTCCATGTCGCGCGCGATCGTCCGGCTCAGCACGGCGACGTCGGCCGTCGACGAGCCCGAGATGCCGGCGAAGAACATGCTGAAGAGCGTCACCACCTGCGCCAGGCCGCCGCGCAGGTGGCCGACCAGCGTCTGCGAGAGCCGGATCATCCGGGTCGCGACGTCGGACGACGCCATCAGCTCGCCGACGAGAAGGAAGAACGGCACGGCGAGCAGCGTCTCCGAGTCGATGCCGTGGAACAGCTGGCCGACCATCGACTGCATGCTGATCGGCGTGACCGCGGTCGCGACCAGCACGCCGGCGATGAGCGCGAACGAGACCGGCACGCCCATGTAGCCGAAGCCGAGGAACAGCACCGTCATCAGGATCAGGACCCCTGCCGCGCTCACAGCACCGCCTCCCGGGTGTCGTCGCGGTCCTCGGGCCCCTCGAAGCCGTTCTGCCAGCCGCAGACGAGCTGCTCGAGCGTGAACAGGAAGATGAGGACGCCGGCGATCGGCACGATCGCCGTGTAGACCGTCAGCGGAATCAGCGACGGCATGCGGTAGCTGCCGAGGTCGAGCAGCGCGTTCTGCGTGCCGCACCACACGAGCAGCACCGAGACGACGAGGACGACGAGCCGGTTGGCGACCTCGATCGCCGTGCGCGGCGCCCCGGTCATGCGCTTGGTGATCTCGGTCAGATAGAAGTGGTCGTTGCGGCGTGTCGCCGCCGCCATGCCGACGAAGACGCCCCAGGCGAAGAAGGCGGTCGTCACCTGCTGCAGCCAGAGCCACGGCGCGCCGATCGTGCGGGTGAGGACGTCGAGGAAGACCGCCAGCGTGAACATCGAGATGCAGACGCCGCAGAGGATCATGAGGCCGGCTTCGAGCCAGTCGAAGGCCTTCCACTTCAGCTGGCGATGGCGTTGCAGGATGAGGGCGCGGTAGTCGGCCATTCGGGCGTCTCGGCGTCGGAGAGGAACGCCGCCCCGGCGCGCGCCGGGGCGGGTGCGGGGCCTACTTCAGGTCGCGGACGAGCTTGAGCAGCTTGACGGCGTGCGGGCCGAGCTCGGCGGCGAGCTGGTCCTGCACCGGGGTCGCGGCCTTCATGAAGCCGGTCTTGTCGACGTTCTCGACCACCTTGACGCCGATCGACTTCAGCTTCGTCTCGGAGTCCTTCTCGAGCTTGAGGGCGAGCGCCGGCTCGGTCCTCGCCACCTCGTCGGCCGCCGCCTGCACCCAGCGCTGCTGCTCCGGGCTGAGACTGTTCCAGGTCTTGTCGCTGACCCAGATGCAGTTGTTGTTGGCCTCGTGCTCGGTGATCGAGAGGACCGGCGCGACCTCGTAGTGCTTGTTCGCCAGGTAGACGTTGATGCCGTTCTCGGCGACGTTGACGACGCCCGTCTGCAGCGAGGTGTACACGTCGCCGAACGGCATGTGCACCGTCTGGGCGCCGTAGGCGGGGAAATGCGTGTCCTCGGTCTTGGTCGCCTGCACGCGCACCTTCTTGCCCTTGACGTCGTCGATCGACTTCACCTCCTGCTTGCTGTACATGTTGCGCATGCCCATCGTCAGCAGGCCCAGCACCTGGGCGCCCTGGACCTGGTCCTTGATCATGGCGCGGAACTCCGCGGCGATCGCCGGGTCGGCGAGCGCCTTCTGCAGGTGGGCCTGGTCGCGGAACAGGAAATGGAGCGAGAACACGCCGGCCTGCGGCGCGAGCGTCGAGGCGTTGGCCGTCGACGTGATGACGAAGTCGATGTCGCCGGCGCGCAGCTTCTGCAGCATCTGCGGCTCCTGGCCGAGCTGCCCGCCGGGGAACTGGTTGATGCTCATCTTGCCGCCGGAGAGCTCCTTCAGCTTCGCGTCGAAGATGTTGCCGGCGATGCCGTATGCGGTCGTCGGCGGCTGGTCGTAGGCGAAGCTGAACTGGCGCGCCGCCTGGCCGCAAGCCAGCGACGCAGCGAGCGAAAGCACGCCGAACGCGAGCGCTCGCAAGGTGCTCAGGGCGGTGCGATGGGCCATGGTGGTCTCCTTCGATTGGTGCAGGTCACACGTGTACCGGCAACCCGGAGGCGGCGCAATTGCCGGATGCCCGGCGTTGTTCGGACAACCGAACGCCGAGTGCTCGTTCGTGGCACACCTCTTGCACAACGTGGCTGGTATACCGCTGCGTGCACCAGAGTCAGGCGGCACGCGGCATCACCCACCAGCAAGGGAACGCCATGACCGATCGCCACGATTCCAGCCGCCGCCGTGCCCTCGCACAACTTTCCGCCGGATCGCTGGCGACGCTCGCGCCGTGGGCGATGCAGTCGGCGCTGGCGCAGGCCAAGCCGCTCACCGTCGGCATCATCTACGTCGGCCCGCGCGACGACTTCGGCTACAACCAGGCGCAGGCGCAGGCCGCCGCCGAAGTCAAGAAGATGCCCGGCGTCAAGGTCGTCGAGGAAGAGAACGTCCCGGAGACGACGGCGGTGCAGAAGACGATGACCGGCATGATCCAGCAGGACGGCGCCAAGGTCCTGTTCCCGACGTCGTTCGGCTATTTCGACCCGCACGTGCTCGTGCTCGCGCCGAAGTTCCCCGACGTCCGCTTCTCGCACTGCGGGGGCCTCTGGACCGACAAGAACCCGAAGAACGCGGGCAGCTACTTCGGCTACGTCGAGGAGTGCCAGTACCTGAACGGCGTGGTCGCCGGCCACATGTCGAAGTCGAAGAAGCTCGGCTTCGTCGCCGCCAAGCCGATCCCGCAGGTGCTGAAGAACATCAACGCCTTCACGATGGGCGCGCGCTCGGTCGATCCGAAGATCACGACGACGGTGATCTTCACCGGCGAGTGGTCGATGCCCGTGAAGGAAGCTGAGGCGACGAACAGCCTCGCCGACCAGGGCGTCGACGTCTTCACGATGCACGTCGACGGCCCGAAGGTCGTCGTCGAGACCGCGGCCAAGCGCGGCAAGATGGTCTGCGGCTACCACGCGAGCCAGGCCAAGCTCGCCCCCAACGCCTACCTCACCGGCGCCGAGTGGAACTGGCTGACGGCGTACAAGACCGTGATCGAGGCGGCGCAGACCGGCAAGCCGCATCCGAACTTCCTGCGCGGCGGCCTCAAGGAAGGCTACGTCAAGATGTCGCCGTACGGCCCGATGGTGAGCGACGCGGCGAAGAAGAACGCCGACGACGTCAAGGCGAAGATGCTCGCCGGCAGCTTCGACATCTTCTCGGGCGGCTCGGCCGGCCTCAAGGACAACAAGGGCGCGACCGTCATCACCGCCGGCAAGACGATCAAGCAGACCGACGTCGAGCTCGAGAAGATGAACTACCTCGTCGAAGGCGTCATCGGCTCCGCCTGATTCGCTGACCGCTTCGGCCCCGCCGTGAAGGCGTTCGACGTCTGGCTGCCGGTCGGCGCGCTCGCCGCCGCGCTGCTGCTGTTCGGCGGCTTCGTCTGGCTCGGCGGCGCGAGCCCGATCGAGACCTGGACGATCCTCTTCCAGGGCGCGTTCGGCGACTGGTTCTCGTGGCAGAACACGCTGCAGCGCGCCGCGCCGCTGATGCTCACTGCCCTCTGCGTCGCGCTGCCGGCGCGCGCCGGGCTGATCATCATCGGCGGCGAAGGCGCGGTCGTCCTCGGCGGCCTCGCCGCGGCGGCGCTGCCGTACGCGATCCCGCTGCCCGGCAACGTCATCGGCAGCGCCCTGCTCTGCGTCGCCGGCATGGCGATCGGCGCGGCCTGGATCGCGCTCGCCGGCGCGCTGCGCCAGTACCGCGGCGTCAACGAGACGATCTCGAGCCTGCTCCTCGCCTACACCGCGATCGCGCTCTTCAAGCAGCTCGTCGAAGGGCCGCTGCGCGACCCGAAGACGCTCAACAAGCCGTCGACACGATCGCTCGTCGAGGCGCTGCAGATCGGCGGCATCGCCGGCTCCGACGTCCACTGGGGGCTGGTGCTCGGCGTCGTCGCCTGCCTCGTGCTCGGCCTGTGGCTCGCGTTCACGCCGGGCGGCTTCGCGGTCCGCGTCGTCGGCGGCAACCCGCGCACGGCGCAGCTCGTCGGCCTCCCGGCGAACCGGCTGATCCTGCTCGCCTGCGCGCTCGGCGGCGCGGCGGCGGGGCTGGCCGGCGCGGTCGAGGTCGCGGCGGTGCACACCAACGCCAACGCGTCGCTGATCGCCGGCTACGGCTACGCCGGCATCCTGGTCGCCTTCATCGCGCGCCAGAACCCGTTCGCGATCATCCCGGTCGCGATCCTGTTCGGCGGCTTCGGCGCCGCCGGCAGCCTGCTGCAGCGCCGCCTCGGCCTGCCCGACGCGTCGGTGCAGGTGCTGCAGGGGATCGCCTTCGTCCTCATCCTGGCGAGCGAATCGCTGCGCAGCGTCGACTGGGCAACGCTCGCGCAGCGCTGGCGCCAGCGGGCGACGCCGGAGCCGATCGAGCCGCCGGCGCCGGCGGCGCCGGTCGCGGCGGCGAAGGAAAGCGTCGCATGACGAGCGACGTGCTCTTGCCGTTCCTCGCCGCGATCGTCGGCGGCGCCCTGCGCGTCGGCGTGCCGTTCCTCTTCGTCAGCCTCGGCGAGTGCCTGACCGAGAAGTCGGGCCGCATCAACCTCGGCCTCGAAGGCGTTCTCGTCTTCTCTGCCATGGCCGGATTCGGCGGCGCCTACCTGAGCGGCTCGCCCTGGCTCGGCGTCGCCCTCGCCGCCTGCGCCGGCGCCGCGCTGGCGCTGCTGCACGGCGTGCTCTGCTCGCTGCCGCGCGTCAACGACGTCGCCACCGGCATCGCCCTGATGCTGTTCGGCACCGGCCTCGCCTTCTACCTCGGCAAGCCGCTGATCCAGCCGCAGGCGGCGCAGCTGGCGCCGCTCGCGCTCGGCGGCTGGAGCGATTCGCCGGTCGTGCAGGCGGCGCTCCAGGTCAATCCGCTGCTGCCGCTCGGCATCGTCCTGGCGATCTTCTTGCACTGGGGCTTCGGCCGGACGCGCTGGGGCCTGCTCGTCCGCCTCGCCGGCGATTCGGCGAGCGCGACCAAGGCGCTCGGCTATTCGGTCGACGGCATCCGCATCGCCGCGACGGTCGCTGGCGGCGCCATCGCCGGCCTCGGCGGCGCGTCGCTGACGCTGTTCTATCCGGGCTCGTGGAACGAAGGCATCTCGAGCGGCCAGGGCCTGATCGCGGTCGCGCTCGTCATCTTCGCGCGCTGGAGCGCGCTGCGCTGCGTCGGCGCGGCGCTGCTGTTCGGCGGCGCGGGCGCGATCGGCCCGGCGCTGCAGTCGATCGGCGTCAGCCAGGGCTACTACCTCTTCGCCGCGGTGCCGTACGTGCTGACGCTGGTCATCCTCGTCATCAGCTGCCGGCCAGGCAGCGTCGCGCGCGGCAGCCCGGGCGAGCTGTCGTCGGTGAAATAGGAACCCAGGAAATGAGCGGACTCGGAGGTCTCAACAAGTCGCCGAACGGCGTCGTCATCGGCCTCGTCCAGCTGCAGCTGCCGGTCGTCGAGACGCCGGCACAGCTCGCGGCGCAGGCCGAGCGCATCGTCGCGATGGTCGGCAAGGCGCGTCGCAACAACGCCGGCCTCGACCTCGTCGTCTTTCCCGAGTACGCGCTGCACGGCCTGTCGATGAGCACCCTGCCCGAGCTGATGTGCCGCATGGATGGCCCCGAGGTCGCCGCGTTCAAGGCCGCGTGCGTCGAGCACAAGCTCTGGGGCTGTTTCTCGCTGATGGAATTCAATCCGAACGGCAACCCGTACAACACCGGCATCGTCATCGACGACCGCGGCCAGGTCGCGCTCTATTACAGGAAGCTCCACCCGTGGGTGCCGGTCGAGGCCTGGGAGCCGGGCAACGTCGGCATCCCGGTGATCGACGGGCCGAAGGGCGTCAAGCTCGCCCTCATCATCTGCCACGACGGCATGTTCCCGGAGATGGCGCGCGAGTGCGCCTACAAGGGCGCCGAGCTGATGCTGCGCACGGCGGGCTACACCGCGCCGATCGCGCATGCGTGGAAGATCACCAACCAGGCGAACGCGTTCCAGAACCTGATGGCGACGGCGAGCGTGTGCCTGTGCGGCAGCGACGGCAGCTTCGACTCGATGGGCGAAGGCATGGTCTGCAATTTCGACGGCACGGTGATGGTCGAGGGCAGCCGCCGGCCCGACGAGATCGTCACCTGCGAGATCCGCCCCGACCTGATCCGCGAGGCGCGGGCGCACTGGGCGGTCGAGAACAACCCGTACCAGCTCTGGCACCGCGGCTACGTCGCGGTCAAGGGCGGCGCGATGGACTGCCCGTACACCTTCATGCACGACATGGTGAGCGGGCGCTTCCGCCTGCCCTGGGAAGACGAGGTCGTCCATACCGACGGCACCTCGTGCGGCTTCGCCGCGCCGACGCGCGCGCATGCGCCCGACAACCTGCTGCCCGAGCCGCGGCCGGGCGCGCGCGAGGCGGCGTGAGGACGATGAGCGCGCTCGCCGACCCGGTCGCGACGACGTTTCCCGTCCTCGCCGCCGACCCGTATCCATGGCCCTACGACGGCGACCTGCGCGCCGCCAACACCGCGCTCGTCGTCATCGACATGCAGACCGACTTCTGCGGCGTCGGCGGCTACGTCGACAAGATGGGCTACGACCTGGCGCTGACGCGCGCGCCGATCGCGCCCATCGCAAGACTCATGGCGCGGATGCGCGCGCTCGGCTTCGCGGTCATCCACACGCGCGAGGGCCATCGCCCGGACCTCGCCGACCTGCCCGCCAACAAGCGCTGGCGCTCGCGCCGGATCGGCGAGGGCGGCCGCGGCATCGGCGACGCCGGCCCGTGCGGCCGCATCCTCGTGCGCGGTGAGCCGGGCTGGGAGATCATTCCCGAGCTCGCGCCGCTGCCGGGCGAGGTCGTGATCGACAAGCCCGGCAAGGGCTCGTTCTGCGCCACCGACCTCGAGCTGATCCTGCACACGCGCGGCCTCGCCAACCTGCTGCTCGCCGGCATCACGACCGACGTCTGCGTCTCGACGACGATGCGCGAGGCCAACGACCGCGGCTTCGAGTGCCTGATCCTCTCGGACTGCACCGCCGCGACCGACCGCGGCAACCACCTCGCCGCGCTCAAGATGGTGACGATGCAGGGCGGCGTGTTCGGCGCCGTCGCGTCGTCGGGCGCGGTGCTGGAAGCGCTCGCCTGAAGGCACGCGCGACGCCGCTGCCTCTGCGCATGCAAGCCGCCACACCGACACGCCGCATCCCGCCGATGACGCCATGACCGCTCCGCTCGATCCCATCTCGCCCGCCACCGGCGCGCTCGCTCTCGAGACGGTCGAGCTGACCAAGCGATTCGGCACCTTCACGGCGATGGACAGCGTGACGATGAAGGTCGCGCCCGGCTCGGTCCACGCGCTCCTCGGCGAGAACGGCGCCGGCAAGAGCACGCTCGTCAAGTGCGTCGCCGGCTCGCAGCGTCCCGACGGCGGATCGATCGTCGTCGACGGCCGCGAGCGCGACATCGCGACGCCGGTGATCGCGCGCTCGCTCGGCATCGGCATGGTCTATCAGCACTTCACGCTGGCGCCGAACATGAGCGTCGCCGAGAACCTGCTCCTCGCCGGCGGCCGGACGCCGGCACTGATCGACTGGCCGCGCGCGCGCGAAGAGCTGCGCGCCTTCCTCGCGACGACACCATTCTCACTCGCCCTCGACGCGACGCCGGCATCGCTCTCGGCGGGCGAGAAGCAGAAGCTCGAACTGCTGAAGCAGCTCTACCTCAAGCCGCGCCTCCTGATCCTCGACGAGCCGACCTCGGTGCTGACGCCGCAGGAGGCCGACGAGGTGCTCGCCTTCGTGCGCGCCGTCGCGCGCCGCGGCGAGTGCACGGTGCTCATGATCACGCACAAGTTCCGCGAGGTCATGGCCTACGCCGACGAGGTGACGGTGCTGCGGCGTGGCCGCAAGGTGCACGGCGCGGCGGTCGCCGGAACGACGCCGGCCGAGCTGGCGCAGGCGATGGTCGGCGCCTCGGAGGCCGGCGCCGCCGCGGTCATCGACGAAGGCCATGCGGTCGCGCGGATTCCGACCGATGCCGCCGCGCCGGTCGCGTTCGAGGTCTCGGACCTGGTCGCCATGGGCGACCGCGGCGCGCTCGCCGTGCACGGCCTCTCGCTCGTCGTCAGGCGCGGCGAGATCCTCGGCATCGCCGGCGTCTCGGGCAACGGCCAGCGCGAGCTGGTCGAGGCGATCGTCGGCCAGCGGCCGCGCGTCGCCGGCAGCGTGCGCGTGATCGGCCAGCCCTACGCCGGCCGGCGCGCCGAGAACCGCGTCCTCGGCCTGCGCGCGCTGCCCGAGGAGCCGCTTCGCAACGCCAGCGTCGCCGACCTCAGCGTCGCCGAGAACATGGCGCTGCGCGACTTCGACGAGGCGCCGCTGCGCCGGCTGCTCGTTCCCGGCGTCGCCTGGCTGCGCTTCGCCGCATGGCGGTCGCGCGCGCGCGACTGGATCGCCGCCTACGGCATCAAGACGCGCGGCGAGAACTCGGCCATCGCCAGCCTCTCGGGCGGCAACGTCCAGCGCGCCGTGCTCGCGCGCGAGCTCGCCGGCGAGGGCAACGTGCTGATCGCGGTCAATCCCGTCTTCGGCCTCGACTTCGCCGCCGTGCGCGAGATCCACGCCCGGATCGTCCAGGTGCGCGCGCGCGGCGCCGCGGTGCTGCTGGTGAGCGAGGACCTCGACGAGCTGCTCGAGCTCTCCGACCGCATCGCCGTCATGAGCGAAGGCCGGATCGTCTTCGAGACGGCGGCGGCGGGCGCCGACCGGCGCACGATCGGCGCCCACATGGGCGGCGGCGACCATGCCGCCGCGCCGGCCCCGGTCGCGGTCGAAGCGAGCGCGCTCGGCGAGCCGGCATGACGACGTTCAGCCTCGCCGCGACGCCGTTCGAATACCGCTTCCCTGCCGGGCGCACGGCGCTCGTCGTCATCGACATGCAGCGCGACTTCATCGAGGCCGGCGGCTTCGGCGCGTCGCTCGGCAACGACGTGACGCGGCTCGTGCCGGCGATCGCGCCGATCGCCGCGCTCCTTTCCGCGTGGCGTGAGCGCGCCTGGCCGATCGTGCACACGCGCGAGTGCCACCGCGCCGATCTCGCCGACTGCCCGCCGGCGAAGCGGTTGCGCGGCTCGCCGAGCCTGCGCATCGGCGACCCCGGGCCGATGGGCCGCGTCCTGATCGCCGGCGAGCCGGGCGCCGACATCATCCCGGCGCTCGCGCCGGTGCCCGGCGAGATCGTCGTCGACAAGCCGGGCAAGGGCATGTTCTGGGCGACCGGGCTGCACGAGACGCTGCTCGAGCGCGGCATCAGCCACCTCGTCTTCACCGGCGTCACGACCGAGGTCTGCGTGCAGACGTCGATGCGCGAGGCCAATGACCGCGGCTACGCCTGCCTCGTCGTCGAGGACGGCACGGAGAGCTACTTCCCCGAGTTCAAGGCGGCCGCGCTGGCGATGATCGTCGCCCAGGGCGCGATCGTCGGCTGGCACGCGCCGTCGGCAGCGCTGCTGGACGCGATCGAGATCGGGCGGGCGATGCGCAGCGCCGAACGCTAGCCGCCGTCGCGGCTCGCCCGGCCGGTGAGCATGCGGCGCAGCACGTCGTCGTGGCGGACGAAGTGGTGATAGAGCGCCCCGGCGGCATGCGCGCCGACGAGGCCGAGCAGCGTCCACATCGCCAGGCTGTGGACGTCGCCGGCAAGAAAGGCCCAGGCGGCCTTGCGCGGCGCGAGCGCGGGCAACTCGATCAGGCCGAGCAGGCGCACCGGCACGGCGTGCGCCGATGCCGCCGCCCAGCCGAGAAACGGTCCGATCAGGAGGATGACGTAGAAGAGCCGATGGGTCGCGCTCGCGACGGCGCGCTCCCAGCCCTGCGCGTTTCCCGGAGCGACGCGCACCGGGTGCCTCCGGCGATGCACCAGGCGGATCGCCATGAGCACGAGGATCGTCAGGCCGAGGTTGAAATGCAGGTTGATCGTCGTGTCGAGCGGCGTGTCGACACGGATGCTCGGCAGCAGCGCCGCCGTGACGAACTGGCATGCCAGCAGGAGGGCGACGGTCCAGTGCAGGGCCCGGCCGGTCGCGTCGTAGCTGTCGGCCTCGGCGCGTGTGCCGGCAACGGCGTCGTTGTTCGTGGTCATCGAATGAAGGCGCCGGTCGAGCGGCGGCGAAGGGATGGAGGAGAGGATTCTCCCGAGCGAGCGTACACGGCGTCTGATCCTGCGGAAATCGGCGCGGTTCGCACGGAGGCGGCCGAGGACGCCAGCGCGCAAAGGCTGATGGCACACTGCCGCGATGCCCGAGCTGCCCGACGTCAGCGTCTATCTCGAGCGGCTGACGGCCAAGATCGTCGGCCACCGGCTCGAGCGCATCCGCATCGGCCACCCGTTTCTCCTGCGCTCGGTGACGCCGCCGATCGCGGCCGTCGAAGGCAAGCGCGTCGTCGCGGTCGAGCGGCTCGGCAAGCGCGTCGTCATCGCCTTCGAAGGCGAGCTCTTCGTCGTCATCCACCTGATGATCGCCGGCCGCCTGCGCTGGCTCGCGCCGGGCAAGAAGACGGCGCCCAACGCGCTCGCCTTCTTCGAATTCGACAGCGGCACGCTCGCCCTCACCGAGGCGGGCAAGCAGCGGCGCGCGTCGCTCCACGTCGTCGAGGGCCGGGCGGCGCTCGCCGCCCTCGACGCCGGCGGCATCGACGTGATGACGGCGACGCGCGACGCGTTCGCGGCGCGCCTCGTCGCCGAGAACCACACGGTCAAGCGCGCCCTCACCGATCCGCGCCTCTTCAGCGGCATCGGCAACGCCTATTCCGACGAGATCCTGCATCGCGCCCGCCTCTCGCCGCTGGCGCTGACGCGATCGCTCGACGCGACGACGATCGATCGCCTGTTCGCGGCGATGCAATCGACGCTCGCCGAATGGAGCGCGCGGCTGCTCGAGGAAGCCGGCGACTGGCCGCAGAAGGTCACCGCGTTCCATCCGGCAATGGCCGTGCACGGCCGCTTCGGCCTGCCCTGCCCCGACTGCGGCGCCCCGGTGCAGCGCATCGTCCACGCCGACAACGAGACCAACTACTGCGCCCGCTGCCAGACCGGCGGCAAGGTGCTCGCCGACCGCGCCCTCTCGCGCCTGCTGAAGAGCAGCTGGCCGAAGCACATCGACGAGCTCCTGTAGCCGCGCCTTCGCGCGACTCGCGCGACTCGTGCGCGCGCACGGCACGCGCGCACCTGCGGCACGTGCGGTCGCGCGATCGACCTGCTCGAGTTACTCGAGCAGGCTGCGCAGCATCCAGGCCGTCTGCTCGTGCATCGCGAGGCGCTGCGTCAGCAGGTCGGCGGTCGGCTCGTCGCCGGCCTTCTCGACCAACGGGAAGATGCCGCGCGCCGTGCGCGCGACCGCCTCGTGGCCGGCGACCAGGATCGCGACCATCTCGAGCGCCTTCGGCGGCATCTCGGGAACGTCCTTGATCGAGCTGAGGCGGCCGAACTGCGCATACGAGCCCGGCGCGGGATGGCCGAGCGAGCGGATCCGCTCGGCGACCGGGTCGACCGCGTTCCAGAGCTCGGTGTACTGCGTCATGAACATCAGGTGCAGCGTGTTGAACATCGGCCCGGTGACGTTCCAGTGGAAGTTGTGCGTCGTCAGGTAGAGCGTGTAGGTGTCGGCGAGCAGCTTCGACAGGCCGCCGACGATGGCGGCCCGGTCGGCCTCGTCGATGCCGATGTCGATGCGGGGTGCGGTGGTGGCCATGGCGACTCTTGTGAAGGTGAAGTGAGCGAGGCTACGCCGATCGGGTGCGGTCGACGAATCGCTTTTGCTTAGCGGCGCGATAGAGCCTCGGCCAGGCGCGCGTCAACGTCGGGATCGGCTCAGCCCGGGCCTTCCTGGCGCAGGCTGTTGCCGAGCGCGGTCTTCCGGACGATGACGGCGAACGATTTCACCGGCGCGCTCTGCGCCACCTCGCGCTGCCACAGGATGCCGGGCGTCCGCACGGGCGTCGGGCTTTCGAGCGGGATCATCTGCAGACCGCTCATCGCCTTCGGCACGGCGTTGATCGCGACGATCGCCGCGATCGGCATGCGCAGGACCAGGCCGAGCATCGGCGCGATCGTCGACATCTCGGCGACAACGACCGGCTCGGCGCCGCAGGCGAGGAAGCACTCGTCGAGCAGCGTCCGGGTCGCGAAGTACGCCGGCAGCAGGACCAGCCGCTGCTGGTGCAGCTCGACCATGCGGATGCGCTTCCTGCCCGCGAGCGGGTGCGTGTCGGCGACGACGAGGGCCATCTCCTCGTTGTAAAGCGGCTCGAACCAGAGATCGGTCGGGCCGCCCGGGCGGTAGGCGATGCCGATGTCGAGCTCGCCGGCGCGAAGGCGGCTGACGATCTGCTCGGCGGCGAGCTCCTCGACGCGGATCTGCACCGTCGGGTGGCGCGTCAGGAAGAGGGCGACGCACTCCGGGATCAGGCCGATGTTGAAGGTGTGGGTCGCGCCGATCCGCACCTGGCCGGTGAGGTCGCCGCCGCCCGGCTGGAGCATCGCGATGCCCTGGTCGACCTCCTTCAGCGCCCGCGACG
Source organism: Caldimonas sp. (assembly GCA_035995885.1). Lineage (GTDB taxonomy): Bacteria > Pseudomonadota > Gammaproteobacteria > Burkholderiales > Burkholderiaceae_C > Schlegelella_A. The sequence goes on along the minus strand of DASYKC010000166.1, from coordinate 12,443 downwards.
CGAAGGCGAAGAACAGCTCGCCGGCCTCGGTTGTCACGACCTTGCGGCCGATGCGATCGAAGAGCGGCTGGCCGATCTCCTCCTCGAGCTGGCGGATCTGGTGCGAGAGCGTCGACTGGGTGACGTGGCTGCGCTCGGCGGCGCGTGTGAAGCTGCGGCAGTCGGCCAGCGCCACGAAGTAGCGGAGATGCCTCAGCTCCATACAAACCCGATGGTCGAATCGATGTCATCGATCATATCGATGGCGATCGATCATTTGCGTCGGGCCGCCGGCGCCGCTTATCGTCGTCGCGGACAAGGCGTTGCCAAGCGCCGACCGGAGACACGATGAGCTCGATCGGCCTCGCCCGCTTCTGTGGATGCGCTTCGCACGCGGGAGACGGTGCAGCGCCGATCGGCCCGAGCCGCCGCGGCTTCCTGCGCGGCCTCGGCGCCCTCGCAGCGGTCGGCAGCGGCGCGACGCTCGCGGGCTGTGCGACGCCGGCCTCGGCGCCGGCGTCGAGACCGGGCTGGATCGACACCCACCACCACTACTACCCGCCGGCCTACCAGAAGGCCTGGCTCGACTGGGAAGACCAGCGCGGCATCCCGCACTTCGCCCAGCAGGTCGGCTGGTCGGTGCAGGGCGCGCTCGCCGACATGGACGCCGCCGGCGTGCGCACCGCGATCCTCTCGATCGCGTCGACGCCGGGCGTCTGGTTCGACTGGCCGCTGCCCGAGGTCAACCGCATCGTGCGCGACTGCAACGACCACGCGGCGCGCATGGTGCGCGACCATCCGGGCCGCTTCGGCCAGTTCGCGACGCTGCCGATGCTCGACGTCGACAGCACGCTCAAGGAGATCGCCTACGTCTTCGACGAGCTCGCGGTCGACGGCGTCGGCCTGCAGACCAACTACGGCGACAAGTGGCCGGGCGACGCTGCCTATCGGCCGATCTTCGAGGAGCTGAACCGGAGGAAGGCGATCGTCTACTTCCATCCGCTCGCCGCCGCATGCTGCGGCCGGCTGAGCGTCGGCACCTTCCCGGCGGTGATCGAAGTGCCGCACGACACGACGCGGGCCGTGACGAGCCTGCTGCTCTCGGGAACGTTCGCGCGTCATCGCGACATCCGCTGGCTGTTCTCGCACGGCGGCGGCACGATCCCGATGCTCGCCGGCCGGATCAATTTCTTCCACGGCCAGGCGAAGAACGTCGCCCAGTTCGCGCCCGACGGCATCGAGGCCGAGCTCAGGCGCCTGCACTACGACACCGCCAACGCGACGCATCCGGCGTCGATGGCGGCGCTGCTGAAGCTGGTCGAGCCGTCGCAGGTGCTCTACGGCAGCGACTACCCGTACGTGGCCATGAACACCCAGGTCGCGAGCCTGCGCGCCCTCGGCCTGGGCGACGCGAGCTTGCAGGCGATCGCGCGCGGCAACGCCGAGCGGCTGCTGCCGCGGCAGAGGACATGAAGACAAGACGGCCGGCAGCGCACCCGTGCGCTGCTCGATCGCCAGCACGGCGTCGCCACCGCGGCGCCGATCGACCCGCGACAGCGGGCATTGAAGGAGACAAGCGATGACTTTCGACCGACGCGTTTCGACATCGAGCCTGCTGCGCCGGCTGCTCGGACTGACCCTCGCGCTTCTTGCCGCCGCCGCCGCCGCCGACAACGGCGAGCGCGACCGGGACCGCGATCGCGACCGGGAGCGCGAGTGTCCGAACGGGCGCGACATCACGCTCGTCAACGGCCGCATCCACACGATGGACCGGCAGGCGCGCGTCGTCTCGACGGTGACGATCCACGACGACCAGTTCTCGGCGGTCGGCCACGACGAGGGCTTCACCGAGAACCGCTGCAAGCAGGTCATCGACCTCGGCGGGCGCACCGTCGTCCCCGGGCTGGTCGACAACCACAATCACATCGTCCTGCTTGGCCTGCGGCCCGGTTATCACACGCCGATCGAGACGGCGGCGTCGATCGCCGACGTCGCCGCGATCTACCGCGATCGCCTGCGCGGCGTGCCGAGCGGCCAGTTCGTGACCTCGATCGGCGGCTTCAACCCGGTGCAGTTCGCCGAGAAGCGGCTGCCGAACCTCGCCGAGCTCGACGCGATCGCGCCGTCGAATCCGGTCTACCTGCAGGTCAGCTTCACCGGGCCGTCGGTGACCAACAGCGCGGGCAAGATCTTCTTCCAGTCGCGCGGCGTCACGGTCGGCGCCGACGGATCCATCGCCGCCAACGCGCAGACGGTCGCGGCGCTCAACGCCCTGCGCTCGATCCAGACCTTCGCGGACAAGAAGCGCGGCACCGCCGACGCGCTGGCCTACGCGGCGTCGCTCGGCGTCACGTCGAACTACGACATGGGCGGCTTCCTGATCCCCGGCTCGCCCGAGCACGAGGACGAGTTCACCTTCGACGGCGCCGCCAGCTGGGACCCGTACACCGCCTACGACGCGCTGCTCGACCTGCACCGCAATGGCCTGATGAAGGTGCGCGTGCGCGTCTTCTTCCTCAGCATGGACAACTCGCTCGCGATCCCGATCCTGACGCGGCGGGTCGAGAACGCCTTCCGCGAATTCGGCAACGACTGGCTCAAGATCGCCGGCCTCGGCGAGTTCATCACCAACTGGCCGCTGTTCGGCCAGGTCGTGCCGCCGTCGAACTATGCCGCCGCGGTCAAGAAGGCGGCCGAGCGCGGCTGGATCTATCAGCAGCACACGCTCACGTCGGCCGAGGACAACGTCGCGATCACCGCGTGGGAGCAGCTCAACACGCAGATTCCGATCGCGCCGCTGCGCTGGTCGATCGCGCACGCGATGACGATCACGCCGCAGAACGTGCAGCGCCTGAAGGCGCTCGGCGGCGGCCTCGCGCTGCACGGCTTTCGCTACCTTGCCGGCACGCCGACGGCGAGCGGGCCGCCGTACCGCATGATTCTCGACAGCGGCATCAAGGTCGGCGCCGGCTCCGACTCGGCGCAGATCTCGACCCTCGACCCGTGGCTGATGCTCTACTACATGACGACCGGCAGGAACAGCTCGGGCGTGCTCATCAACGCCGGGCAGACGCTGACGCGCCAGGAGGCGATGCAGCTCTACACGGCGGAGAACGGCTGGTTCGCCAAGGAGGAGGACAAGGTGGGGTCGATCGAGACCGGCAAGCTCGCCGACCTCGTCGTCCTGAACGGCGACTACTTCAGCGTGCCCGACGAATCGATCAAGCAGCTCCGCTCGGTGCTGACGGTCGTCGGCGGGCGCATCGTCTACAACAGCGGCCAGGTGCGCGTGCGCGATCGCTAGGCGCCGCGTCCGGAACGGAGAGGACATGTCGGACTACAACCAGGACAAGCTCACCGCGGACGTCGTCGCCGCGTTCGCGAAGGCGCCCGACCCGCGTCTGCGCGAGATCATGACCGCGCTCGTCAGGCACGTCCACGCGTTCGCGCGCGAGGTCGACCTGAAGCCCGACGAATGGGCCGCCGGTCTCGGGTTCCTCGACGCGGTCGGCCGCATCTCGACCGACATGCGGCCGGAGTTCATCCTCCTCTCCGACACGCTCGGCCTGTCGATGATGGTCGTCTCGCTCGAGCAGGCGCGTGCCAGCGGCAAGACCAAGGGCGCGACCGCGGCGACCGAGGCAACGGTCGAGGGGCCGTTCTACTGGAAGGGCGCGCCCGAGCTGCCGCTCGGCGCCGACATCGGCACGCAGATCCCGGGCGAGCCGACGCTCTACCTGGGCCGCGTCACCGACTGCGACGGCAAGCCGCTCGCCGGCGCGCTCCTCGACGTCTGGTCGGGCGACGGCGAAGGCAAGTACGACATGCAGCATCCCGAGCCGGTGATGAAGGGCCGGGCGCGCTTTCGCACCGACGCCGAAGGGCGCTACTGGTTCTGGTCGATCCGGCCGGCGTTCTACCCGATCCCCGACGACGGCCCGGTCGGCACGATGATGCGCGCCACCGGTCGCGGCATCTTCCGCCCCGGCCACATGCACACGCAGGTATCGGCGCCGGGGCACGTCATGCTGACGACGCACATCTTCGTCGCCGGCAGCCCGTACATCGACGAGGACGCGGTGTTCGGCAAGCGCGACAGCCTGGTCGTCGACTTCGAGAAGCACCCGCCGGGCACCGCCGTCGACGGCCGCAAGATGACCGTGCCGTACCACTCGGCGAGCTTCGACTTCCGCCTCGCGCCGGCTGCGACGCTGAAGGTGGCGGCATGAAGATCGGCAAGGCGACCGTCCCGCGCACCTCGATCTGCACATCGGACGCGCACACGATCGTCGTCCGCGGCAGGGACCTCTCGAAGGAGCTGATCGGCAAGGTCTCGTTCGTCGAGCACTTCTTCCTGCTCCTCACGGGGGAGCTGCCGACCCCGGGCCAGGCGGCGGTTCTCAACGCGACGTTGGTCGCGATCGCCGAGCACGGTCTAGTGCCGAGCGTGCAGGCGGCGCGGATGACGTTTGCCGCCGCGCCCGATGCGATGCAGGGCGCCGTCGCCGCCGGCGTCCTCGGCTGCGGCACGGTCGTCCTCGGCTCGTCGGAGACGGCCGGCCGGATGTACAGCGAGATCGACGCGAAGGTGAAGGAAGGCATCGCCCTCGACGCCGCCGCGCTCGCGGTGATGCAGTCGTGGCGCGCCGCCGGCAAGACGATCCCCGGCTACGGCCATCCGCTCCACAAGGAGCGCGACGAGCGCGTCGGCGCGCTCTTCGCGGTCGCGAAGCAGGCGGGCACCGACCTGCGCTTCGTCGCTATCGCCGAAGCGGCCGAGGCGCAGATGCCGGTGGTGCTGAAGAAGGACCTGAAGCTCAACGTCTCGGGCGCGATCCCGGCCGTGCTGCTCGGCGCCGGCTTTCCGGTCGAGGCGCTGAAGGGCGTGCCGATCCTCGCCCGCACGGCCGGCCTGATCGCCCACCTCTACGAGGAGATCGGCCAGCCGATCGGCTTCGCGCTCTCGTATCAGGCGACGCGCGAGATGGAATACGACGGCGAGTTGCCGGCCGGCTTCGGCGGCGCGTCGTGAGCGCGCGCCGATGAGCAAGGTCCTCGAAGGGATCACGGTCGTCGAGCAGGGCACGTTCATCACCGGGCCGGCGGCGGGGATGCTGCTCGGCGACCTCGGCGCCGACGTCATCAAGGTCGAGGTGCCGAACACCGGCGATCCGTTCCGCGCCTTCAAGAACGGCCTCTACAGCCCGCACTACCAGACCTACAACCGCAACAAGCGGAGCATCACGCTCGACACCAAGGACGCCGCCGACCTCGCCGTCCTCGACCAGCTCGTCGAAGGCGCCGACGTCTACATCCAGAACTTTCGCCCCGGCGTCGCCGACAAGCTCGGCGTCGGCGAGAAGCGCCTGCGCGCGCTCAACCCGAAGCTCGTCTACTGCTCGATCAGCGGCTTCGGTCCGACCGGGCCCTCGGCGAACCGGCCGGCCTACGACACGGTCGCGCAGGCGGCGAGCGGCTTCCTGAACCTGCTCGTCAATCCCGAGAACCCGCGCGTCGTCGGCCCGGCGATCGCCGACGCGCTCACCGGCTTCTACGCCGCCTACGGCGTTCTCGCCGCGCTCGTCGAGCGTGCGCGCACCGGCGTCGGCCGCACGGTCGAGGTCTCGATGCTCGAGGCGATGGCGCACTTCAACCTCGACGCCTTCACCCACTTCTTCCAGGTCGACGAGGTCATGGGCCCGTACAGCCGGCCGCGCGTCTCGCAGTCGTACGTGCTCGAGTGCAGCGACGGCAAGTGGATCGCGCTGCACATGTCGTCGCCGGAGAAGTTCTGGCGCGGCCTGGCGACGGTGATCGAGCAGCCCGACCTCTTCGACGACGCCCGCTTCGCGACCCGCGCCGCGCGCATCGACCACCAGGAGGCGCTGATCGAGCTGCTCGGCACGCGCTTCAGGCGGCGCACGCGCGACGACTGGTGCGCGCGCCTGCTCGCCGAGGACGTGCCGCATGCGCCGGTGTACGACACCAGCGAGGCGCTCGACGACCCGCAGGCGCGCCACCTCGAGCTCACCGCGTCGGCGATGCACCCGGTGATGGGGCTCTTTCGCACCGTGCGCTCGCCGGTCTCGTTCGACGGCGAACGCGCCCTCGACGTGCGGCCGCCGCCCATGCTCGGCGAGCACAGCGACGAGATCCGCAACGCCCTCGCATCGCGTCGCAGCGGAGCCGCGTCATGACCCTCGACCTCGCCGCGCGCGCCCGCCGCGCCGCGCTCGTCCTGGCCGCCGCCGCGCTCTCGGCCGGGTTCGCCGATGTCGTGCACGCCCAGGACGCCACGATCAGGATGATCGTTCCCTTCGGCCCCGGCACGACCACCGACAGCGTCGGCCGCGTCGTCGCCGACGGCCTCGCCAAGGCGACGCGGCAGAACGTCATCGTCGACAACCGCGCCGGCGCGGGCGGCTCGACCGGCACCGACCAAGTCGCCAAGGCGCCGGCCGACGGCCGCACCCTGGTGATGGGGACGGTCGGCACGCACGCGATCAACGCCGGTCTGTTCAAGAAGCTGCCGTACGACCCGATGCGCGACTTCGCGCCGGTCGCGTTCGTCGGCTACACGCCGACGCTGCTCGTCGTCGCGACCGATTCGCCGGCGAAGTCGCTGAAGGACCTCGCCGCGCTCGCGGCGCGGCCCGAGGGCGTGACCTTCGCCTCGGCGGGCAACGGCACCTCGGGCCACCTCGCCGGCGAGATGCTCGCCCAGCGCCTCGGCGGCAAGATGATCCACGTGCCGTACAAGGACGGCGGCGTCGCCCTGACGAACGTGATCTCGCGCCAGGTCGATTTCATGTTCTATCACCCGGCGGCGACGATGCCGCAGATCAAGGCCGGCAAGCTGCGCGCGCTGGGCGCGAGCGGCGCCGTGCGCAGCGCCGCCGCGCCCGACGTGCCGACGCTGATGGAGCAGGGCGTCGTCGACTTCGACCTCGTCGCCTGGTTCATGATCTACGCGCCTGCGGCGACGCCGCCCGCGATGCTCGCCCAGCTGCGCACGGCGAGCAGCGCCGCGCTGGCGCAGCCCGAGACGATGGCGCGCCTGCGCGAGCAGGGCATCGAGCAGCGGCCGATGAAGGGCGACGAGATGGCGCCGTTCAACCGGATCGAGATCGCGAAGTGGGCCGATCTCGTCAAGCGATCGGGCGCGCAGGTCGACTGAGCGGATCGATCGATCGGGCGCGAAGATACGCAGCGAGACCCAGACCAACCGAAGGAGACCGGACCATGAACAGCAGCTCTCTCACCCGTCGCAGCGCCGTCGCGGCCGCGCTCCTCGTCGCTTGCGCCGGCGCCGCGTTCGCGCAGGCGCCCGCCGGCACGCCGGTGCGCATCGGCAGCACGCTCGCGCTGACCGGGCCGCTGTCGGCGACGGCGCAGATCCACAAGATAGTCGGCGAGATCTACGTCGAGCAGCTCAACAAGCGCGGCGGCCTGCTCGGCCGGCAAGTCGAATGGATCGTCAAGGACGATCAGTCGAAGCCCGACCTCGCGCGCACGCTCTACGAGCAGCTCGTCACCGCCGACAAGGTCGACCTGCTGATGGGCCCGTATGCGACCGGCGCGATCCTCTCGGCGATGGGCGTGGCGCAGCGCTACAACAAGGTGCTCGTCCACCACACGCTCGGCATCCCGTCGCTGGCCAAGTACGACATGCAGTTCCCGGCCTGGTCGCTCGGCTCGGAGCCCGCCACGACCGTGCCGAACACGGTCTTCGACGCGCTCGCCGCCGGGCCGAAGCCGCCGAAGACGGTCGCGGTCGTCACCAACAAGTTCCCCTCGATCCAGTTCATGACCGCGGGCGCGCGCGAGGTGATGAAGAAGCGCGGCCTCAACGAGGTGCTGTTCCTCGAGTGGGATTTCGGCAACCGCGACTTCGGCCCGATCGCCAACCGCATCAAGGACGCCAAGCCCGACTTCGTCTGGGTCGGCGCGATCGGCCTCGACGGCAACCTGCTGCTCGACGCGATGAAGAAGCTCGACTACGTGCCGCCGCAGCACTTCTACCTCTACCCCGCGCCCGGCCCGCTGGTCTCGCTGCCGGAAGCGAAGAACGCGCTCTCGGTGACGATCTTCGAGGACCAGCCGCCGTTCACGGCCAACCCGGGCGCCGCCGACTTCGTCAAGCTGTACCACGAACGCGCCACCAAGGCCGGCCTCGCCGATCCGTCGGTCGAGACGCAGGCGGCGGCGTCGTACACGGCGTGGCAGATCCTCGAGGCCGGCGTCGTCGCGACCAAGAGCCTCGACGACAAGGCGATCGCGACCTGGCTGAAGGCGAACAAGGTCGACACGATCCAGGGCAAGCTCCGCTTCAACGGCCTCGGCAACTTCGGCGACGACCTGATGCGTGTCAAGCAGGTGCAGAACGGCCACTGGGTCGTCGTCTGGCCGAAGGAAGTGACGGCGTCCGGCGCGAAGCTGCTCGCGCCCTGAAGGCGGCCGCCGGATGTCGGCGTTCACGCTGCCGAGCGCGTCGCTGCTGTCGCAAAGCGTCCTCTCCGGCATCTTCGTCGGCGCGCTCTACGGCCTGATGGGCCTCGGCCTCAGCCTGAGCTGGGGCCTGCTCAGGCTGATCAACCTCGCCCACTTCGCGTTCGCCTTCCTCGCCGCCTACCTTTGCTACCAGCTGGCGACGCTCGGCGTCGATCCGCTGCTCTCGCTCGCGCTCATCGTGCCGGCGTTCTTCGCGATCGGCGCGGCGCTGCACTGGCTGGTCGCGCGCTTCGCGATCACGCCGTTCAACTCGCTGCTGCTGACGTTCGGCCTGACCGGGATCATCGAGGCGCTGATCCAGTCGGTCTGGACCGCCGACTTCCGCAAGCTCGAGTCGAGCTACGCGCAGGAGAAGTTCAAGGTCGGCGCGCTCTTCGTTCCGGTCCCCGAGCTGATCACGCTCGTCCTCGCGGTCTCGCTCTCGGTCGCGGTGTGGGCGGTGCTGCGCTACAGCGACCTCGGCCGGGCGCTGCGCGCGGCCGCCGAGGATGCGCCGATCGCCGCCGCCTTCGGCGTCAACCAGAAGGCGAATGCCCTGCTCCTCGCGGGCACGTGCGCCGCGCTGGCGAGCGTCGCCGGCGTCTGCCTCGCGCTCAGCTTCACCTTGGCGCCGTCGCAGATCTACGCCTGGATCGGCGTCGTCTTCGCGGCGGTGATGCTCGGCGGCCTCGGCCGCGCCCTCGGGCCGATCGTCGCCGGCACGCTGATCGGCGTCAGCGAGGCGGTGACGATGGCGGTGACGGCGCCGTCATGGGCGCCGATCGTCTCGTTCACGCTGCTCATCGTCGTCCTCGTGCTGCGCCCGGGGCGCGCGGCGTGAAGAAAATGTCGACCGACCCCGGCGCGATGCGCACGCCGCCCGGCCTCGCCGCGAAACGGATGCCGTTCGGCCTCTGCGCGACACGGACGCCGCTCGCCATCCTCGGCGTCGGCGTCCTGCTCGCCGGCCTGCCGCTGCTCGGCCTGCCGGCGTTCTACGACTCGCTGCTCTACCTGATGCTGCACTGGATCGTCCTCGCGACCTCGTGGAACATCCTCTCCGGCTACACCGGCTACTTCTCGTTCGGCCACGGCGCCTTCTTCGGTGCCGGCCTCTACACGACGAGCACGCTGCTGGCGCGCTACGACTGGCCGTTCCTGTGGACGCTGCCGGTGGCGGCGCTCGTCGCCGCCGCGCTCGGCGTCGCGCTCGGCGCGGTCGTGTTCCGCGTCAAGGGCGTTCGCGGCGAGCTGTTCGCGCTGCTCACGCTCGCCGTCACGTTCGTGATCGGCACGATCGTCGGCAACACGCCGCTCGACGGCGGCCAGGGCGTCTCGCTGAGCGCGGTGGCGGTGCCGAAGATCGGGCCGACGGCGTCCTCGACCTTCTACCTGCTCGCCCTTTTCGCGGCGACGGCGACCCTGCTGATCGCCTGGGGCATCACCGTCTCGCGCTTCGGCGCCGGCCTGTTCGCGATCCACGACGACGAGGACGCCGCCGAGGTGATGGGCGTGCCGACCTATCGCTTCAAGCTGATGGCGCTGGCGATCTCGTGCGCGCTCGCCGGGGTCGCCGGCGGCATCCACGCGCTGTTCCTGTCGTACGTGACGGTCGGCGAGGTGTTCACGATCGCGGTGCCGCTCACCGTCGTCCTGATGAGCGTGCTCGGCGGCACGCGCCATTGGGCCGGGCCGGCGGTCGGCGCCGTCGCGATCACGGGGTTGCTCTACAGCTTCACCGCCGCCGATCACGCGGTCGCCGGCAAGGCGGTGACCGGCGCGATCCTGATCGCCGCGATCCTGTTCATGCCCGACGGCATCCTGCCGCGGTTGCAGCGGCTGTTCCGGCGCGCGGTGCGGCCTGCGCCGCGGGTCGATGCGGCGGTGCCGATCGGCACGGCCGATGCGGTCGGCGCCGCCACATCCGTGATCGCGACGCGCGGCGCGACGGTGGGCGCCGGCGACGTGCTGCTGCAGGTGCGCGGCCTGTGCAAGCGCTTCAAGGGCGTGGTCGCGCTCGGCGGCGTCGACGTCGACGTTCGCCGCGGCGAGATCGTCGGCCTGCTCGGCCCGAACGGCTCGGGCAAGTCGACCTTCATCAACGTCGTCAGCGGCCACTACGCCGCGACGGCGGGCGAGATCCGCTTCGAGGGCCGCGAGCTCGCCGGTACGCCGGCGCATCGCATCGCCGCCGCCGGCATCGCCCGCACGTACCAGATCCCGCGCCCGTTCGCGCACCTGAGCGTGCTCGAGAACGTCGCGTTGGCGACGATGTTCGGCGGCGCCGTCAAGGACCCGCAGGCTGCCTATCGCCAGGCGATGACCTGGCTCGAGTTCACCGGCCTCGAGGGCCGCGCCGGCGCGCGCCCCGATGCGCTCAACCTGCACCAGAGGAAGTTTCTCGAGCTGGCGCGCGCGCTCGCGTCGCGGCCGCGCCTGGTCCTGCTCGACGAGGTGCTGTGCGGGCTGACGCCGAGCGAGATCGACGGTGCGGTGGCGCTGATCCGGCGCATCCGCGACCAGGGCTCGACGATCGTCTTCGTCGAGCACGTCATGCGCGCGGTGATGGCGCTCACCGATCGCATCGTCGTCTTCGATCATGGCGAGCTGCTCGCCGAGGGGCCGGCGAGCGAAGTGATGAAGCGGCCGGAGGTGATGACCGCCTACCTCGGCAGCGCGGCCGTCGCGCGGGCACCGTCGTGACGGGCCGGGGCGACGTCGCGACCGGCGCTGCCCGGGCCGGCGCTCCCGGGGCCGGCCCGGGCGGCGAACGCCTGCTCGAAGTTCGCGACCTCCAGGTCGCGTACGGCGCCGCGCCGGCGCTCTGGGGCGTGACGCTCGAGGTGCGCCTCGGCGAGCTGCTCTGCATCGTCGGCCCGAACGGCGCCGGCAAGACGACCCTGATCAACGCCATTGCCGGCATCCAGCCGGCGCGCGGCGGCAGCATCGTCTTCGAGGGCGAGGACATCACGCGCCTGCCGCCGCATCGCTTCTGCGCCGCCGGCATCGCGATCGTTCCGGAAGGCCGGCGCCTCTTCACCGCGATGACCGTGCGCGAGAACCTCGAGCTCGGCAGCTACCTGCCCGCCGCCAAGGCGCACCGGCGCGAATCGCTCGCGGCGGCGCTGGCGCTTTTCCCGGTGCTCGAGGCCAAGCTCGCCAGCCCGGCCGGCGAGCTCTCGGGCGGCCAGCAGCAGATGGTCGCGATCGCGCGCGCGCTGATGGCGCGGCCGCGCCTGCTGCTCCTCGACGAGCCCTCGCTCGGCCTCGCGCCGCGCGTCGTCGACGACGTCATCGCCGCGGTGCAGCGCGTCAACGGCGACGGCATGGCGGTACTCCTGGTCGAGCAGAACGTCGCCATGGCGATGGCCATCGCCGACCGGGCCTACGTGCTCGAGGAAGGTCGTATCGTCATCGAAGGCGAGCCGCAGGCCCTGCTGGCGCGGCCCGAGATCCAGCGCGCCTACCTCGGCGTCTGAACGCAAGAACCGCCCTTTCAACGGAGACCCGCCATGCTGTTCCCCACGACCATCGTCGGCAGCTTCCCGCAGCCCGAGTGGCTGATCGACCGCGCCAAGCTCGCCGGCCGCTTTCCGCCGCGCGTTCGCGCGCAGGAGCTCTGGCGCATCCCGGCGCCGTACCTCGCCGAGGCGCAGGACGACGCGACCCTGGTCGCGATCCGCGCCCAGGAGGAGGCCGGCCTCGACATCGTCAGCGACGGCGAGATCCGGCGCGAGAGCTATTCGAACCGTTTCGCGACCGCGCTCGACGGCGTCGATCTCGACAACCCGGGCATGGCGCTCGACCGCTCGGGGCACCCGAACCCGGTGCCGCGCATCGTCGGCAGGATCAAGCGGCGCCACGCGGTCGAGGTCGACGACCTGAAGTTCCTGCGCGCCCACACGACGCGCAAGACGAAGATCACCGTGCCCGGCCCGTTCACGATGCTGCAGCAGGCGCAGAACGATTTCTAC
>DASYKC010000165.1:0-53529 GCA_035995885.1 Caldimonas sp. | reverse complement strand
TCGCGTGCTCGTGCAGATCGATGCCGCGCCGGTACTCGCTCTCGGCGCGCTCGGCCGGAGACGGCGCCGGCGTGATTTTCTCGACTCGCGCCGGCGCGACGAGCGCGGTCGATGTGAGGGTCGGACCGGGATCGGCGGCGCGGTTCGGGGTCGCGGCAGGCGTCGTCGCGGTCGGCAGGCTCGCGCCGCTGCGGACAATGTCACTGCGGTCGGGCTCGCTGCGCTCGCCCTCGGTCGGCGCGGTCGACGGCGGCGTCGCCAACGAAGACGCAGCGGCGGCGAAGTCGCCGACCGCCGCGCCCGCATCGTTCGCCGGCATCGACGTGAACGTCGAAGGCTCGGCGCTCGCGCCGGCGCCGAAGCCGAGCGCATCGAGCGGCGCGCGCGCGATCGGCGCCGCGGCCGCGGTGGCGAGCGGCACGCCGGTCGCCAGCGTCGGCACGGGCCGGGCGTCGACCTGGCGCCAGACAAGGACTGCCACCGCCACGACGGTGACGGCGACGAGTGCGGCGCCGAGGGCGCCGGCGAGCACGTGGCGGCGACCGTGATCGCCGGCCGGCGCGGCGCGATGCGCCGTCGTCGGCGCCGCATTCGCGACGGCGTGGCGCCGGTCGAGGTCCTGCAGGACCTGGTTGATGAGGCTCAACGCAGCCGCCAGCCGAGCCAGCCGCGGCGCGGCGCGGCGTGGGCGTCGCTGTCGCGCTCGGCGGCGCGGACGTGGCGCCGCTCGACGACGTTGCCGCCTTCGCCGTAGACGGCGAGCAGCGCCTTGTGGGCGAGGATGTTGACCAGGCGCGGCGTGCCGGCGCTGGCGCGGTGCAGGCGCGCGATCGCCGCCGCCGCGAAGATGCTCGCGCCGACGTGGCCGGCGACGCGCAGCCGATGCTCGACGTAGAAGCCGAGCTCGCTGCGGCTCAGGCCGTGCAGGCGGTAGGCGAAGGCGATGCGCTGGCGCAGCTGGCGCAGGTCGGCGCCCTGCAGCCGGGTGTCGAGCTCGGGCTGGCCGAACAGCACGACCTGCATCAGCTTTCTCTTCTCGGTCTCGAGGTTGGAGAGCAGGCGCAGCGCCTCGAGGCTTTCCAGCGAGAGCGCCTGCGCCTCGTCGAGGCAGAGGACGACGCGCAGGTCCGCCGAGGCGAATTCGAGCAGGCGCTGGTTGATCGTCTTGTGCAGCGTGTACTGGTCGGCGCTCGCCGGCAGCGTCTCGCCGAGCTCCTCGGCGAGCGAGAGCATCAGCGTGCGCGGCGACAGGTTCGGGTTCGGCAGGTAGCAGGTGACGAAGCCGGCGTCGCGGCCGGCGAGGGCGGCGAGGAAGCGCCGGCAGAGCAGCGTCTTGCCGGTGCCGACCTCGCCGGTGATCTTGATGAAGCCCTCGCCGGCATCGGCGGCGACGAGTAGCGTGTTGAGCGCTTCCTGGTGTGCGCGCGTCGAGAACGCGTAGGCGGTGTCGGGCGTCAGCGCGAACGGCGGCTCGCTCAGTCCGAAGTGGGCGAGGTACATGCTCGGCTCGAGGCGACGGCGCGAGTCGCTAGCGCAGCGCGGCGTCGCGCTGCGCCGATGCGGCGGCGACGGGCTCGAGGCTCTGCAAGCGGCGCTGCAGATCGGCGGCGTCCTTCTCCCAGTCGCCCTCGCCGCGGATGATCGTCGGCTTGAGCAGCATCACCAGCTCGCTCTTCGTGCTCGAGCGCGCGCGCTGGCCGAACAGGCTGCCGAAGACGCTCGATCCGGTCGTGCCGGGCAGGCCCGACGAGTCGGCCGACTCGCGCTGCTTCATCAGCCCGCCGATGGCGACGATGTGGCCGTCCCTGACGCGAACGACGCTGTCGCTCTCGTTGACGGTGCTCGCCGCGAGCGGCAGGCGGAAGTTGCCGAGCGAGCCGAGGTCGACGTTCTTCTGCTTCTCGGCGACGACGCTGACCGACGGGTGCAGGTGCAGGATGATCGCGTCGCCTTCGCCGATCTGCGGCGTGACGTCGAGGGCGATCCCCGAGAAGAACGGCTGCACGTTGATCGTCGGCGAGGTGACGTTGTTGTTGGCCGAGCTCGTCGTGCTCGTGCTCACGCTGGTCACGAAGAACTCGTCCGTGCCGACCTTCAGCACCGCCTTCTGGTTGTTGATGGTGGCGATGCGCGGGCTCGACAGCACCTGCACGTTGCCCTGGGTCTCGAGGAACTGGAGCAGGGCGGCGAAGTCGCTGCTCTGGAAGGCGAGGCCGAACATGCTGCCGAGGTTGGCGGCGCTCGACAGCAGGTTGACGCCGGCGGTGGCGGACAGCAGCGGGTCGGTGAGCGCGCCCGTGACCGGATCGATGCCGGTCGCGCCGGTGCCGATCGGGCCGGTCGGCGCGAGCACCGTGCCGGGCGCGACCGGGCCGGCCGAGAGGCGCCCGCGCGAGCCGCGGAAGGCGGCCCAGTTGACGCCGCTCGAGAAGCCCTCGCTCAGCTGCACCTCGATGATCTTGGCTTCGATCATCACCTGGCGCTCGATGATCAGCTGCGTCATGCGCAGGTAGGTCTCGGCATTCCTGATCTCCGACGGCAGGGCGCGGATCGCGATCACGCCCGAGTGCGCGTTGACGATCACGCGGCGGTTGCCGTCGCTGCCAACGATCGACACCAGCGTCTCGCGCAGCTCGCTCCAGAACTCGCTGTTGTTCTCGGTCGAGACGCGGCTGCTCGGCGGCCCGCTCGTCGTCACGGCGCCGGCCGGCTGCGTCGTCGTCGCCGTCGTCGCGATCGGGTTGGCGTTGCCGTTGCCGGCGCTGTTGGTGATCGAGCTCGAGGTGACGCGCATCTCGCTCGATCCCTGGCGCTTGCTCGCCAGGTAGTTGACCTGGAAGATCCGCGTCTGCACGGTGTTCGGCTGGATCGTGATGCGCGTTCCCTGCATCCGGTACTCGTAGCCGTAGAGATCGCGGAGCGCGTCGAGCGCTTCCCGGACGGTGACGTTCTTGAGGTTGGCGCTGACCGCGCCGGTGACTTCGGGTGGCACCAGGATGCTGTAGCGCGAGCCGCTCGCGATCGACAGGAACACCTGCGCCGCCGGCGCGTTCGAGACGGCGAGGTCGAAGCGCGGCTCGGCGGCCGGCGCCGGCCGTGGCATCTCGATCTGCAGCGGCGGCAGGAGGGCGCGCTCGACCGCGTCGGGCCGCGCTTCCGGACGCGCCGCGTCGGCGCGCGCCGCCTGGCGCATCTCGTCGCGGATGCGATCCATCGTCGACGAAGGCGCGGCGGGCGGCGTCGAGCAGGCGCCGGCCGCGAGCGCGGCGATCGCGGCGAGCGCGGCGCCGGCGCGACGGCTGGTCGGCGTCATTTCATGTCCCCGGTTCGCATCAGCGCGGCGGCCGCGTCGAAGCGTTTCATCGTCCTGGTCATCGCCACCAGCGGCGGCGCCGTCGTCGTCGTCGCGGCGACCTTCTCGCTGCCCGGCGTCAGCGCCAGCGTCGTCGCGCCGTTCGGGCCGCTGAGCAGGGCACCGCTGTCGAAGACGCGGACCAGGCGCATGCCGTCGAACGAGTCGCCGAGCTCGACGACGCGGCCGTTGATGATCGCGGTCGGCTTCCGGCCTTCGCCGACGAGCACCGACTGCAGCACGAGCGGCGCCGCCGTCATGACCATCGGGCCGGTGCTCGGGGCGGCCGGCCGCAGCGCTGCCGGCGGCCGGGTCGGATCGGGCAGCTCGCCGGCGACGCCGAGGGCGACGGCGCCGAGCGAGATCGCGCTGCCGAAAGCGAAGGAGAAAAGAAGTCGGTTCATAGCACCCACCATGATTTTTCGAGGCTGACCGTGTAGAGCGTGATCGTCATCGTGCTCGCCGGGTAGGTGCGGGCATCGATCTCGACGTCGCCCCAGCGAACGCGCCGCGGCAGGCCCTCGATGGCGCGCAGGTAGGCGAGCATGTCGGCGTAGCTGCCCTGGACGCGCACCTCGACGGCGTGGCGATAGAGCCAGGCGTCGTCGCGCGTCGCCGAAGCGGCGGTCGTTGCCGCGGCCGTCGTCGCCGTTCCTGCCTTGTCGGCGCCTTCGGTCTTGTCGCCGGGCTTCTTCGCCGCAGCGGCCGGCTCGCCGAGGGCGGTCACCGGCAGGCTGCGCAGGCCGATCAGGCGCAGGCCGTGCTGCTCGGCGAGCAGCGACTGCAGCAAGGCGCCCATCTGCTGCGGCTGGACGAGGCCGTTCTGCATCGACTGGAAGTCGTGCTCGGTCGCGCGCAACTGCGTGCGCAGCGTCGCGAGCTGCTGGCGCGGCGCCGCATCGGGATCGCGCGCCGCCGCGCCCGTGCTCGCCTCGAGCGCGCTGCGGGCGACGTCCTGGTCGACGATCCGGCGCAGCAGGCGGGCGCGATCCTTCAGCGCCGGCTCGAGCACGAGCAGGTCGCCGAGGCCGAGGGTGCAGACGATCGTCGCGCCGAGGAGCAGCGCGCGCTGGCGCCGCGGCAGCGCCAGCCAGCGGCTGCGCAGGGCGACGAGGGAGATCTTCACGGCCGGCCCTCGCCGTCGGCCGCGGGCGTCTCGGCGCCGCTGCCGCTGAGCGTGAATTCGACGTAGATGCTGCGCGGCGCCGGCGTGGCTGCCGTCGCATCGGCTTCGGCTGTCGCCGCCGCCGCCGCCGCGGCGCGCGCCGCCTTGTCGATCGGCCGCACGACCTCGAGCGCCTTGAAGGCGCGGCCCTGCAGCGACGGCTCGCGATCGAGCCGCTGCACGTAGAGCGGAATGAGCTGCGGCTGCAGGGCGCGGCCCTTGAGGACGACGTCGTCCTGGCGCAGGACCATGCCGGTCAGCCAGAGGCCCTCGACCGATTGCCGCGCCAGCGCTTCGAGCCGCGCCGCGAAGCCGCCTTCGCGGTCGATCGGGCTGGCGGCGAGCATCTGCAGCGCCGCGCGCCGCTGCAGCAGGCTGCGCTGCGCGGCGGCGACCGCGTTCTGAACCTCGGGGTCGGGCTTCTTCGCCGCCGACGATTCGGCCGCGGCCTGCAGCGCCGTCTGGCGCGCCTGCAGACCCGCCGCGCCGTCCTCGGCGATCGGGCCGAGCCGCGTCGCCGAGCCGCGCGCCCAGCCGATCGCCAGTGCCATGCAGACGACGGCCGCGCCGACCATCGCCAGCGCCGGGCCGGCACCGAGCAGGTCGCGCCGCGTCTTCAGCGACGCGTCGTAGAGGTTGATGTTGTGCGTCACGGCGCGCCCTCCTGGCGCAGCGCCAGGCCGAGCGCCGGCAGCCATGCGGCCTGCAGCGCGTCGCCGGCGAGGGCGCCGTCGCTCGATCCGTCGAAGTCGAGCGCGTCGTCGAGCTCGGCCGCTTCGACCGGCACCGACAGCATGTCCTGCAGGCCGGCGACGAGCGCGTCGCGGCCGGCGAACGGCGCGACGACGAGTCGCTGCAGCGCGACCTGGCTGAACTGGCGATCGAAGTTGTCGAGCGAGCGCTGCAGCTCGAGGGTGATGCGCTCGAGCAGCGACTGACGCGGTGCCGCCGGGCTGTCGCCGGCGAGGGCGCGCGTGCCGACCTCGATGTGGCGCAGCGCGTAGAGCTCGCCGTTGCGCGTGAAGGTGAGCAGGCCGCGCTGCTCGTCGAAGGCGAGGAAGGCGAGGCCGCGATCGGGCTGCTCGTAGAGCGCGCCGAGGTTGCGCTGCGCGACCTCGGCGACGTCGATCGCCGCGAGCTTGACGCCGGCGCTCTCGAACGCCTGCATGCGCGCGCGCACTCGCTCGCGCCGCGCCGCGACGGCGATGATCTGCGCCGGCCGGCCGACGCGCGTGCCGTCGGCCGGGATCGGCATCGAATCGACGATCGCCTCCTCGGCGCCGAAGTCGATCGAGTCCTTCACCGCCCAGCGCAGGGCCTGCTTCGCTTCGGCGGCGGGAACGGCGGGCGCGGCCAGCTGGACGACGTGGTACGCGCCGGCATCGAGCGCGGTCGTGCAGCGCAGGCCGGCGACGCCGACCGCCTTTCTGACCCGGAGCAGGTCCTCCGCGTCGCTGCCTGCGCGCTCGAACTCGCGCAGCAGGGCGACGCGGGCCCGGCCGGCACGGCCGCGCACGAGATGGGCGACCCGGACGCTGCGCGGCTGCAGGTCGATGGCCATCCAGCCGGGGCGGGGAGATCGGTTGAACATCGTGCCTTCGGGTCGTGTGAAGGGGCAAGGGGTTGCGGCCATGCTAGGCAGGGGCAGCGCCGCCCGGTCGCTCGAAAAGGAGCGTCTTTGGCGGCCATCCGCGCTGCACGGCAGGGTTCGCGTGCCGTCGTTCAGTAGCTCTCGCGCTGGTAGATGAGGGGCGAGCGGTACTGGCCGAAGCTCGCTCGCGTCACCGGGTTCTGGTCGAAGGCGGCGGCGCCGCTCCATTTGCCTTGCAGCCACGGCAGGTTGGCGGCGAGGGCCGACGTCGGCGCCGCGCCGACGACCGCGCAGGTCTGGCCGGCGGCGCTCGCGCCGAGCTGCAGGCCCAGGTCGACGCTGCCGCCGTTGCCGTTGCCGGGCTTGGCGAGGCGAAGGAAGGCGCGGCCGCTGGCAAGCGTCGGCGCCGCCGTCGCGAGCGCGGTCTTGCACGCCGACAGGTTGCGCTGGTAGTTGCCGAAGGCGACGCTCGTCGTCGGCACGGCGGTGCACTGGTCGGCGCTGTGCGTCGCCAGGCGAACGCCGTCCCAGTACTGCGCCTCGACCAGCACCGGCAGGTCGACCAGCTCGCTGCCGTAGGCCGGCACGAGCCGCAGCACGCCGTAGCGGAACTGCGTGCCGGCATCGAAGGCCATGTTGGCGAAGACGAGCGGCGCGCTGGCGATCGTCGGGTTGCCCGGCACCGCCGCCTCGCTCGTGTCGCGCACGCTCCAGGTCAGCGCGATGGCGGCATCGAACGGCGCCACCGGCGCGTTCGTCGGCCGCGTGAAGCGCAGCCGGTCGCTCGCCTGCGCGGCGACGAGGCCGCTGCCGTTGTTGTTGCTCGTCAGCGCCGGCAGCGTCGCCGCCGTGGTGTCGAAGGCGGGCGTCGCCGGCAGCGCCGCCCAGGCCTGCGTCGCCGTCGCGAGCTTCCAGAGCACGCCGCTGTAGTTGGCCGTCGTCGCGCCGGCCGCGTTGCGCGCATGGACGGTCGCCTGCGGCGCCGCGGCGTAGCCGAACGGCTGGCCGACGTACGTGAACGAGCGCGCCGCACAGGCGTTGCCGCCGAAGGTGCGCAGCGTCGGCGCGGCGAGCGCGACGAGATCGAAGCGATCGGGGACGAAGCGGCCGACGGCGATCGTCGGCGAGGCGATCGTGCGCTCGGCCGCGCTCGAGCCGTCGCCGGCGTCGACCGCGGCGAAGCTGCTGTCGACGAGCTGCAGGGCGATGCTGCCGCTCTCGTCGTAGCTGGCGCTGCGGTCGATGACGCCGGCGACCGCGGTCGCCGTCAGCGTCAGCGTTCCGGCCGTGCCGACGCAGGCGCTGCCGGCGCAGGCCGCGACCTGCGGCGTCGCCGTGCCGACGTAGTTGGTGGTCGTCGCCCCGCCGGCGTTGACCGCGGCGGCATGGACCGTGAACGGCCGGCCGGCCTGGTGCACGTTGCCGCCGGTCGCGGTGGCGTTGGCGAGCGCGCGCGTCGTTCCCGCGCTCGCCGAGTCGGCGTCGCTCGCGGCGAAGGCGGCGAAGCTCGCCGGGCGATTGGCGAAGTCGTCGCCCGAGCATGCGACCGTCGTCGCGACGCCGCTCGAAGGCGCGCTGATGCGAACGCGCAGGTCGCGCCAGGCGTTCGCCTCGCTCAGCGTCGCGGCCTTGCGGCCGTTGTCGGCGCCGGCGAAGGCGAGCGTCGCCGCCGCGCCGCCGGGCAGGACCGGCCAGCTCGCCCGGCAGCCGCCGGCGTCGAGCGCGCCGCTGCTGTCGCTGGCGTCGAGCAGCTCGACCTTGACGTTGCCGGTGAAAGCCGTCATCACCGCGTCGCGCGCCGCGTTCAGGACGACGACGTCGATCGCGAACGGCGCGCCCGCGACCTTGGTGTGGATGACGCCGGCGATCGATCCGGCCGCGGTACCGCTCTCGAAGGCGTTGAAGCCGCCGGCGGTCGTCGGCGCGGCCGCGGCGACGAGGCGGACGTCGTCGACGAACGAATCGCCGCCGGCGCTCGCGAAGCGGACCGTGTGCGGCCCGGCCGCGAGCGTCACCGGCGCGCTGAAGGTCGCGTAGCCGGTGTTGTTCAGGGTCCAGCTGCCGAGCGTCGCGCCGTCGATCGTCGCCGTCAGCGTCGGCACGCCGTACGCCGTCCGGCCGGCGGCCGAGAACTGCAGCTGGTAGCCGTTGCCGGCATCGGTCCAGGTCTGCGTCATGTAGCCGCCGTTCTGCACGAATGCCGCCTGCGCGCCCTGCGGCGCGGTCGGGCTGCCGAAGGCGCTGTTGTTCGCGGTGATGCCCGAGCCGAGCGGAAACTGCCACGGTTGCGCGCCCGGGTTGTAGTGGTAGTTCTGGGCGCCGATCTGCCATTCCTCGAAGCTGCCGGCGATCGCCGTGCTCGCGAACGCCGTCGCCGCCGTCAGCCGAACCTCGTCGATGAAGGCGGTGCTGTCGGGGCCGGCGAGGCTGCCGCGGATCGCGATCGTGTGGCTGCCCGCGGTCAGCGCGAAGGTCGGCGTCGCGACGTACATCCAGGTGCTCGCGATCGGCGATGCCGGCACCGGCGCGGCGAGCACGGTCGTGCCGTCGATGTCGACCGCGAACGATTGCTGTCCGCCGTAGTTGCCGCGGTTGACGATGCGCAGGTAGGCCGCGTAGCTGCCGGCCGTGGTGGCGGTGAAGGTCTGCGTCACCGCGCCGGTGTTCTGCAGGAAGGCGCCGAGGCGGCCTTCGGTCGGCCCGGTGTTGCCGCTCGTGAACGCGCTGCCGGCGCCGGTCACGCCGGCGCCGCTGCCCCAGGTCCACGGCGGCTGATCGGTCGGCCCGTAGACGTAGTTGCCGGCGGTCGTCGCGCCGACCTCGAAGCTGCCGTTGACGATCAGGTTCGGCGGCGACTGCGGCGGGCCGAAGAAGAGGCCCGAGACGACGGCGTTCGCCGGCGCGTTGGTGTTGCGGACGACGATCGTGACGTTGCCGGCGATGTTCCACACCAGCCAGGTGCCGCCCTGGAAGGTCGCGAGGTCGCGGCTGTCGAGCAAGGCGTTGGTGCCGGTGTCGCGGATCTCGATCGTCTCGGTTCGGCTGTGGTAGTTGTCCCAGTCGAGCGCATAGAGCGCGAGCGAATGGACCTGGCCATCGCTGATCCTGACGTTGACGCGGTACGCGCCGCTCGAGTACCAGCACGCGGCGATCCGGTCGGTCGCCGACGTCGCCTTCTGCAGGCCGCGCACGTCGCTCGTCGATCCGGCCCAGGTGTAGATCAGGTTGCTGGCCGGCGCGAGGGTGGCGTACGACGGCAGGCTCTGCGCGTCGTTGACGACGGTATAGCCGTCGCTGCCGTAGACGCCTTTCCAGGTGCCTTGCGTCGTCGTGTCGGCGCGGATGAAGGTCGCCTGGCTCGACGACTGCGGCGGTATCTGCGCCGCCTGCACCGGCGCGAAGAAGATCCCCGAGACGACCGCGTTCGACGGCCCGTTGGTGTTGACGACGACGACGTTGACGTTGCCCGAGACGTTCCACACCGCCCAGATGCCGCCCTGGAAGCCGGCGAGGCTGCGCGAGTCGAGCAGGGCGTTGGTGGCGGCGTCGCGGATCTCGATCGTCTCGCTGCGGCCGTAGTAGTTGTCCCAGTCGAGCGCGTAGATCGCGACCTGGTGCGTCTGGCCGTCGCTGATCGTCACCGAGAGCGAGAAGGTCGTGCTCGAGTACCAGCAGGCGGCGATGCGGTCGGTCGGCGACGCCGCCTTCTGCGCGCCGCGCGGGTCGTTCGTCGATCCGGCCCAGGTGTAGAGCAGCGTCGAGGTCGGCGTCACCGTCGCGTACGACGGCAGGCTCTGCGAGTCGTTGACGACCTGGTAGCCGTCGCTGCCGTAGACGCCCTTCCAGCTGCCGCCGGTGAAGCTGTCGAAGCCGACGAAGCCGGCGCTGCTCGCGAGGGCGAGCACCGGCGCGAGCAGGAGCGCGACGGCAAGCGCTGCCAGCGCGGCGAGCCGGCGTCTCATGGCGTGCTCACCTGCGCCTGCAGCTGGCGCTCGACCTGATCGGGCGCGCCGGCGGCGCCGCGCGTCGCCGTCGAGGTCAGCTGGTAGACGCGCACCGGCGTTCCGCCCTCGTCGAACGGGCCGCTGACGCTGCAGGTGACGACGATCGCGAAGCCGGCCGCCGAGCCGGCCAGCGCCGGCAGCGTCGTGCTCGGCGCGCAGGCGCTGTTGCGCAGCGCTGCGTAGACGCCCCACTCGATGCCGGCGCGCGCGGCGAAGTAGGCGCGCGTGCCGAAGAGGTCGCGCGCCTGGCCGATCTGCTGCGTCGTCGACAGCGCGACCATCATCGCGCCGAGCAGGGCGAGCACGACCAGGATGAAGATGGCCGAGACGAGCGCGAAGCCGCGATGCGCGAACGGCGCTGCGGCGCGCGCGGTGACAAGAGAACCTTCGGGCTCCGTGCTCCGGCATTCGCCCTGGGGCCGGACCGGCGCCTTCATGGCGAGTCGTCGACGTGCACCTGGTGCACGAGGGTGAGCCGCTCGCCGCCGGCGGCGAGGGTGAGGTAGAGCGTGACGACGCCGATCCGCGCCGCCGGGCCGACGCCGAAGGCGAACGAGCAGCTCTCGACCTTGTCGGCGAGGAGCGCCGCGTTGCGCCCGTTCAGTCCGGCGAGCGGCGCCGCGCTCGCGTCGACCGGCTGCGCTGCCTGGATCGCGTAGCCGCTGTAGCGGCGCAACTGGCCGGTGCCGCCGGCGCCGGGCTGGCACGCGTACGTCACCGGCGCGGCGACGACCTGGAAGCGGTTGCCGGGCGAGCGGAACGGAAACTGGGCGCCGCCGGTCGTGTAGCTGAGCGAGGCGAGGGCGTTGCCGCTCGTCGCCAGCGCGCGCCGCGACTCGCCGCTGTAGGCGTCGGCGCCGGGCAGGCCGAGGTTGTAGACGACGAGCTGGCTGCCGGCGGCGACGTCGATCGGCGGGCCGAGCACGTCGAAGCGGGTGTCGGCGGGATCGTCGAAGTCGAGGAAGTCGCCGCTGCCGTCGGCGGCCGGCGCGGCGCGATAGCGGCCGCTCGCCGCGACCGGCAGGAACTCGAGCATCGTCCCGCCCGGATCGACGCGAACGCTGTTCGGCAGCGCCCGCGCCAGCTCGCGGCCGATGCGGCGCAGCGCCAGATCGGCGGTGTCGCCGAGCTCGGCGCGGCGCGCCTGGTCGACGTAGGCGTCGATCGGCTGGCGCATGAAGACGCCGACCATCGCCGCGACGATGCCCATGATGGCGATGACGAGCACCGTCTCGAGCAGCGTGAAGCCGCGTCGGTGCAGGGCGGGTGCAAGCGGCGGGCGACGCATCGCCGTCAGCCCGTCGCCGCCGGCGAATGGCGCAGCCGGTAGCCGGTGAGGGTGATCGTCTCGCCGCGGCCGCTGACGAGCACGTCGACGCGCAAGGCCTCGGCATCGCTGGCCAGGCCGAGCGACGTGCCGGCGCGCGTCACCGTCACCGACGCCGAGTAGGCGCCGAGGCCGGCGATCGGCGTCGCGCCGTTGTCGAGGCTGTAGATGCCGGCGTTCATCGCATAGCCGGCGTAGTCGGCGACGTTGTCGAACGGGTCGGTCGCCGAGAAGCGGCCCTCGGTTCCGGGACGCGGCCCGAGCGGTCCGCCGCCGGCGTCTTCCGAGGCGGCGGCGCCGCCGGTGCAGGCGGCCGTCGATGCCGGCGGCGCGGCCGGGTCGTTGACAGCATCCTGCGGGTCGCAGTAGCTGAACGGCTGCGCGAGCACTTCGTTGAGCAGCGATTCGGCGATCGCGATCGCCTGCTTGCGCACGAGCGGATCGGCGCTGCCGCGGACGGCGCGGTCGTAGACGACGAGCACGCCCGCGAGCGCGGCGCCGACGATGGCGATGAAGAGGATGAGCTCGACCAGGCCGAATCCGGCGCTTCGCCCGCGACGGGCGGACCTGGCGGTGGCGCGGCGTTCCATGGCGGCCCGTCGCTCGTCAGTGGACGAGGCCGGTCTCGGGCTCGACGTTGACCGGCACGGCATGGCCGGTGACGGCGATCGTCAGCACGGCGGCGAGCGGCGCGGCCGGCGCGGTGAGCGGCCGGCCGGCGGCGTCGAAGACGACGCTCGCGGCCGCCGTCACGGCAGCGCCGCCGGGCAGCGCGTTGGCCGGGTCGGCGAAGCTCAGGCCGTTCGCGGGGTGGACGAGGGCTGCGGCCGGATTGCACGGCTGGTCGCTGCCCGGCGCGGTGGCGATCGTCGCCGCGATCGTCGCGCCGGCGACGTCGACGCAGACGTTGCGGCGCAGGGCGATCGCCGACTTCTGCGCGTAGCGCAGGCTGCTGGCGACGAAGTCGCGGCCGCCGCGGCCGGCGAACTCGCTCTGGTCGAACAGGCGCGGCACGGCGACCGCCGACAGCACGCCGACGATGACCATGACGATCACCAGCTCGGCGATCGTGAAGCCGCGTTGCGCGTTCATGCGAGTCGCGGCGATCGGCCGCTTCGGTGCCGCGTTCCCGCTCAGCGGGCGCACATCAGCGTGACCGTCGCCGGGGTCACGCCGGTGCCCTTCGGCGTCAGCTGGCACACCGTCGCCGCCGCGTTGGTCGCCGGCGTGCAATCGCCGGAGCCGGCGACGCCGGCGACGACGGCGGGTCGAAACTGGTCGTCGGTGGCCGGCGCGCCCGCGCTCAGGGTCACCGACGTGCCGGTGAGGAGCTGCTGCAGGATCGCCGCGGTGCAGATGTTGCCTTGATTGAAGACCACGGCAGAGGCGTTGCCCGCCGAGCGCGCCGCGAAGTTGATCGACGACCCGGAGCCGAGCGCGCCTGCCACGCCCTTGGCCGACGCGTTGTGCGCGTCGACGGACAGGTCGATGAACTTCGGCACCGCCACGGCGGCGAGCACGCCGAGGATGATGATGACGACGACGAGCTCGATGAGCGTGAAACCGCGTTGCGTGTTCATGGTGCTTCCCCGGAGGTCAAGGGCAGAGGGTCAGGGTCGATGCTCAGCAGCCGCTGGTCACGGCGGCCGAGAACGTCGCGGCGGCGCCGGCGGCGGCCGGCTCGCTGTAGGTGAAGCTGCAGTTCGCCGGCACGACGGCGTCGATGCGCTGGAAGGTCGTGACGGCGCCGGCGACGCCGATCGCGTAGCCCTCGGCGGCGAGGCCGGCCGCGGTCGGCACGAAGGCGCCGCCGATGCCGGCGGCCGAGACGATGCCGGGCGTGCCCAGCGCCGTCGATGCCGGGTAGGCGTTGCTGGTGCGGACGATGCCGGCTTCGGTGCAGGCGGTGCCCGTCCCGGCGAGCGCGTTGTCGGCGAAGACGCCGGGGGCGGCCGGGCAGGCGATCGTGTCGGGAACGCCGCGGCGCGCGAGCACGGCGGCGTGGACCAGGGTCGCGGCGGTGGCGACCGCGCCGCGTGCGCCCTGAAGGTGGCCGATGCGCGCGTCGCGCTGGAGATCGACGAAGCGCGGCAACGCGATCGCGGCGAGAACGGCGACGATCGTCAGCACGACGACCAGCTCGATCAGGGTGAAACCTCGTTGCCGGCGTTGCATTGGGCGTCTCCGTGGGCTGCTGCCCTTCCGGCAGATGCCGGGAGCCACAGACCGTCACTGTGACGGCGGCGGCGCGCGCTGAAGGCCGGAGGAAGGGGCCCAACACGGCCCATCTCCCGCGCCCCTGTCGCCCCATGCGACTGCACGCCACTCCAGGGAACTATCGACAGGGCAGGCGCCGACTTGAGGCGCCGGCCGTGCGGAATCAACGCTTGATCGAGACCCGGCCGAGATCCCAGATCGGCAGGAAGACGCCGAGGGCGAGGACCAGCACGACGATGCCGAGGAAGACGATCAGGATCGGCTCGATCTGCGACGACAGCGTCTTCAGCTCGTACTCGACGTCCTGCTGGTAGAAGTCGGCGACCTCGGCGAGCATCTCGTCGAGCGAGCCCGACTCCTCGCCGACGGCGATCATCTGCAGCACGACCGGCGTGAAGATGCGGCTCGCCGCCGCGGTGCGCATGAGCGTGTCGCCGCGCTCGACGCCTTCGCGCATCCTCTCGACCGCGCGGCCGACATAGGCGTTCTCGACCGTCGAGGCGACGACCACCATCGCCTCGACGACCGGCACGCCGCTCTTCAGCGCCAGCGCGAAGCTGCGCGCGAAGCGCGACAGCGTCGCCTTGGTCGCGATCTTGCCGGCGATCGGCAGCCGCAGCAGGGTGCGGTCCCAGACGTAGCGGCCGTCCTCGGTGCGCAGCCAGGCGCGAAAGGCGAGGGCGGCGACGATCCCGCCGGAGAGCAGCCACGGCCAGCCGTCGACCATGAAGCGCGAGAAGCCGACCAGGATCCGCGTCATCAGCGGCAGCTCGGCGCCGAAGCCGTCGAACACCTTCTGGAACGCCGGGATGACGAAGAGGTTGATGATGACGATCGCCACGCCCATGACGGCGATGACGAAGCTCGGATAGCGCAGCGCCGTGCGCACCTGATCGCGCATCAGCTTCTCGAACGAGAGGTGATGGAAGAGGCGCAGGAAGACCTCGTCGAGGCGGCCGGTCAGCTCGCCGATCCGCACCATGGCGATGTAGAACGCCGAGAAGACGCCGTGCTGGCGCGCCATCGAGACCGAGAGCGGATTGCCGCTCTCCAGGCTCTCGCGCGTCTGCCGGATGACGCCGGCCATCGCCGGCCCCGCCGAATCCTGCAGGCCGCCGAGGGCGCGCGTGATCGGGATGCCGGCCTTGAGCAGCGAGTGCAGCTGGCGGCTGAAGAGAAGCACGTCGGCATGGCCGAGGCGCGGCCCGCGCCACCCGCCGAAGCCGGCCGCGGCGACGACCGGCGCCGCGCCGCTCGCCGCCTCGATCCGGACCGGCGTGTTGCCGCCGCTGCTGAGCTGGTCGGCGACCGCTGCCGCGCTCGCGCCCTCGAGGACGCCTTCGCGCAGGATGCCGCCGGCGTCGCGCGCGCTGTAGCTGAAGACGGCCATGCGCTGCGCTCTAGGTCTCGAGCTGGACCGAGATGCGCATCGCCTCTTCGATCGTCGTCCGGCCCTCGCCGACGAGGACGAGCGCGTGCGCGAGCAGCGTCGCGCCGGCCATCTGCGCGCGCGCGAGGCGGACGAACTCGACCGGCGAGCCGCCGTTGGCGGCCTGCACCAGCGGCGCCGTCATCTCGAGCATCTCGTAGACGGCGCTGCGGCCGGCATAGCCGGTGCCGTTGCAGCGCGAGCAGCCGAGGCCGCGGCGATAGCCGGCCGCGCCGCTGCCGCCGCCGCCGCCGTGCGCGGCGTGCAGCAGCCACGCCGATTCCTGCGCGCTCGGCACATGCGGCTCGCTGCAGTCGTCGCAGACGACCCGCACCAGGCGCTGGGCGATGACGAGATGGAGCGACATCGCGACCATGTACGCCGGCACGCCCATGTCGAGGAGGCGGATCGGCGTGCTCGCGGCCTCGTTGGTGTGCAGCGTCGACAGCACGAGGTGGCCGGTCAGGGCGGCGCGCAGGCCGATCTCGGCCGTCGTCAGGTCGCGCATCTCGCCGACCAGGATGACGTCCGGGTCTTGGCGCAGCGCCGAGCGCAGGACGCGCTCGAAGCCGAGCTCGATCTTCTCGTGCACCTGCACCTGGTTGATGCCGGGCAGGCGGTACTCGACCGGGTCCTCGACGGTGATGATCTTGCGGTCGGGGCCGTTGATCTCGGCGAGCGCGGCGTAGAGCGTCGTCGTCTTGCCGCTGCCGGTCGGGCCGGTGACGAGGATCATGCCGCCGACGCGCGCCAGCGCGTGGCGCACGCGCGCCAGCATCGGCGCCGGCATGCCGAGGCGGTCGAGGCGGAGCAGGCCGGTGCCCTGGCTGAGCAGTCGCATGACGACCGACTCGCCGTACTGCGTCGGCATCGTCGAGATGCGGACGTCGACGGCGTTGCCGCGGATGTCGACGTGGAAGCGCCCGTCCTGCGGCAGCCTGCGCTCGGAGATGTCGAGGCCCGACATCAGCTTCAGGCGCAGGACCAGCGCCGGCGCGATCTTCGAGTCGGCCTCGGTCTGCAGGTGCAGCACGCCGTCGATGCGAAAGCGCACGTGCAGGTTCTTCTCCTGCGGCTCGATGTGGATGTCGGAGGCGCGCACCTGCGCAGCGTCCTCGAACAGGGTCTGCAGCAGCTTGACGACCGGCGCGTCCTTGAGGGCGGCGTCCGAGCCGAGGACGGCGCCGAAGTCGGCGTCGGTCTGCGCCAGCTCGGCAGTCAGCTCGAGCGAGAGCGCGCTGATCTGCCCGGTGCGCCGGTAGAGGCGGTCGATGCTCGCCATCAGCTGCGTCTCGCTGACGACGGCGAGATTGATCTCGCGCTTGAGGAGCCGCGTCAGCTCGTCGTAGGCGACCAGGTCGGTCGGATCGGCGAGGCCGATGCGCAGCGCGCCGCCGCTCTCGTCGAGGACGATGGCGCGAAAGCGCCGCGCCTGCGCCTCGGGCAGCGTCTGCACGAGGGCGGCGTTGAAGGCGAACTGCCTGAGGTTGATGTAGGGAATCCGCATCTGCCGCGCCAGCGCACCGCAGATCTGCTCCTCGCTCACGAAGCCGGCGTCGACGAGGGTGCGGCCGAGCTTGTGGCCGCCGGCGCGCTGCCGCTTCAGCGCGGCGTCGAGCTGCTCTTCGCTGATCAGCTGCTGGCGAACGAGCAGCTCGCCGAGGCGGACTTTTTCGGGCGGTGCCACACGGCTCCCGGGCAGTGGACGAGGTCGGAAAATTGTCGCCACGAGCGGCCCGGCCCAAAGCCGGAACTGGCCCGGCTTCGGACGCCAGTTCGCATCGCGCCAACGAGAAAGGGCCGGCCGGGGCAAACCCGGTCCGGCCCTTGTTGCCTGGCGCGCCCGGTCGCCCGGGCGGGCCGCGACGCTCAGCGGAGCAGCGTCAGGACCTGCTGCGGCAGCTGGTTGGCTTGCGCCACCATCGCCGTGCCGGCCTGCTGCAGCACCTGGGCGCGCGACAGGTTCGCCGTTTCCTGCGCGAAGTCGGCGTCCTGGATGCGGCTGCGCGAGGCCGAGAGGTTCTCGCTCGTCGTCTGCAGGTTGCTGATCGTCGACGAGAAGCGGTTCTGGATCGCGCCGAGCGAAGCGCGCGACGTGCTGATCGCGCGCAGCGCCGAGTCGACCGAGGCGAGGGCCGCGTTCGCGCCGGCCACCGTCGAGACGTCGGTCGCGGCGAGCGTGACACCGGTCAGGGCCGACGCCGTCGTGCCGGCGCCGAGGCCGGCAAACGCGACGTTCGCACCACCGACGGTGATGTCGCTCTGGGCCGACGTCGCCGAATTGGTGCTCAGCGTGATCGTGCCCTTGGTCGACGCCGCGATGACGCCGGTCGTGGCCGCCGAAGTGCCGGTGGTGTCGATGTTGCGGCCGTCGGCGGCAGTCAGCGTGACCAGGCCGGCGACGCTGGCGCTCGCCGTGACGCCGGTGGAAGCCGAGATCAGGTTGACCGCAGCGGCGAAGGCGATGCCTTGCGTCGCCGTGGTCGTGCCGGTGAAGGAGCCGACGCCGATGCCGTTGATCGTCACCGCGTTCGCGGCCACCGTGCTGAAGGCCGTCGGCGCGGCAGCGCCGGCGCTGGTGACCGTGTTCGCCGTGGCGACCACGTTGCCTTGCGACGAGTTGATCGCCTGGGCGATCGAGTACGCGCTGTTCGCGGTCTGGCCGGCGATGCCGGTGTTGGCCGAGGCCGAGATGGCGCTGCCGTTGAGCGTCAGGTCGCCGGCCGCGAGCGCGGTCGTCACGACGCCGCCGGTGACGGTGGCGGTGTAGGCGGCGCCGAGGGCGGAGCTGCGCGCGCTGTTGATGCTCGAGACCGTGATCGTCTGGCCGGCATTGGCGCCGACCTGGAAGGCCTTGGCCGAGAAGCTGCCGTCGAGCAGGTTGGTGCCGTTGAACGACGTCTGGGTCGCGACGCGGTCGATTTCAGCGACGAGCTGCGAGACTTCGAGCTGCAGCGACGCGCGGTCCGAGGCCGAGTTGGTCGCGTTGGCCGACTGCACCGCCAGCTCGCGGATACGCTGGAGGTTGTCGCTCACCGAGGCGAGCGAGCCTTCCGCCGTCTGCGCCAGCGAGATGCCGTCGTTGGCGTTGCGCGCGGCCTGGTTCACGCCGCGGATCTGGGCGGTGAAGCGGTCGGCGATGGCGAGGCCGGCGGCGTCGTCCTTCGCGCTGTTGATGCGCAGGCCCGAAGACAGGCGGGCGATTGCAGTCGACAGGTCGTTCTGCGTGCGGCTCTGGTTCCGCTGAGCGTTCAGCGAGGCCAGGTTCGTGTTGATCATCAATGCCATTTAATAACTCCTGAACGGTTGAAGAAAACCCGGCACAAGCGCCGTCATTGCCAGAGCGATTCGCCGCCTTGCGACGGCGCCTCGCTTCGAGCAGCCGGCAGTGGTGAGCCACCGGCCTGCTGCGCCCGGCGTTCGTCTTCCTCAGTCCCGCTCCAGCGTGCGCTTCGGCGAAATGTCGGCCTCTGACTCCGGACCCCGGTTCGGATTGCTCCTTGCCGTTGGCTGGGTTATCGGGCAACACTTTTGGCAACTTGAGCGGTCGTCCGCCAAATAACTGTCGTTGCATCGATTGCGCGGCGGCGAATGGCGATACCGCCCGCGCGGCACCGACGCTTGTATCGAAATGCGTTCGCGCCCGGCCCCGCTCCGGCCGGAGCGACGAAGGCAGGTAGGAAGTTGCCTGACACGCCTCATGGAAGAAGCTGGACTTCAGCGACCGAGATGACCTGATGGTCGCCGCCTTCTCGTCTCTTCAGAATTCATTCCATCGCAGGGCCAGGACCTTGCGGAGACACACAGGAAGCAACGGAGCCCACACCATGAACGCAGACCAGATCCTCAGCGAGATTCGCGAAGCCAATCTCTCCTACCTGATGCTCGCCCAGAGCCTCATCCGCAGCGACCGCGAGCAGGCGCTCTACCGCCTCGGCATCAGCGAGGAAAGCGCGTCGCTGATCGCCCTCCTCAGCCCGGCGCAGATGATGAAGATCGCCGCCGGCAACACCCTGCTGTGCCGCTTCCGCATGGACGACGACATGGTCTGGGGTCTCCTCACCAGCCACGGCAAGAGCGCCGCCAACGACAGCACGAACCGCCTCCACGCCTCGATCCTGCTCGCCGGCCGTCATCAAGAGGCGGCCTGATCGTGCGCAGCAAGAGCATCCTCACCGAGGCCAGGCAGATCAGCCGCGCCGTCGCGCTGATCGGCCTGGGCGCGCGCCTGCAGGTGCTCGAGTCGGAGACCGACCTGTCGTACGAGCGGCTGCTGCGCCTCTACAAGGAAGTCGCCGGCAAGTCGCCGAGCAAGGGCCAGCTACCGTTCTCGACCGACTGGTTCATGACCTGGCAGCCGAACATCCACGCCTCGCTCTTCCTCAACATCCACGAGTACCTGAACAAGTCGTCCGAGCTCGACGAGATCGACGCCGTGATCAAGGGCTATCAGCTCTACCAGGAAGAGACCTCGGCGCAGGGCCTGGAGGCGCTGCTCTCGGTGACGCGCGCCTGGCGCCTGGTCAAGTTCGTCGACAACGGCATGCTGACCATGACGAAGTGCTCGAAGTGCGGTGGCCAGTTCGTGACCCATCCGCACGAGATCGCCCGACACTACCAGTGCGCCCTGTGCAACCCGCCGGCGCGCGCCGGCAAGGGCAAGGCGGCCGGCGCGATCCGCATGCACTAGTTCTCCGATTCCGCGGCCGACGGCTCAAGTTGCCGGCCGGCCTGTCGAAAGACAGGGTTCTCCGTTCTCTTGCTTGTCTCCTCCAGCACGACACTCGTGCTTTGAATGCGGGTCCCTCGGGACCCGCTTTTTTATTTCCGCCGGGATTCCCGCCCAGTTGCGGCGATCACCGCAGCGGCCCGCGCCGCAAACTCAAGACAGGTCGGACCCCGCCGATAACTGGCACGGCCCGGCGCATCGGCATCCGGCCCACGGAATCCTCGAAACACCATGGTCGTTCTGATCGGTTACGGCGTCGCCCTCGGCTGCATCTTCGGCGCCTACATCATCCATGGTGGCAACATCGGCGTGATCCTGCACGCCCTGCCGACGGAGCTGATGGCGATCCTCGGCGGCTCGCTCGGCGCCTTCGCGGTCAACAACCAGCCGAAGGTGCTGAAGGCGACGCTGGCGGCGCTGCCCGGCGTCCTCAAGGGGTCGAAGTACTCGAAGGCGCGCTACATGGAGCTGATGGCGCTGCTCTACGACATCCTCCAGAAGGCGCGCAAGGAAGGCCTGATGGCGATCGAGAAGGACGTCGAGGATCCGGCCGGCTCGTCGCTGTTCCAGAAGTACACCGTCGTCGGCTCCGACCACCACGTCGTCGAGTTCATCACCGACTACCTGCGCATGATGGTCTCCGGCAACCTCAACGCGCACGAGATCGAGAGCCTGATGGACAGCGAGATCGAGACCCACCACCACGAGGCGCATGGGCCGGTCAACGCGCTCGGGCGCCTGGCGGGCGCGCTGCCGGCGTTCGGCATCGTCGCGGCGGTGCTCGGCGTCGTCAACACGATGGGCTCGGTCGGCCAGCCGCCGGCGATCCTCGGCGGCATGATCGGCTCGGCGCTGGTCGGCACCTTCCTCGGCATCCTGCTCGCCTACGCGGTGGTCGAACCGCTCGGCGGCCTGATCGAGCAGAAGGTCGACGAGGGCTCGAAGGAGCTTCAGTGCATCAAGACGACGCTGCTCGCGAGCATGCAGGGCTACGCGCCGCAGGTCGCGGTCGAGTTCGGCCGCAAAGTGCTGTACTCGAAGGACCGGCCGACGTTCTCGGAGCTCGAGGGCCACGTCAAGGGCAAGAAGGCATGAGGCCGGGGAACTGACATGGCAGGCGACTCGAAGAAGCTCCAGCCGATCATCATCAAGCGCGTCCGGAAGGGCGGGCACAACAAGCACGGCGGTGCCTGGAAGATCGCCTACGCCGACTTCGTGACGGCGATGATGGCGTTCTTCCTCCTCATGTGGCTGCTCGGCTCGACGACCGAGGGCGACAAGAAGGGCATCGCCGACTTCTTCAACGCGCCGCTCAAGGTCGCGCTGATGGGCGGCAGCGGCGCCGGCGACTCGTCGCACGTCGTTCGCGGCGGCGGCGCCGACCTGACGCGGACGACCGGCCAGGTCAAGGACGGCGACGTCCCGGCCAAGAGGCGGCTCCTCAACATCAAGTCGCTCGAGGCCGAGCAGAAGCGCGCCGAGCTGGCGCGCCTCGAGAGCCTGAAGAAGAAGGTCGAGGACGTCCTCGCCGCGAGCCCGAAGCTCGCCGCGATGAAGTCGCAGATCCGCCTCGACATGACCCGCGACGGTCTGCGCATCCAGATCGTCGACGAGCAGAACCGGCCGATGTTCGACAGCGGCAGCGCGGTCGTGAAGCCCTACATGCGGGAGCTCCTGCAGGAGATCGGCCACGTCCTTTCCGACGTGCCGAACCGCATCACCCTCGAGGGCCACACCGACGCGCAGCCGTTCAGCGGCGGCGAGCGCGGCTACAGCAACTGGGAGCTGTCGAGCGACCGCGCCAACGCGTCGCGGCGCGAGATCGTCGCCGGCGGCCTGCCCGAGGACCGCATGCTGCTGGTCCAGGGCCTGGCGTCGAGCAACCTCTTCGTTCCGGGCGAGCCGACCCACCCGATGAACCGGCGCATCAGCATCATCGTCATGAACCGCGACGCCGAGGATCGCCTCCTGAAGCTGCTGCCGAGCCCGACCGAGACCGAGGCCGGCGCGGTCGTCGAAGGCAGCGACGCGGCGGCCGCCGCCCGGCGCTGAGCGCACCGCCATGCGCCTTCTCGTCGTCGACGACTTCATGACCATGCGCCGCGTCCTGCGCAGCCTCCTGCACGAGATGGGACTGGACGACGTCGACGAGGCCGCCGACGGCGCCGCCGCGCTCGCGCGCCTCGGCACCGCGCCGGTCGACGTCGTCATCACCGACATCGAGATGCCGACGATGAACGGCTTCGACCTGCTGGCGTCGATCAAGAAGGATCCGGCGCTCAAGCACCTGCCGGTGCTGATGGTCACCGCCGAGGCGCGCAAGGACGAGATCGTCCGCGCCGTCCAGGCGGGCGCGGCGGGCTACCTGGTCAAGCCGTTCTCGCGTGCCGTCCTCGAGGAGCGGCTGCGCCAGATCGCGCCCGGCCTCTTCGCCGCGGCCTGAGCCATGGACGACACGCCGCGCTCCGCCATCCTCGTGGCCGAGGACAACGTGGTCAGCCGTGACCTGCTCATGTACCAGCTGCGCGCGCTCGGCCGCGACGCTGTCGCCGTGGCCGGCGGCAGCGAGGCGATCGCCGCCTGGCGCAGCGGCGACTTCCGGCTGCTGCTGACCGACCACGAGATGCCGGGGATGAGCGGCTGCGAGCTCGCCTGCCTGGTTCGCGGCGGCTCGTGGCGGCCCGATGCGCCGATCGTGCTGCTCACCGCCGGCAGCGGCACCGCCGACTCGATGCACGCCGGCGCGCTCATCGACGAAGTGCTGATCAAGCCGGCGAGCATGGCGACGCTGCGCGAGGTGCTGGAGAAATGGCTCGGCCCGGCGCGCTCGGCCGAGGCCGCGACGAGCAAGGCCTCGATGCCATGAACGTCGCACCGGGCAGCGCCATGGTCCTGGTCGCGGGCGACCGCGCCGCCGACGCCGCGCACGTCCAGGGCGCGCTCGCCGACGAATTCGCGCGCATCGAGGTGTCGACGCGCGCCGAGCTCGCCGTCGCCGACTTCGAGCGCGTCCGCCCCGACGTCGTCGTCCTCGCCTTCGACAGCATCGACAAGTCGAAGCAGTACTGCCTCGGCCTGCTGCGCTTCAGCAAGATCGCGCAGGCGCACGCGCATCGCTACGTCATCCTCTGCGCGCCCGCCGACCTGAGCGAGGTGTTCCAGCTCTGCAAGAAGGACTACTTCGACGACTACGTGCTGTACTGGCCGCAGCCGCACGACGGTCACCGCCTGGTCATGGCGGTGCGCAACGCCGCCCGCGGCCTGATCGCCGCGCGGCACCTGCAGCCGAGCCGCGAGGAGCTGGTCGCGCATGCGGCGAGCGCGCAGGCGCTCGGCGACGTCGTCGATCGCCGCCTCGACGAGGGCCTGGGCCACGTCGCGGCGATGACGGCCTCGCTCGCCAAGGTCGAGCGCGAGGTCGGCACCGCGCCGGCGCACGCCGGCGTCAAGCGCGCCCTCGCGGCGTCGCGCGAGAACCTGGCGCCGATGTCGGCATGGGCGGCGGGCTTCCGCGCCGAGGTCGGACCGCATGTCGCCGACGCCGCCCTGCTGGCGAGCAAGGTCGCTTCGCAGCGCGCCGTCCTGCTCGTCGAGGACGATGCCTTCGCCGCCAAGATGATCGTCAAGGCGCTCGACGGCGCCTTCTCGGTCCGGGTCGCGACCGAAGCGCCGGGCCTGTTCGAGCTGCTGCGCGGCACGACGCCGGCGGTCATCCTCATGGACATCAACCTGCCCGGCATGGACGGCCTGGCGCTGACGCAATGGCTGAAGGCGAGCCCGACCTTCTCGCACATCCCGGTCGTCATGCTGACCGGCGAGGCGACGCGCGAGAGCATCGAGCGCAGCAAGGCGGTGGGCGCCGCCGACTTCATCGTCAAGCCGTTCAGCCGCGACGCGCTCCTCGCGAAGCTGGCCCGCGTCATCGGCTGACGACCGGGCCGCGTTCTTCGCGCGCTGCTCGGCCGCCGGGCAGGCGGCCGAGCCGAGCTCGCCTACTTCGGCAGCAGCACCTTGTCGACGACGTGGATGACGCCGTTCGACTGGACCACGTCCGGGATCGTGACGTGGGCCATGCCGCCCGACTCGTCGCTCAGCATGATCGTGCTGCCGCTCCGGGTCGCGGTGAGCATGCCGCCCGAGACCTCGGTCAGCGTCGCCTTGCCGCCGCCGGCGTCGATCGCCTTCATCAGCGTCGCGCTGTCCATCTTGCCGGCGACGACGTGGTAGGTCAGCACCTTGGTCAGGGCCGGCTTGTTCTCCGGCTTGAGCAGGGTGTCGACGGTGCCGGCGGGGAGGGCGGAGAACGCCGCATTGGTCGGCGCGAAGACCGTGAACGGGCCCGCGCCTTTCAGCGTCGGCACCAGGCCGGCGGCCTTGACCGCGGCGACCAGCGTCGTGTGGTCCTTGGAATTGACGGCGTTGTCGACGATGTCCTTGTTCGAGTACATCGGCGCGCCGCCGACCATCACTTGCGCCATCGCCGGGATGGCGACGGCCGAGAGAATCGCGGCGAGCGCGATGGCGGTGAGCTTGAGGGCTTTCATGCGTGTCCTTCGGAGTTGAAGAGGGGTGTGCTTGCCTTCCGCAGCGTGTCGTTCGCGCCCCGGATGCCGCCTTCTACGCAACGCCGGCCGTGACGGATGCACGCCCGCCGCCGCGCGCCGCGGCGCGCTGAAAAGGCTGCCAATCGAGGCCCTTATCGCGCTCAAGTTTGCCACCGGCGTTGAAACAATCGCCGCATGGCCTCGAGCTCCGCCCAGGACAAGAATCTTCCTGCCACCGCGCGCAAGCTCGACAAGGCGCGCGAGGAAGGCCAGGTCGCGCGCTCGCGCGACCTCGGCCACTTCGCCGCCGTCGCCGGCGGCGGCGCCGCCCTCCTCGTCGTCGCGCCGCGCCTCGCCGACGCGCTGCGCGACGCGCTCGCCCGCTCGCTTCGCTTCGACGGCGCCCAGGCGCTGCGCGACGACGCGATGGCTGCGCAGCTGCTCGGCTGGACATCGACGCTGCTCTGGGCGGTCGTTCCCTTCGGTCTCGTCATGGTCGCCTTCGCGATCGTCAGCGCCCTGGCGATGGGCGGCTGGACCTGGACCTTCAAGCCGCTCGGCCCGAAGTTCGGCGTCCTCAATCCCCTCTCCGGCCTCGGCCGCGTCTTCTCCAGGCAGCAGGTGATCGACGCGATTAAGGCGAGCGTGCTCGCCCTCCTTCTCGGCAGCATCGGCGCGTTCTGGCTCGGCCGCCACGTCAGCGAGCTGGTCGGCGTGCTGGCGCTGCCGCTGCCCGCGGCGATCGCGGCGGCGAGCGCCACCGTCGTCGCCGGCATGGGCCTGATCCTGCTCGCCCTCGGCGTCTTCGCCG
Source organism: Caldimonas sp. (assembly GCA_035995885.1). Classification (GTDB taxonomy): domain Bacteria; phylum Pseudomonadota; class Gammaproteobacteria; order Burkholderiales; family Burkholderiaceae_C; genus Schlegelella_A. The sequence continues at coordinate 28,360 of DASYKC010000165.1, read as the reverse complement.
GCGTCGACGTGCCGCTGCAGAAGCGCCTGCACGGCGATCGCCTGAAGATGAGCCACCAGGAAGTCAAGCAGGAGCAGAAGGAGCTCGACGGCAACGCCGAGGTCAAGGGCAAGGTCCGCGCCCGCATGCGCGAGATGACCAAGCGGCGAATGATGGCGGCGGTGCCGAAGGCCGACCTGGTCGTCATGAACCCGACCCACTACGCGGTCGCGCTCAAGTACGACGACAAGACGATGGGCGCGCCGCGCGTCGTCGCCAAGGGCGCCGACCTGCTCGCCTTGCGGATCCGCGACCTCGCCCAAGGGGCGAGCGTGCCGGTGCTCGAGGCGCCGGTGCTGGCGCGGGCGCTCTACGCCCACGCCGAGCTCGACCGCGAGATTCCGGCGGCGCTCTTCGCCGCCGTTGCCCAGGTGCTCGCGTACGTCTACCAGCTGCGCGCGGCGCTGCGCGGCCAGGTCGCGATGCCGGGCGCGCTGCCGGCGCTCGACGTCCCGGCCGAGCTCGATCCCCACCACGCGCCCGCGCACTGAATTCCAGGCCACGCATGAACCCGCTGATGCAACAGATGCAGTCGTGGCTCGGCCCGAACGCGAAGGCGATCCGCGCCCTGATGGCGCCGCTCGTCGTCGTGATGATCCTGGCGATGATGGTCCTGCCGCTGCCGCCGTTCGCGCTCGACCTGCTCTTCACCTTCAACATCGCGATGGCGCTGATGGTGATGATGGTCGCCGCCTACATGGTGCGGCCGCTCGACTTCGCCGCCTTCCCGGCCGTCATCCTCCTGACGACGCTGCTGCGCCTCTCGCTCAACGTCGCCTCGACCCGAGTCGTCCTCCTCGAAGGCCACACCGGCGCGGCCGCCGCGGGCAAGGTGATCGAGTCGTTCGGCCACTTCCTCGTCGGCGGCAACTTCGCGGTCGGCCTGATCGTGTTCGCGATCCTGGTCGTCATCAACTTCGTCGTCGTCACCAAGGGCGCCGAGCGGATCGCCGAGGTCGGCGCCCGCTTCACCCTCGACGCGATGCCGGGCAAGCAGATGGCGATCGACGCCGACATGAATGCCGGCCTGATCGACGAGAAGGAAGCCAAGCGGCGCCGCGCCGAGGTCGGCGACGAGGCCGAGTTCTTCGGCTCGATGGACGGCGCCTCGAAGTACGTCCGCGGCGACGCGATGGCGGGCCTGCTCATCCTCTTCATCAACATCATCGGCGGCTTCGTCATCGGCGTCGCCCAGCACGACCTCACCGCATCGCAGGCCGCCGACAGCTACATCCTCCTCGCCGTCGGTGACGCGCTGGTCGCGCAGATTCCGGCGCTCCTGATCTCGGTGGCGGCGGCGATGGTCGTCTCGCGCGTCGGCAAGGAGGCCGACGTCGGCAGCCAGATCACGGCGCAGGTGTTCTCGTCGCCGCGCTCGCTCGCCGTCGTCGCCGGCGTCCTCGCCGTGCTCGGCTCGATCCCGGGCATGCCGCACGTCGTCTTCCTGCTCATCGCCGCCGGCCTCGGCTACGGCGCCTGGATGCTGCACGGGCGCCAGCAGCGGGCGAAGAACGCGCCCAAGCCGGCGCCGCCGCCGCTCGAGGCCAACGCCGAGGCGACCTGGGACGACCTGCAGCCGGTCGACACGCTCGGCCTCGAGGTCGGCTATCGCCTGATCGCGCTGGTCGACAAGCAGCGACAAGGCGATCTGCTCGCGCGCATCAAGGGCGTGCGGCGCAAGTTCGCGCAGGACGTCGGCTTCCTGCCGCCGCCGGTGCACATCCGCGACAACCTCGAGCTGAAGCCGAGCTCGTATCGCCTGACCCTGCGCGGCGCCACTGTCGGCGAAGGCGAGGCGTATCCGGGCATGTGGCTGGCGATCAATCCCGGCGGCGCGAGCACGCCGCTGATCGGCACAGCGACCACCGACCCGGCGTTCGGCCTGCCCGCGACCTGGATCGAGGAACGCCAGCGCGAAGCGGCGCAGATGGCCGGTTTCACCGTCGTTGATTGCTCGACCGTCGTCGCGACCCACCTCTCACACTTGATGCAGGTTCATGCCGCCAAGCTGCTCGGCCGCGTCGAGACGCAGCAGCTCGTCGAGCACGTCACCAAGCTGGCCCCGAAACTCATGGAAGACGTCATCCCGAAGATGGTCGGCATCGCGGCGCTGCAGAAGGTGCTCCAGCTCCTGCTCGAGGAAGGCGTGCACATCCGCGACATGCGCTCGATCGTCGAGTGTCTGGCCGAGTTCGCCGCGACCGTCACCGATCCGGCCGAGCTGGCGCGCCGCATCCGCGTCCACCTGGCGCCGTCGATCGTGCAGCAGATCTACGGCACGACCAGGGAGCTCGAGGTCATCGCCCTCGAGCCCGAGCTCGAGCGGATGGTGACGCAGGCGCTCAACTCGCCGCACGGCGCCGCGCTCGATCCCGGCGTCGCCGACGTGCTCGCCAAGAGCGCCGCCGAGTCGGCGCAGCGCCAGGAAGACCTCGGCCATCCGGCGTGCCTGCTGGTGCCCGACATGATCCGCGCGCCGATGGCGCGCCTCCTGAAGCGCGCCGCGCCGCGCCTGAAGGTCCTGTCCCACAGCGAGATCCCTGAGACGCATTCCATCCGCATCGGTTCGATCATCGGAAGCACAGCATGAACGTCAAACGCTTCACCGCGCGCAATTCGCGCGAAGCCCTTCGCCTCGTTCGCGAGGCGCTCGGCGACGACGCGATCGTGCTGTCGACCAAGCCCGCCGCGACCGGCGTCGAGGTCATGGCGATGGCGCCCGACAGCCTCGGCCGTCTCGAAGCCATGGCGCAGGAGGGCGCGACGTCGCCGGCGCAGGCCGCGGCGGCGCGAGTCGCCGAGCTCGCGTCGACCAGCGCCGAGGAGGACGCCGAGCGCCTCTCGATGAGCACGCTCTCGTTCCAGGACTACGTCAGGAAGCGCATGCTGAAGCGCCGCCAGGCCTCGTTCGATGCCGCGCATGCCGGCCCCCCGATCGCCTCCGCGGCGGCGGCAGCCGCGCCGGCTGCGACGTCGATGATCGGCACCCGGATCGACATGCGTCTCGACGACGACGAGCCGTTCGGGTCGGACGTCGCCGCGCCGCGCGCCGAGCCCGTCGCCGCCGCGCCGATAGACAGGATCGAGGCGGCGCGATCGCTCGCCGAGCCGGCCGAGATCGGCTTCGACGCCGCCGCCGCGATCCGCCGCGACAGCGACCTGCTGAGCGAGCTGCGCGCCGTCAAGGGACTGATCGAGGAGCGCTTCGGCGCCCTCGCGTTCATGGAAAAGCTGCAGCGTCGACCGGCCGAGGCGCGCCTCGCGCAGAAGCTGCTCGACTGCGGCTTCTCGCCGATGCTCGTGCGCAAGATGGCCGACGGCTTCAACGCCCAGGCCGGGGACGAGAGCGAGTGGGCGGCGCAGGTCCTCGAGCGGAACCTCCGCACCGCGGCCGCGCACGAGTCGATCGAAGACCGCGGCGGCGTGTTCGCCCTGATCGGCGCGACCGGCGTCGGCAAGACGACGACGACGGCCAAGATCGCCGCCGCCTTCGCCGCCCGCCACGGCGCCGCCAACCTCGGCCTGATCACGCTCGACGCTTACCGCGTCGGCGCGCACGAGCAGCTGCGCGCCTACGGCCGCATCCTCGGCGTGCCGGTGCACACCGCCCACGACCGCGCCTCGCTCGAGGACCTGCTCGACCTGCTGACCGCCAAGAAGATGGTCCTGATCGACACGGCCGGCATGGCGCAGCGCGACACGCGGACCAAGGAGCTACTCGACATGCTCTCGCACCGCAGCGTGCAGCGCCTGCTCGTCGTCAACGCCGCATCGCAGGGCGAGACGATCGAGGACGTGCTGGTCGCCTACCGCGCGAGCAGCTGCACCGGCGTCATCCTCAGCAAGCTCGACGAGGCGATCAAGCTCGGGCCGGCGCTCGACGCCGCGATCCGCCACAAGCTCACCGTCGTCGGCGTCGCCAACGGCCAGCGCGTTCCCGAGGACTGGCATCGGCTGTCGTCGAACGCGCTCGTGCAACGGGCGATGCGCGGCGGCGGCAGCGCCGCGTGGCGCCTCGACGCCGCCGAGATGAACCTCGTCTTCGCGACCGCCCCCGGCGCGCCGGGCGCCAGCGCGCTCAACGCCTGATCGCACCGCTTCTCACTTCCTCCGACTCGATCCCATGCCGATCCCTTCGCGTCACGACCAGGCCGCCGGCTTGCGCCAGATGTTCGCCGGCGCTTGCGCCCGCTTCGTTCCGGTCGTCTCCAACCCGCACGTCGCCTGCGGCGGCGTCCTCCTCGAGCGGCTCAGCACGGCGTTCGCCGAGCGCGGCGCCCGCGTCCTCGTCGTCGATGCCGGCGAGGGCGCCGGCTCGGCCGGCGAGATGGCGATGATCGACCTCTCACAATGCGTCGAGCGGCTCGCGCCGCAGGTCGCCTTTCTCGCCGCGCGCGGTCTCGCGATCCACTTCGTCGATGCCGCCGGCTCGACGCGCGCCTTCCTCGAGCGCGCCGCCGAGGCCGCGCCCGGCTGCGACGTCGTCATCGTCCATGCGCCGGCGGCCGAGCTGTGCCGGATGTTCGCGCGTGGCCGTCATGGCGACTCGGCCGTCCCCGGCGCCGACGTGCCGTGCCCGATCGTCGTCGCCGACGACCGGCCGCCGAGCGTCACCCACGCCTACGCCTCGATGAAGCTGCTCTCGCAGCGCGCCGGCCTCGTCGTCAGCGAGCTGCTGCTCGGCGCCGCGCCGCAGTCGCCGCGCGCCGACCGGATCGCCGCCAAGCTGGCGGCATGCGCCGACAACTTCTTCGCCGGCGTGCTGCGCGACTGGGCCCGCGTCGACCCGGCCGGCGACCCGTGCGAGGCGCCGACCGAGGCCTTGCGCCGTCTCGTGGCGTCCCGCTTCGAGAACCATGCCGCAGTCCGGGCGAGCGCCCGACCGGCGGCAAGCCGCGCCGTCGCATGGGCGGTTCAATGATTTCCGGAGCATCCATGTACACCGCCAAAGGCCAGCTGGACCTGAATTCGACGCTGAAGCAATACAGCGGGCTGGTTCGTCGCCTGGCGCATCAGATGATCGCCAAGCTGCCGGCCAACGTCGAGATCGACGATCTGATCCAGGTCGGCATGATCGGCCTGACCGACGCGCTGTCGCGCTTCGACGCCGCCCAGGGCGTGCAGTTCGAGACCTTCGCGACGCAGCGCATCCGCGGCGCGATGCTCGACGAGCTGCGCGGCAACGACTACCTTTCGCGCGGCACGCGCAAGCACCAGCGCTCGATCGAGTCGGCGGTGTCCAAGCTCGAGCAGCAGCTCGGCCGCGCGCCGCAGGAAAGCGAGATCGCCAAGGAGATGGGCATCACGCTCGCCGAATACCAGGACCTGCTCGGCAAGGTGCGCGGCACGCAGCTCGTCTACCTCGAGGACATGTCGGGCGCCGAAGGCGACAGCGATTTCCTCGATCGCCACGTCGCCGACACCGAGTCGAACCCGCTCGCCCAGCTGCAGGACCAGCGCATGCGCGCGGCCCTGATCGAGGCGATCAAGGTCCTGCCTGAGCGCGAGCAGTACGTGATGAGCATGTACTACGAGCACGACATGAACCTGAAGGAGATCGCGGCGGTGCTCAAGGTCACCGAGTCGCGCGTCTGCCAGCTGCACAGCCAGTCGATCGCGCGCCTGCGCGTCAAGCTGCGCGAGTATTGAGCTCGGCATGCGCTCGCTCCCTTCGCTGCATCCCGAAGGAGCGCGTCAGGAGCTGACGCAGCGCAACGCCGCAGCGGCGCCAGGCGAGGAACCACATCGCCTGCTCGATCGCGCCTGGCCGCTGCCGGCCCTCTTCGCCTGGGCCGTGTGCTGGGCGCTCTACGCGGCGCTCGCCCGCGGCGACGGCAACGCGCCGGCCGCGGCGCTGGGCGCGGGCGTCCTCGGCGCCGGCCTGGCGCTCGCCGGCGCGACGCCGTGGCGGCGCATCTTCATCGGCTGCGGCTTCCCGCTCTCGCTCGCCGTCGCCAGCATCGGCGCGGGTGCCGCGATGCCGGCGTGGGCCTGGCTGTTGCCGCTCGTGCTGCTCGCCTTCGTCTATCCGCTGCGCGCCTGGCGCGACGCGCCGATCTTTCCGACCCCGGCCGGCGCGCTGCGCGGCCTGGCGCAGGCCGTTCCGCTCGCGCCGCGCGCGACGATCCTCGACGCCGGCTCCGGCCTGGGCGCCGGCCTGGTCGAGCTGCGCCGCGAGTACCCGAATTCGGCGCTCGAAGGCATCGAGTGGAGCTGGCCGCTCTGGCTCGCCGGTGCGCTGCGCTGCCGTTTCGCGCGCGTCCGCCGCGGCGATCTGTGGAGCGCCGACTGGTCGAGCTTCGCCCTCGTCTACCTGTTCCAGCGTCCGGAGAGCATGGCGCGCGCCGCCGCCAAGGCGTCGCACGAGCTTGCGCCGGGGGCCTGGCTGGCCAGCCTCGAGTTCGAGATCGCGACCTTGCTGCCGCAGCTCGTCCTCGAGAGCAGCGACGGGCGCCGCGTCTGGCTCTATCGGGCGCCGTTTCGCGCCCTGGGCTGAGCGACGCGATCCGTCAGCCGCCCTTGTGGGCGCGCTTGCCGGGGTTCTTCTTGCGCGTCGACTTGCCGCGCTCGAGGCTCCGCTTCTGCCCGGTCCGCTTGGTGGTGGGGCTGAGGGTCTTGGGTTTGTCTGCGGCCTTGGTGTTCTGGTCCATGTCTGCTCCTGGAATCGGCGCACTGTAGACGATCGGTTCGATCCGTCGCCCTGGGCCAGTCCGACTCAATCGCCGCTGGACACGCCGTAGGTGTAGTTCAGCGCCAGCCCCAGCGTCGTCGCGCCGAGCGGCCCGCGCAACGCCTTGATGCGACCGATGCCGACGCGCAGCGCCAATGCCGACGTGAGCTGGTAGCCGCCATAGGCCATCGCTTGGCCGACCGCGCCGCGGCTGTCGACGCCGCCGCCACCGGCGGCGCCGCCGCTCAGCTCGGCGGCGACGTGCCAGCGCGGCCCGAACGGTTGCCACCAGCCGGCGCCGACGAACGCGGACGTGAAACCGCCGGCGTTGCCGGCGAAGCCGCTGTGAGCCTGGGCGGTGAGATAGACGTTCGGCGTGATGAAGCGGTCGATCTTGAGAACGTCGGTGGTGATCGCGCGACTCGTGCCGTCGTGCCGGGCGGCGTCGTAGCGCTCGACGCCGCCGCTGAAATCGGTGCGCACCGGTTTCGCCGGCGCGCCGCCGCTGCCCGGCCCGTCGAGCGCCCAGACCAGACCGGCAGCGACCTGGGCGGCGCGGAAGCTGCCGCGCGGCGCGGTCGTCAGGCCGCCCTCGAGCGAGATGCCGAGGTCGTCGGTGAGGCGGATCACGCTGTAGAGCGAGGCCTTGGCGAGCAGGCCGCTGCCGGTGTCGACGCCGCCGCCGCCGCCCATGCCGACGGCGACGCGGCCGCCGAACGTGATCTCGCGCGGCACCAGCTCGGTCTCGGCACCGATGACGCCGAGGTACTCGGCATAGCCGGCGACGTTGCGCTGGGTCGCACCGTTCGCTTCGAGTCCCCAGTAGCCGTTCTGCCCGAACGAATGCTCGCCGCGTACGCCGACCAGGCCGATCGTGCGCGGCACGGCCGCACCGTTGGCGAGAACGCCGGCGCGCGTGCGATAGGCGCCGACGACGACCTGGATCCGGTCGAAGCCGAGCCCCGTGCGGCCGCTCGCGCGCACGGGCACGTCGAGGCGATCGGCCGACGTCGAGCGAAACTCGTCGTTGATGTTGAGCACGAGGCCCCATTGCGTGCTCGCGATCCGACCGTTCGGAAACTTGATGTGCGAGAGCGAGATGCCGACCGCCGCCGGCCCCAGGTCGGCGAGCAGGTCGACATGCGGACGCAGCATCAGGCCGCCGCCTTGCGGCGCCGCGGCGCCGCCGCCGCCGCCGGCATAGAGGCCGGCCTCGATGCCGAAGGGTCCGACCAGGCGCTTGCGCCAGGCCACTTCGCCGCCGAGCGTGAAGAAGCCGCCGCGCTGCCCGGTGATCGCGCCGTACGCCGACGGCCCGAGCGAGAGTCCGCCGAGGTCGGTGATGTCGACGAGGTAGCTCGTCCCGACCAGTCCGACGTGCTCGCCGCCCGGAAACCTGGCGCGCTCGAAGGTGATGCGGGCGTGGGCCGAGGGCACTTCGGCGCCGCGCTCGTCGCCCTCGGCAGCGATCGCCGGTGCGGCGAAGAAGACCAGAAGCGTCAGCAGGCCGATCCGGCGCATCGAGCGGCGTGCGCGCGCCGCCCCGCATCCCGACGAGATCACCGCGCGTGGGCCTCGATCCAGTCGACCGCCGCGTGCGCGAGGGCGCGGACGCCGAGCGGCAGGCCCGCCTCGTCGATGTAGAAGAGCGGCGAGTGGTTGGCCGGCGCCGCCTTCAGGTCTTGCGCCGGCGGCGTGATGCCGACGAAGAAGAAGAGGCCGGGAACGACGTGCTGGTAGAACGAGAAGTCCTCCGAGCCCGTCACCTTCGGCATCAGCAGCACCTGCTCCTTGCCGGCGACGCGCTCGAGCGTCGGCAGCATCGCCGCGGTGAGCTCGGCGTCGTTGACGGTGACCGGATAGTTCTTGGTGATGCAGACCTCGCAGCCGGCGCGCGAGGCGCGCGAGATGTGCTCGGCGGTGTCCCTGACGCGCGCGTGGACGTCGTCGCGCATCGCCTCGTCGAAGGTGCGGATCGTGCCGCGCAGCTCGACCGTGTCGGGGATGATGTTCTCGCGCACGCCGCCCTTGATCGTGCCGACGGTGACGACCGCCGGCTCGCGCGCGATGTCGACCTGGCGGCTGACGATCGTCTGCAGGCCGAGGACGACCTGCGCCGCGGTGACGATCGGATCGACGCCGCGCCACGGCATCGCGCCGTGCGTCTGCCGGCCGGCGACGGTGATGCGGAAGCTGTCGGCGCTCGCCATCGTCGGCCCCGAGCGGTAGCCGATCGTTCCGGTCGCGAGCTGCGATGTCACGTGCAGGCCGAAGATCGCGTCGGGCGCGGGCTTGTCGAGCGCGCCCTCCTTGATCATCAGGCGCGCGCCGCCTTCCTCGCCGGCCGGCGGCAGCTCCTCGGCCGGCTGGAAGATGAACTTCACCGAGCCGGCGAGGCGATCGCGCAGGCCGGCGAGGACGGTCGCGACGCTCATCAGGATGGCGACGTGCGCGTCGTGGCCGCAGGCGTGCATGACGCCGACGTTCTCGCCGTTCCAGGTCGTCCGCTCCTTCGACGCGAACGGCACGTCGGCGCGCTCTTCGACCGGCAGGCCATCCATGTCGGCGCGCAGCGCGACCACCGGCCCCGGCAGCGCGCCGCGCAGGAGACCGACGACGCCGGTGACGGCGACCTCGGTGCGGACCTCGTCGAAGCCGAGCTGGCGCAGGTGCGCGGCGACGATGCCGGCGGTGCGGACCTCGCGGTTGCCGAGCTCCGGGTGGGCGTGCAAGTCGCGCCGCCAGGCGATCAGCTGCGGCTCGACGGCGGTGACGGCGGCATCGATCTCGGCGGCGAGTCGGTTCACGGCAATGCGGCTGGCGGGCACGGTGTCTCCTGGAGCGATCGGGCGATTGTCTCCGCCCGCGCCGGTGGCCTCTCGGCCGGGCGCACACGCACGGTCTCAACCGGCGTCCGACCAGAGCCCGGGCTGGCTCGGCCGGGCGCCCTGGCCCATGCCGAGCACGGCATGGCGCAGCGCCCCGTGGTCGATCGGCTTGACGAGGCAGGCGTCGAAGCCGCGCTTGACGTCGTCGCCGACTTCGGCCGCGCTCATGCCGATGAAGCGGGTGCCCGCGTTGGGGCCGCTGCTGCGGCGCGTCTCGGCGGCGAGCTCGGCGCCGCCCATGACCGGCATCTCGATGTCGAGCAGGGCGGCGTCGTACGGGCGCGAGGCGAGCAGGTTCGCGGCGACGGCGGCCGAGGTCGCGCGGTCGCATTCGAAGCCGAGCTCGTCGAGGACGCTGGCGAGGGCGTCGAGGACGTCGTCGCGATCGTCGACGATGAGGATGCGGCCGGTCGGCGCGTCGCGCGCCGCGTCGTCCTCGTCGCTCTCGACCGGCTCGGCCGGGATCGCGACGGTGAAGGTCGTTCCCTTGCCGAGCTGGCTCTGCACCTCGATCCGGCCGTCGAGATGGTCGACCAGCGTGCGAACGATCGCCAGGCCGATGCCGGAGCCTTCGCCGCGGCGCTCCGAGCCGGTGATGGCGCGATCCGGCGTGAGCAGCGTCGGCAGCATCGCCGCCGGAATCCCGGGGCCGGTGTCGGCGACCGTGAAGCGAAGCAGGCGCGCCGTCTTGTCGTAAGGCGCGAGGGCGAGCCGGACCTGGCCGCGCCCGGTGTAGCGGATCGAGTTGATCACCAGGTTGGTCAGGATCTGATCGATCCGCGCGCCGTCGGCGACGACGAAGGTCGCGCTCGCGGGGACGTCGACGATCAGCTCGAGCCGCTTGTCGGCAGCGAGATCGGCGGCCGACACGGCGACGTTGTCGACGAGCGCGCACGCGTCGAAAGGCTCCGGCCGCATCTCGAGCCGGCCGGCCTCGCCCTTGGCCAGCGTCAACATGTCGCGCAGGTGGGTGTTGAGCAGGAGCGACGAACGGCGGATGCGGCCGATGAGCTCGTCGTCGGGATCCGCGCCGGGGCCGCGCCGCATCGCCAGGACATCGAGCGCCGAGACGATGCCTTGCAGCGGCGAGCGGAGCTCGTGGCTGACCTTGGCGAGGAAGGCGCTGCGGGCGACGACGGATTCATCCTTGGCCAGGAGTCGCGCCCGCTCCTCCTCCAGCGCCCGCGCACCGTGGACTCGTCGTATCAACGAAGAAAAGAGGATCGGCACCAGGATCAACAACGAGAAATAGCTGAGCGTCAGCTCGATCTCTTCGCGCCAGAACTTCTCGGTCAGCAACGCCAGCGACGACAGCAGCGTCGCCAGCCACGACAGGTACAGCGCCCTGATGCCGTAGCGAAGACCGGTTCCGACGATCACCACGAAAAGAAACGGGTTCAGGAAGGCGAACTTCTCCGGCTGCAAATGCAGGGCGAGCGTCAGGAGAATCGGATCGAGCACCAGGAACGCGTAGACCGGAGCGACGCCGCCGGCGCGGCCGGTTCGCAAGGCGATCAGATAAACGAAGGTGATCGACAGGTAGAGAACGATCGAAAGGATCAGAATTCGGCCGCGAGGATCGAGGGACCGCCCGGACAGGACGTCCACCACGACGACGAGGAGGAGCACGGCGAGACATCCGACGATGCGTTGCGACGCTCTGTCGATCTCGTGCTCTGCGAGGGTCGGCGTCGCATGAGCACCGACGTACCCTGCGAGGGACTTCAAGGGAGAGGACGGGTCCATTGCGAGCGTTCGAGCGGGCGACGAGCAAGTGTCAGGAAGCGAAGCGCTCGCGCAGGCTGCACGTCAGGGCATCGAGGGCGACGACTGAATGAGAATGTCTCATGGTTCCGATTGGGACCGTGTACGGCGACCTGCCGCTCGAGCATCCGCTGAGAGAACCGAACCATGCCCGTCAATCTCGTCGCTCCCTTGTCCACCGCGCTGGGTCCCGTCGCCGGCCTCGCCCTCGGCACCGCCATGGCCGGCATCCGCAAGGCGAACCGGCGCGATCTGACGGTCGTCACGCTCGATCCCGGCGCCTCGGTCGCCGGCGTCTTCACGGCGAACCGCTTCTGCGCCGCGCCCGTGCAGCTCTGCCGCGAGCACCTCGCGGCGGGCGGTGACGTGCGCGCGATCCTGGTCAACACCGGCAACGCCAACGCCGGCACCGGCGCCGACGGCCTGGCGCGCGCGCGCTCGACGTGCGCCGCGCTGGCTCGCCTGCTTGGCTGCCGGCCGGAGCAGGTGCTGCCGTTTTCGACCGGCGTGATCATGGAGACGCTGCCGCACGAGCGCATCGAGGCGGCGCTGCCGACCGCGCTCGCCGACGTCCGGCCCGATCGCTGGCTCGACGCCGCCGAGGCGATCATGACCACCGACACCGTGCCCAAGGCGGCGTCGCTCACGGTCCGGCTCGGCGGCCGCGACGTGACCGTGACCGGCATCAGCAAGGGCGCCGGCATGATCCACCCGAACATGGCGACGATGCTCGGCTTCGTCGCGACCGACGCCGCCGTCGAGCCGGCGCTGATGCAGCGCCTCGTCCAGGAGGCCGCCGACGCCTCGTTCAACGCCATCACGATCGACGGCGACACGTCGACCAACGACTCGTTCGTCCTCGTCGCCACCCATCGCGCCGGCAACGCGCCGGTGCGCGACCTCGAGAGCGGCGACGGCCGCGTCCTGCGCGATGCGGTGATCGAGGTCTCGCGCCGGCTCGCGCAGGCGATCGTCCGCGATGGCGAGGGTGCGACCAAGTTCATCACCGTGCGCGTCGACGGCGGCGCGAGCGTCGCCGAATGCCGTCTCGTCGCCTTCGCGATCAGCCACTCGCCGCTCGTCAAGACGGCGTTCTTCGCGAGCGACCCGAACCTCGGCCGCATCCTGGCCGCCGTCGGCTACGCCGGCATCGCCGATCTCGACCAGAGCCGGATCGACCTCTTCCTCGACGACGTTCACGTCGTCGAAGGCGGCGGCCGCCGGCCGAGCTATCGCGAGGAGGACGGCCAGCGCGTCATGAAGCAAAGCGAGATCACGGTGCGCGTCGACCTGCATCGCGGCGCGGCGGCGGCGACGATCTGGACCTGCGACCTGAGCTACGACTACGTCAAGATCAACGCCGACTACCGGTCCTGATCGGCACGGCGCGAATTGGTCGCGATGCGGCGTGGGCGCGCCGCAACGCGAGTGACTTTTTGCCTTGCCGATCGTGCGGCGCCGCTGCTACGATGCTCTCTCACCGAAAGCCCGCCCCATGAATCCCACCCGCCACTCCACCGCCCGCAGCGCCTTCGGCGCCGCCTGGTCGCCGGTGTTCGGCGGCGTCGCGGGCAAGCGCTTCGCGGCCACGGGCCCGGCGCCGATCTAGCCACTCTCAGCTCTTCGACCGAAGGCCGCTGAGGGATCAGCGGAAAAACCGGTCGACTTCCGTTTTTCGCTGCACCGGGCCCTCCGGCCCGCCACAGGCACCTTCCACGAGAAGGCGCCGCGAAAGAAGAAAGAGTTGGGTGAACCATGAACACGTGGTTGCCGATACCGACAAGTTGGATGACTTCCGCCCGGCGCCTGCTGCCGGCGCTGCCGGCGCACGACCTGCTGCGCGACCTCGCCTACCGGCGCCTCTGGACGTCGATCCTGATCAGCTCGTTCGGCGGGCAGGTGACGATGCTCGCGCTGCCGCTCACGGCCGCCGTGCTGCTGCACGCGAGCCCGACGCAGATGGGCCTGCTGACGACGATGGAGCTGCTGCCGTTCGTTCTCTTCTCGCTGCCGGTCGGCGTCTGGCTCGACCGCGTCAGGAAGCTGCCGGTCTACATCGCCGGCGAGCTGACCATCGGCGTCGTCGTCGCCAGCGTGCCGCTCGCGTGGTGGGCGGGATGGCTCTCCATCGGCTGGCTCTACGTCTGCGGCTTCGTCATCGGCACCGTCTACACGATCGCCGGCAGCGCGGCGCAGATCGTCCTCACGCAAGTCGTCGCGCGTGATCGCCTGGTCGAGGCGCATGCCAAGAACGCGCTCGCCTCGTCGGGCGCCGAGGTCGCCGGCCCCGGTCTGGCGGGCGCGCTGATCAAGGTCGTCGGCGCGCCGCTGGCGCTGCTCGTCGACGCCGTCCTGGTGACGGTCTCGGCGGCAATCCTGCGCGGCATCCACATCGACGAGCCGCGCCACGAGCCGCGCGGCGACGGCTCGCCGGCGCGCCAGTTCTGGGTCGACCTGAAGCAGGGCGTGCGCTTCGTCGCGCGCCACCGCCTGCTGGTCGCGCTGGCGATCGCCGTCGGCTGCTGGCAGGCCTGCCACCAGGCGGCGACCGTCGTCCAGATCCTGTTCGCGACGCGAACCCTCGGCCTCTCCGAGCAGGCGATCGGCCTGAGCTACACCGGCATGGGCCTCGGCACGGTGCTGGCGAGCGTGTTCGGCAACCGCATCAGCCGCCGCGTCGGCCCGGGCCCGTGCCTCATCCTCGGCTTCGCCGTCTGCGGCGTCGGCTGGCTCACGCTCGCGTTCGCGCCAGCGAACGCCTGGGGCGTCGCCGCGTTCGCGTTCATGCTGATGATGTTCTCGACCGGCGCGGTCTTCATCTTCATCAACTTCCTCGCCTTGCGCCAGGCGGTGACGCCGGCGCCCTTGCTCGGCCGGATGACGAGCACGATGCGCTGGCTGATCCTCATCCCCGCAGGCCCGGGCGCGCTGCTCGGCGGCTGGCTCGGCGAGCACGTCGGCCTGCGCGCTTCGCTCGCGGTCGCCGGCGCCGGCGCGCTGCTGCTCGCCGGCATCGTCTGGCAGTTCGGCCTGATCCGGCGCGTCCGCGAGCTGCCGGCGGCCGAGCGCATCGACGAGGGACTCGGCGCCGAAGCCGACATCGCCCGGCGCGTCGCCACGACCTGAGGCCGCGATGGAACCGATCCTGATCGACGTCCCCGAGCGCATCGAGACCGAGCGCCTCGTCCTGCGCGTGCCGCGCAGCGGCGACGGCAGGAGGGTCAACGACGTGATCGCCGTCTCGCACGCCGATCTCGCGCCATGGATGCCATGGGCGGGGACGATGCCGAGCGTCGACGAGTCGGAGGCGCACTGCCGCCGCCAACAGGCGCGCTTCATCCTGCGCGAGGACTTCGTCTTCCTGATATTTTTGCGCGATGCGAGCGGCGGCGACGGCGAGCTCGTTGGCGGTACCGGCCTGCACCGCATCGACTGGACGCTGCGCAAGTTCGAGATCGGCTATTGGAGGAAGACCGGTTGCGCCGGCCGCGGCCTCGTCACCGAGGCGGTGCGTGCGCTTGCGCGCCTGGCCTTCGACGCGCTCGACGCACGTCGGGTCGAGATCCGCATGGACGACAACAACGCGGCGAGCTGGCGCGTCGCCGAGCGCGCCGGCTTCACACTCGAGGCGCTCCTGCGCTTCGATTCGGCGACGCCCGCCGGCGAGCCGCGCAGCACGCGCATCTACGCGCGGGTTCGCGGCGCCGAGGAGCCGATGGGGCCGATCGTTTGACGACGGCGCGATGATCGGCGCGCGACCGGCACGTGATCGGCGCTCGGCGGTGCGCCGTCGCCGGCAGACGCCCCAGCGCTGCGGTTGACCTGGCGGCGTGCGCTCGATGAAGGCGGCGACGTCGCCCAGCGCGCGATCGGCCGGCGAAGCGTTCGCGGCCGTTGCCGCTCAGCGCTTCTCGCGGCGGCGTGCGGCGGCGCCCAGCAGGGCGAGGCCGGCGAGCATGAGGGCGTAGGTCTCGGGCTCGGGCACGTTGACCACCGGCGCCGAGCCGACGGGCAGGTCGATCGCGGCGACGATCAGGCCGAGCGCGTCGTTGACGTTGCCGAGCTGGAAGTTGAGCGTGTTCGCGCCCGGGTGCAGGAACGACGTGACGTCGAAGGTCTTGATGTCCCAGAGGTTGCCGTTGGAGACGCCGCCGCCGGCGCTCGGCAGCGAGTCGCCCTGGAAGATGCCGCCGCTGGCGATCGCCGAGCCGTTGAGGAGCAGGGTGCCGTCGTCAGCGGCGCCGAAGTTCTGGCCGTCCGAGACGTGCAGGCTGATCGAGGCGTTGCCGCTCGTGTAGTTGATGCCCGGCAGGCTCGAGTTCCAGCCGAGGGCGTCGAACGGGTTCGGCCAGTTCGCGTCGTTGCCGTTGAAGAGCACGACGTCGTGGTTGTTGGCACTGTTGCCGTCGTTGAAGAAGACGATCAGCGAGGCGCCGTTGATCTCGGCGTCGGGCTTGAGGAAATTGCTGAGCGCGTACGAGCCGTTGCCGGTGACGAGCGAGGTGACGTCGGCGCGGTAGGCCTGGCTGTTCTGGAAGCCCCAGAAGTTGTCCTGCGAGAAGCCGATGTTGCTGCCGAGGATCGACGTGCCCGCGAAGTTGACGGTGGCGTTCGCCGTCGGCAGCGCCGAGTTGGTCGGGCCGGCCCAGTAGAGGTAGGCCTGGGTGACTGTCCCGGAGACGCCGGTGAGGCTGATCGAGCCGGTGCCCTGGCCGCGCAGGCCGCCGACGCCGGTCTGCGCCCAGTCGGTGTTCTGCACCGTCACGAAGGGCTGGAGATCGCTGGCCCAGGCGTCGGTCGAACCCAGGGCGGCAGCGGCCGCCAGGATCAAGAGAGTACGTTTCACGGGAGCTCCTCTGTCTTGTTGTTGTTCGGGACAGCGAGCTCGCGGCCAAGCCGGATCCGTGTTCCCGAGGAAGTCACGGATTGGTTCATTCGCGCACGGTTGGCGCAACCCCGTGTTCGCGGGGCCGACGCGGCGCCGCCACGCCGCCGTGTCTGCCCCGGCCGGCCTTACCGCGGAGGGATCGCGACGAGCCGCGCGCGGTGACGCGCGATCTGCGCCCGCACCTGCTCGGGCGCCGTGCCGCCGACGACGTTGCGCGAGGCGAGCGAGCCGCGCAGGGTGAGGACGCTCTGCACGTCGGCGCCGATCGCCGGATGAAAGCCCTGCAGCACGGCCAGCGGCAGCTCGCCGAGGTCGACGCCTTCGCCCATCGCGTGCTTGACGGCGCGGGCGACGGCTTCGTGGGCGTCGCGGAACGGCACGCCCTTCTTGACCAGCGCGTCGGCGAGGTCGGTCGCGGTCGCGTAGCCGAGCCGAGCGGCGCGCTCCATCGCGTCGGCCTTGACGGCGATGCCGGGCACCATCTCGATGAAGACGCGCAGTGTGTCCTTGAGCGTATCGACGCTGTCGAAGAGCGGCTCCTTGTCTTCCTGGTTGTCCTTGTTGTAGGCGAGCGGCTGGCCCTTCATCAGCATGAAGAGGCCCATCAGGTGGCCGACGACGCGCGCGGTCTTGCCGCGGGCGAGCTCGGCGACGTCGGGGTTCTTCTTCTGCGGCATGATCGACGAGCCAGTCGTGAAGCGGTCGGCGAGCGCGACGAAGCCGAAGCTCTGGCTCATCCAGAGCACGATCTCCTCGCTGAGGCGCGAGACGTGGATCATCGCCAGGCCCGCGGCGCAGGTGAACTCGATCGCGAAGTCGCGGTCGCTCACCGCGTCGATGCTGTTCTGGCACACGCCGTCCATGCGCAGCGCCTTGGCGACCGCCTCGCGGTCGAGCGGGAAGCTGGTGCCGGCGAGCGCGGCGGCGCCGAGCGGCAGGCGATTGGTTCGCGCTCGCACCTCGGCCATGCGCTCGGCGTCGCGCGCGAACATCTCGACGTAGGCGAGCAGGTGATGCGCGAACGAGACCGGCTGGGCGACCTGCAGGTGCGTGAAGCCCGGCATCACGGTCTCGACGTGCTGCGCGGCGAGCTCGACGAGGGCGCGCTGCAGCTCGGCGAGGAGGGCGCCGATCGCCTCGATCTCGTCGCGCAGCCAGAGGCGAACGTCGGTCGCGACCTGATCGTTGCGCGAGCGGCCTGTGTGCAGGCGCTTGCCGGCGTCGCCGGCGAGCTCGATCAGGCGCGCCTCGATGTTGAGGTGGACGTCTTCGAGGTCGACGCGCCAGGCGAACTCGCCGCGTTCGATCTCCTCGCTCACGGTGGCGAGGCCGCGCTGGATCGCCGACAGGTCGGCGGCGGTGATCACCTTGCAGTCGGCGAGCATCGCCGCGTGCGCGAGGCTGCCGGCGATGTCGGCGCGCCAGAGGCGTTTGTCGAACGCCACGCTCGCCGTGTAACGCTGGACGAGCTCGCTCGTCGGCTCTGAAAACAGCGCCGACCAGGCCTCGGATTTTTTCTCGAACTGGTTCGCGGACATGTATCTCGGAGTTGCCGGGTGGCGCCAAGCGTGCTCATCCGCACGGATCGATGTCGTCGCGGGCGCAACATCGGCCCCACGGCCGGGCGTCGGTTGGCGACAATCCCGAGCATGTATCACGCCAGGATTCGCGCGATTCTATCGGCGCCGTCTCTTCGCCGATGAGCGGTCACGCACGGCCGCTCCGAAGGGACCGCTCCGTCCCGCTCGGCGGGATCGCGCGCAGCGCGAGGGTGCAACCATGAGCATGCCGATGGCCGCTCCCGCTCCTACGTCCGGCGAAGCGCCCGTGCGCTCGACCGGCTTCGGCACGACCGTGTTCGACGTCGTCGCGCCGACGGTCGCGAATCGGCGCAGCCCGCAATCGGCGTTCGATGTCTGCCACGTCGGCGTCGTCCTGCGCGCCCTTCTGTTCGTGCACGGCGCGATGGCGATCGGCATGGTCTTCGGCGCGACCACCTTTGCGGCCTGGCTCGCGCTCACCGCCGCCGGCGCCAGCGTCGCCCTGCCGGGCGTGCTGATCTGGCTGCTCGTCATCTGCGCCCTCAAGCTGCAGCTCGCGCGCGCGCCGCTGGCGCTGCAATGGCTGATCGTCATCGCGCTCGGCGCCTTCTCCGCGTTCAGCGCCTCGCAGCTCATCCTCGCTGTTCTGCCCGATGCGCCGAGCACCGGCCTCGGCGCGCTGCTCGGCCTCGGCCCGGCGCTCGCCGGCGCGGCGATGGCGGCGGCGATCTTCCAGTGGCTGCGCCTGCTCGCCCAGGCGACGCTGCCGGCGGAGACGACGGCGCGCCTCGCCGAGCTGCAGTCGCGCATCCGGCCGCACTTCCTCTTCAACACCCTCAACACCGCGCTGACGCTGGTGCGCCTCGACCCGGCCAAGGCCGAGGGCGTGCTCGAGGACCTCGCCGAGCTCTTTCGCGTCGCCATCACCGAGAGCACCGAGTCGGTCTCGCTCGGCGAAGAGGTCGATCTCGCCCAGCGCTACCTCGACATCGAGCAGATCCGCTTCGGCAGCCGCCTGCACGTCACCTGGGAGCTCGACGCGCAGGCCGCGTCGGCGCGGGTGCCGCCGCTGCTGCTGCAGCCATTGGTCGAGAACGCCGTCCGGCATGGCGTCGAGCCGTCGCCCGAGGGCGGCGTGATCCGCGTGCGAACCAAGGTCAAGCTCGGCCGCGCCGTGCTGTCGATTGCCAACAGCGTGCCCAAGGAGCCTTCGCGGCCGGGGCACGGGATGGCGCTGAAGAATGTCCGCGAGAGGCTGCGCCTGATGCACGACGTCGCCGCGCAGTTCGAGATGCGCCAGGACAAGGACGTATTCCGGGTTCAGATCGTGGTGCCGCTATGAGTGCAGACATGTCGCAAGGCCTCGTCGAGGCCGCCAATTCGCCGTTACGGGTGCTCGTGGTCGACGACGAGGAGCTCGCGCGGATGCGCCTGAAGAGCCTCGTCGGCGAATGCGGCGATCCCAACGCCGTCGTCGTCGGCGAGGCCGCCAACGCGGCGCAGGCGCTGGTCTGGCTGGCGACGCGCAGCTGCGACCTGCTGCTCCTCGACGTGCAGATGCCCGGCCGCGACGGCACCCAGCTCGCCGCCGAGCTGCGCCTGCGCAACCCGGCGCCGGCGATCGTCTTCGTCACGGCGCATGCCGAGCACGCGCTCAAGGCCTTCGATCTCGAGGCCGTCGACTACCTCACCAAGCCGGTCAAGCGCGAGCGCCTGCAGGCGGCGCTGCGTCGCGTCGCCCAGCGCATCGGCGCACCGCCGGCGGCAGGCGCCGCCGCCAAGGTCGAGGAAGAAGGACCGGTCATCGTCGTCAGCGATCGCGGCCGGATCATCCGCGTGCCGGTCGCCGACGTCCTCTACATGAAGGCCGAGCTCAAGTACGTGACGTTGCGCACCGCCGATCACACCCACGTGCTCGACGACTCGCTCGCCGAGCTCGAAGGCCGCCTCGGCGACCGCTTCCTCCGCGTCCATCGCAACGCGCTCGTCGCCCGGCGCGCGGTGCGCGCCCTCGAGCGGCGCGCGATCGCCGGCGAGAACGCCGACGACGGCCTCGAGGGCTGGGGCGTCTGCATCGCGCCGGTCAACGAGTGGCTCGCGGTCTCGCGGCGCCAGGTCGCGGCGGTGCGCGAGGCGCTGGTCGCGGCGGAACGCTAGAAGATCTTCGGCGGCGGCGCGTTGCCGTCCCATCTTCGAGAATGGCGGCGTGAAGCTGCCGCCCTACCGACTCCCGGCGCCTTACGGAATTCGCCCGCTCGTGGTCGGGCTGTCGGCGCTGGCCGTGGTGGGCCTGGCCGTCATCGTCTGGCTGGCGCGCAGTCAGGACGTCGCTCCCGCCGCGCCTTCGGTGCGGGTCGCGACCGGCGCCCAGGTCGCCAGCGTCGCGCTCGAGAGGACAGCACCGGCGCCCGCTGCCGGCGTCGCGCCGCCGGGCGAAAGAGACCCCTCGCTCGTTGAAGTCTGCGGCCTCGGCTGGGTCGAGGCCAAGGCCGACGCGAGCGTCATCGAGCCGGAGGTGCTGGCCCAGATTCCCGGCATGGAGGCATCGCGCCAGGGCCTCGTCGGCGGCATGCGCGAAAGCGCTGACGCCTACGCTCGCGCCACCGCCCTTGTCTTGCAATGGAGCCGCGATCCCGGCGGCACCGGGGTGCCGGCGCTCGACCAGCTCGCACGCGAGGCGCTCACGAGCGACGATGCGCGCGTCTACGCGCTCGCCTTCCGTGTCTGCGCGCGCACGCCGGCCGAGGGCAGCTGCGCGTTGCTCAACGTCGGGCAATGGGCGCGCCTCGATCCGGGCAATGCCGAGCCGTGGCTGTTCCTCCTCGACGATGCCGCAGCGCGCAACGATCGCGCGCAGATCGATGAGGCGCTTTATCGGATCGGCAGCGCAGCCCGGTTCGAAGATCGCTTCCATGCGCTCGCCGGGCCCATCGTTGCGCAGGCCGGCACGTCGGACGGCGAGCTGATGGCCGCGCAGGTCCTGGCGAGCCAGGCGATCGGCGTCGCGGCGGCGCTGCCGCTGCCGGTGCAGCGGCTCACGGCCGCCTGCGGCGGCGCCCAGCTCGCCGACGTCAACCGCAGGCAGGTCTGCGATGCAGTTGCCGCCACCTTGGCCGAGCGGTCCGATTCGATGCTCCTGGCGCTGGTCGGGTCGCGCCTGGGCCAGCGGGTCGGTTGGCCGAGCGAGCGCGTCGTCGCGACACGAATGCTGTCGGTGGCGCTGTCGGACGCCTGGTCTTCCGACACGACGGCCGATCCTCGCTTCGGCCTTTCCTACAGCTGCAGCGGCGTGCGGACCACGCTTGCCCGCTTCCGCGAGCTGGCGCGGGTCGGCGAGCCGCAGGTCGCCCGGACCTGGATCGCCACCGGAAGAAAGCCCCCCGAGTGGTACGCCGGAATCGCTCGCGAGCAAGAGGCGAGGCGGAGCGCCGGGGACACCGAAGACGCGGCGCGGCGGCCGGAACCCGTCAAGCCGGCGTCGGTCGCGCAGTAGTAGCCCTAGCCCGTGTTCCTGAGCCCCGCCGCCAGCCCGTTGATCGAGATGTGGATGCCGCGCTGCACGCGCTCGAGGCCGGGATCGTTCTTGCGGCTCGCCCGATAGCGCCGCATCAGCTCGACCTGCAAGTGGTTGAGCGGATCGAGGTAGGGAAAGCGGTGCTCGATCGATCGCGCCAGCGACGGGTTGCCGGCGAGCCGGTTCGCTTCGCCGGTGATGAGCGTGAGCGCGTTGCTCGTCCGCTCCCACTCGGCCTCGATGCGCGCGAAGATGCGCTTCCCGGTCTTCTTGTCCTCGGCGAGGCCGGCGTAGCGCGCGGCGATCGCCATGTCGCTCTTGGCGATCACCATGTCGAGGTTCGAGATCAGCGTCGCGAAGAACGGCCACTGCGTCGCCATCCGGCGCAGCAGCGCGAGGCGCGCGTCGCGCTCTGCCCCGGCGGCGCCGAGGAACGCCTCGATGCCGAGACCGAAGCCGTACCAGCCGGGCAGGGCGACGCGGCACTGGCCCCAGCTGAAGCTCCACGGGATCGCGCGCAGGTCCTCGATCGACCGGCTCGCCTTGCGCGACGCCGGTCGCGAGCCGATGTTGAGCTCGGCGATCTCGCGGATCGGCGTCGCGCTGAAGAAGTAGTCGGTGAAGCCCGGCGTCTCGTAGACGAGGGCGCGGTACGCCGCCATGCTGGCTTCGCTGATGGCCTGGGCCGCGTCGTGGAAGCTCTTCGGCGCGCCGCGCGTCGGCTGCAGCAGCGTCGCCTCGAGCGTCGCCGCGACCAGCGTCTCCAGGTTGCGCCGGCCGATCTCGGGCTGCGCGTACTTCGAGGCGATCACCTCGCCCTGCTCGGTGAGGCGGATCTGCGCGTTCACCGTTCCCGGCGGCTGTGCCAGGATCGCCTGGTAGCTCGGGCCGCCGCCGCGGCCGACCGTGCCGCCGCGGCCATGGAAGAGGCGCAGCGTGATGCCGTGCGAGCGGCCGAGCTCGGCGAAGAGGGCGACCAGCGCGATCTCGGCGCAGTAGAGCTCCCAGTTGCTCGTGAACGCGCCGCCGTCCTTGTTGCTGTCGCTGTAGCCGATCATCACGTCCTGCTCGGCGCCCGAGCGCTGCATCAGCGCGGCGATGCCGGGCAGCGCGTAGTACTCGCCCATGATCGTCGCCGCGCTGCGCAGGTCGCCGATCGTCTCGAACAAGGGCGAGACGATGAGCGCCGTCGTTGCGCCGTCGTCGAGCGTGCCGCGGACGAGGCCCGCTTCCTTGAGCAGGACGAGGACCTCGAGCAGGTCGCTGACGCTTTCGGTGTGCGAGATGATGCAGTGGCGCAGCGCGTCGCGGCCGAAGCGGCGCAGCATCTCGGCGGCTGCCTCGAAGATCGCCAGCTCCTTCAGGCTCGCCTCGCCGTACGCGTCGGCGCGCGCGCTCTCGACGACGCGCAACGGCCGGGCGTCGGCGAGCACGGCGAGCAAAAGGCGTCGGCGCGCCGTTTCGTCGAGCGCGGAGTAGTCGCTCTCGATCCGCGCGACGGCGAGCAGCTCGGCGACGACCGCCTCGTGCTTGTCGGAGCTCTGGCGCAGGTCGACGGTCGCGAGGTGGAAGCCGAACACCTGCGCGGCGCGGATCAGCGGCGCGAGGCGCGGCGCGATCAGCGCCTCGGCGTGGTTCGCGGCGAGCGAGGCCTCGATCGTGCGCAGGTCGGCGAGGAGCTCGCCTGCCGACGCGTACGGGTCGCGCGGCGCCACCGCATGGCGCAGCGCCTCGGTGCCGGTCAGCTCGTGCAGCGTCGCCGCGAGCCGCGCGTAGACGCCGATCAGGGCGCGCCGGTACGGCTCGTCCTCGCGATGGGCGTTGGCGTCGCCCGAGCTGTCGGCGAGGCGCTGCATCTCCGGCGTCACCGGCTGCAGCGTCGCCGAGTTCGAGAGCTCGGCGCCGAGGGCGTGGACCTGCGTCAGGTAGTGGCGCAGCGCCGTCTCGCTCTGGCGCGCGAAGGCGATGCGCAAGGTGGCGGCATCGACGAACGGATTGCCGTCGCGGTCGCCGCCGATCCAGTTGCCCATGCGGAAGAAGCTCGCGATCTCGTGCCCCGGCAAGGCCTCCTCGACGTCGCGGTAAAGGATCGGGAGCTGGGTCAGGAAGGTCGTCCGGTAGTAGCTGAGCGCGTTCTCGATCTCGTCGGCGACGCTGAGCTTCTCGTTGCGCAGCATGCGCGTCTGCCAGAGCTGGGTGACGCGGGCGCGCAGCAGCGCCTCGCTGTCGGCGAGCTCGCGCGCGGTCGCGGTCGGCGTGCGCGCGGCGAGCAGCTCGGCGATCGCGCGCTCGGCGTCGAGGATGCTCTTCCTCTGCACCTCGGTCGGGTGCGCCGTCAGCACCGGCGAGATGTAGGCGCGGTTCAGCGTCTCGACGATCGGCGCCGCGCCGATGCCGCGCCGCGCCAGCCGCTCGAACGCCATCGCCAGGGAGCCCTCCTGGAGATGGCCCTGGCGGTCGTGGATGGCGCGCCGGCGCAGGTGATGGCGGTCCTCGGCGATGTTGGCGAGGTGCGAGAAATAGCTGAAGGCGCGGATCACGCTCACCGTGTGGTCGCCGGAGAGGCCCATCAGCAGCCGGTCGAGGGCGCGGCCGGCGCCGGTGTCGCGCTTCAGCCGGTAGGCGACGGCGAGCTGGCGGACGCGCTCGACGCGATCGAAGGCGGCGCTGCCCTCCTGCTCGCGGATGACGTCGCCGAGGATGCGGCCGAGCAGCCGGATGTCGTCGACCAGCGGCTGGTTCTTCTCCGCCGCGCGCTCGGCGTCTCGCTGTTGTCGGGTCGTCACGGCCTCGATGATGCAGGAGACGTGCCTGCTAGCATGACCCGCATGCCGCAGCCCCTCGTCATCGCCACGCGCGAGAGCCGTCTGGCGCTCTGGCAGGCCGAGCACGTGCGGGCGCTGCTGATGCGCGATGGCGTCGCGGTGACGCTGCTGCCGATGACGACGCGCGGCGACCAGATCGTCGATCGCTCGCTCTCGAAGGTCGGCGGCAAGGGCCTGTTCGTCAGGGAGCTCGAGACCGCGCTCGCCGATCGCCGCGCCGACATCGCGGTCCACTCGCTCAAGGACGTGCCGATGGACCTGCCGCCCGGCTTCGCGCTGGCGGCGGTGCTCGCGCGCGAGGACGCGCGCGATGCCTGGGTCTCGAACCGCCATGCCTCGCTCGCCGGGCTGCCGCCCGGCGCGGTCGTCGGCACGTCGAGCCTGCGCCGCGTCGTCCAGATCGCCGCGCTGCGCCCGGACCTTCGCCTCGAGCCGCTGCGCGGCAACCTCGACACGCGCCTGCGCAAGCTCGACGAAGGCGGCTACGACGCGATCGTCCTCGCTGCCGCCGGCCTGGTCCGGCTCGGCCTCGCCGATCGCATCCGCGCCCGCTTCGACGCGACCGAGATGCTGCCCTGCGCCGGCCAGGGCGCGCTGGCGATCGAGACGCGTGCCGA
Source organism: Caldimonas sp. (assembly GCA_035995885.1). Lineage (GTDB taxonomy): Bacteria > Pseudomonadota > Gammaproteobacteria > Burkholderiales > Burkholderiaceae_C > Schlegelella_A. Next base: position 3,614 of record DASYKC010000165.1, on the reverse strand, counting down.
CGACGCCGCGCTGATCGCCCGCCTCGCCGGGCTCGGCGACCGGGCGACGCGCCTGGCGACCGCCGCCGAACGGGCGGTGTCGCGCGCGCTCGGCGGCAGCTGCAGCATGCCGCTCGCCGCGCATGCCGCGTGGCAAGGCGACGTGCTGGTGCTCGATGCGGCTGTCGGCCATCCGACGGCGCCCGCCGCGCCGCTCCTGCGCGCGCGCGGCGCCGCCGCGGTGGCCGACGAGCGCGGCGCCGAGGCGCTGGGTCGCCGGGCCGCCGAGTCGCTGCTCGCCGCCGGCGCGGCGCCGTACCTGGCTGCCGCCGAACGTCTCGGCGCGAGCGCCGATCCGCCGTGACCTCGGCGCGGCCTCCGCGCGTCCTCGTCACGCGCCCCGCCGCGCAGGCGAAGACGTGGGTCGAGCGCTTGCGTGAGCGCGGCATCGATGCCGAAGCGCTGCCGCTGATCGAGATCGCCGCGCCCGCCGACTCGGCGCCGCTGCGCTCCGCCTGGGCCGGGCTGGCGAGCGCGCGGCTCGTCGTCTTCGTCAGCGCCAACGCCGTGCTGCACTTCTTCGCCGCGCGGCCGGCGACGCTGTCCTGGCCCGAGGGCGTCGAGGCCGGTGCACCCGGCAACGGCACCGCCGAGGCGCTGCGCGCGGCCGGCGTGGCCGACGCGTCGATCGTCACGCCGCCGGCCGATGCGGCGCAGTTCGATTCGGAATCGCTCTGGGCGCGACTGCGCGGCCGCGACTGGCGCGGCGCGCGCGTCCTCGTCGTTCGCGGCGACGGCGGCCGAGACTGGCTCGCCGAACGCCTCGTCGGCGCCGGCGCGCAGGTCGACGCGGTGAGCGCGTACCGGCGCCTCGCGCCGGTCTTCGCCGGCGCCGATCGCGATCGCCTCGACGCCGCGGTCGTCGCCGCCGCCGGCGTCGTCTGGCTCTTCAGCAGCTCTGAGGCGATCGCCAACCTCGAGCGTGCGGTTGGTGCCGGCGTCTGGGGCGCCGCACGCGCGGTGGCGACGCATCCGCGCATCGCGGCGCGCGCCAGGAGCGTCGGCTTCGGCGTCGTCGCCGAGGCCGGGCCGGGCCTGGATGCAGTGATCGCCTGCCTACAATCGATCGAACCGTGACCGACGATTCCTCGCCAGCCGCCGCGCCTCGCGACCTCGCCTTCTCGCCGGTTTCTCCTGCGCTCCCCGTCGCCGCGGCCGCCGACGCCGCCGAAGCAGGCCGCTCGCGCGCGGGGCGCGGCCTCTCGCTCGCCGTCCTCGTCCTCGCCTTGCTGGCGATCGTCGCGATCGTCTTCGCGTGGCGCGCCGACCAGCGCGTCCGCGGCAGCGAGCGCGAGCTCGTCAAGCGCCAGCAGGACAGCGCCGTCCAGGTCACCGAGGCGACGCTGCTTGCACGCCAGGCGCAGGAGGGCGCGCGCGACGCCGCCGCCAAGGTCGCGTTGCTCGAAGCGCGCCTGAACGAGGTCGCCGTCCAGCGCGGCCAGCTCGAGGCGCTGGTCCAGTCGGTCGCCCGTTCGCGCGACGAGAACCTCGTCGCCGACAGCGAGGCGACGCTGCGCGCCGGCCTGCAGCAGGGCGCGCTGACCGGCAGCGCCGAGCCGATGGTCGCGGCGCTGAAGCAGATCGACGAACGCTTCGCCCGCGCCAACCAGCCGCGTCTCGAGCCGGTGCGGCGCGCGATCGCGCGCGACCTCGACCGCATCAAGGCGGCGAGCGTCGCCGACGTCGCGACGCTCTCGATCCGGCTCGACGAGGCGGTTCGCCTGGTCGACGAGCTGCCGCTGCTGTCGGCGGCCGAGCCGCGCCGCGACCTCGCGCGCGGCACGGCGGCGGCGGCGGCGCCGGCGTCGGCCGCGGCGTCGGCCGGGTTCGGCAACTGGCTGTCGCGCGAGTTCGGCCAGGCCGGCCGGCTCGTCGTCGACAGCGCCTGGTCGGAGCTCCGCTCGCTCGTTCGCATCACGCGCATCGACCAGCCCGAGGCGATGCTGGTCGCGCCCGATCAGGCCTTCTTCCTCAAGGAGAACCTGAAGCTGCGCCTGCTCAACGCGCGCTTGTCGCTGCTCGCGCGCCAGTTCGACGCGGCGCGCGGCGACCTGCGCTGGGCCAGGGGCGCGATCGAGCGCTACTTCGATCGCTCGTCGCGGCGCACCCAGATCGCGCTCGACCTGGTCACTCAGGTCGAGCAGCAGTCGCGCCAATCGGCGTCGCTGCGACCCGACGACACCTTCGCCGCCCTGGCCGCCGTGGCGCGCTAGCTCTCGTGCGCCTCGCGATCTGGTTCGTCCTGCTGTTCGCCGTGGCGGTCGTCGCGGCGGCAACCTTCGGCACCAACGACGGCCTGGCGAGCTTCTACTGGGGCGCGTGGCGGCTCGACCTGTCGCTCAACTTCTTCGTCCTCGTGCTGATCGGCACCTGCTTCCTGCTCGTCGCCGTGATCCAGGCGGTCAACTCGCTGATCGGCCTGCCGCAGCGGGCGCGCGAGTGGCGCACGGCGAGACGCGACCGCACCGGCCAGGCGGCGCTGCGCGACGCGCTCGCGCAGTATTTCGGCGGCCGCTACACGCGCGCGCAGAAGTCGGCGCAGCGCGCTCTCGCGATCCAGGCCGAGACGCCCGAGCTGGCGCAGGACAACGAGTTCACGGTCCTCGGCCACCTGCTCGCCGCCGGCAGCGCGCATCGCGTCCAGGACCGTGCCGGGCGCGACGAAGAGCTGCGCCGCGCCCTCGATCTCTCGCATCGGAGCCCGGCGGCGCGCTCGGCCGAGGAGGGCGCGCGCCTGCTCGCCGCCGAGTGGGCGCTCGACGACCGCGACGCGCCGCGCGCGATCGAGCTGCTCAACGCCTTGCCGCTCGGCGTCGCCCGGCGCACGCACGCGCTGCGTCTGAAGCTGCAGGCGGCGCGCCTCGGCCGCCAGCCGCAGGAGGCGCTGAAGACGGCGCGCCTGCTGGTCAAGCACCAGGGCTTTTCGGCGGTCGCGGCGGCCGGACTGGTGCGCTCGCTCGCCTTCGAATCGCTCGACACCGTCCACGACGTCGATCAGTTGCGCCGGCTCTGGCTCTCGTTCGATGCCGCCGACCGGCGCGATTCGTTCATCGCCGCGCGCGCGGCGACGCAGGCGAGCGCGCTCGGCGCGAACGACGATGCGCGCGCCTGGCTGCGGCCGCTCTGGGATCGCATCGGCGAGCTCGGCATCGAGGACCGCGCGGCGGTCGCCGAGGCGCTCGCCGGCGCCGTCGCCGGCATCGGTGCCGAGTGGCTGCCGCGCCTCGAGTCGGCGGTGCAGGCGTTGCCGCGCGACGGCGCGGTCGCGCTCGCGGCCGGCAGCGCGCTCGCGGCGCGCGGCTTGTGGGGCAAGGCGAGGTCGCTGCTCGAGCAGGCCGCCGCCGACGCGACGCTCGTGTCGGCGGCGCGCCGCAAGGCCTGGATCGCCCTTGCCGAACTGGCCGCGCAAGAGGGCGACGCGGCCCGCGCCGCGCGCTGCTACGAGAGCGCCGCACGCCAGGGCTGAGCGGGTCGCGCTGCTACAATCGTGAGCTCAGCGGCTGTAGCTCAGTTGGATAGAGTACTTGGCTACGAACCAAGGGGTCGTGGGTTCGAATCCTGCCAGCCGCACCATA
>DASYKC010000164.1:0-51511 GCA_035995885.1 Caldimonas sp. | reverse complement strand
GACGCGATGCGGCGTGGCCGCGACGTGGCTCTGCAGGCGATTCAGCGGCTCGGGCGCACCGCGGTCGACGCTCAGGTCGGGCAAGGCGCTCGCCCAGGGGCGCTCGTCCTCGCTCTTGCCGCGCAGCGTCAGCAGCGCATGCGTGCCGGCGGTCGTGAAGAATTCCTCGGGCTTCAGGAACAGCGCTTCCGGCGCCAGGATCGGCCGCTCTCGGTCGTGCTGGAAGAAGCGATGCCGCTCGCGCGTGTCGGCCCAGAAGCGCTGCAGCGCCTCGTCGATCTCGCCGTGCAGGACCAGCGTCGCTTCGGCACCGAGGTAGTCGAAGACGGTCGCGGTCTCGTCGAAGAAGAGCGGCAGGTAGAACTCGATGCCGGCGGTGGCGATGCCGGCGCCAATGTCCTTGTAGAGGCGCACCTTCGTCGGGTCGCCCTCGAAGCGCTCGCGCCAGCGCGCCCGGAAGGCGTTGCGCGACGGCTCGTCCATCGGGAACTCGCGGCCGGGCAGGAGTCGCACTTCGGGCACCGGATAGAGGCTTCGCTGCGTGTCGGGGTCGAAGGTGCGGATCGAATCGATCTCGTCGCCGAACAGGTCGACGCGATAAGGCACGGTCGAGCCCATCGGAAAGAGATCGATCAAGCCGCCGCGCACCGCGTACTCGCCGGGCGAGACGACCTGGCTCACGTGGGTGTAGCCGGCGAGCGTGAGCTGGGCCTTCAGCGCGGCCTCGTCGAGGCGCTGCCGGGTCGTGAAGTGGAAGGTGTAGCCGGCCATGAAGGCGGGCGGCGCGAGGCGGACGAGCGCCGTCGTCGCCGGCATCAGGACGACGTCGACGTCGCCGCGCTGGATGCGCCAGAGCGTCGCCAGCCGCTCGGAGATCAGGTCCTCGTGCGGCGAGAAGGTGTCGTAGGGCAGCGTCTCCCAGTCGGGGAAGACGGCGACGCGCAGCCCCGGGGCGAAGAACGGGATCTCGTCGGCGAGCCGCTGCGCGTCGGCGGGCTCGGCGCTGAAGATCGCGACGGCCTTGCCGCGGCCGCGCTCCTTCTCGGCGAAGCGGGCGAGCAGCTGGGCGTCGGCCGAGCCGGGCGGGCGGGGCAGCGCGAAGCGCTTGCCGGGGGCGATGTCGGGAAGAAGCATGAAGGCGGCAGAGTCTCGGCCGCGCGAAGAAAGCGACGATTTTAGGTGGCGCGCCGCGGCGGCGCGGACCTGCGGCTTATCCTTCGCCCCGCCGCGATCGATCCTCAGCCGATGCCGACCCCGCCTTCTGCCCGCCGCCGCCTGTTCGCGCTTGTCCCGTGCGCGGGCAGCGGCGTCCGCGCCGGGGCGGCGATCGCCAAGCAATACGTCGAGATCGCGGGCCGGCCGCTCATCGCTCACACGCTGGCCGCGCTCGTGGCGGTGCCGCGGCTGAGCCGCATCCTCGTCGTCGTCGCGCCCGACGATCGCCACTACGAAGGCCTGACGACCTTGCCGTCGGACCTGCGCATCTCGCTCGCCCGCTGCGGCGGCACGACACGCGCCGAGACGGTCGCCGGCGGCCTCGCCAAGCTCGCCGGGCTCGGGGCGACGGCGAACGACTGGGTCCTCGTCCACGACGCCGCCCGCTGCCTGGTCCGCGCCGAATGGATCGATGCGCTCGTCGACGCCTGCCGCGGCGACGGCATCGGCGGCCTGCTCGCGCTGCCGGTCGCCGACACGCTGAAGCAGGCCGAAGGCGATCGCGCCGTCGCGACGCTGGCCCGCGACGACGTCTGGCAGGCGCAGACGCCGCAGATGTTCAGGTTCGGCGTTCTCGCCGACGCGCTCGCGCGCAGCCCCGGCGCCACCGACGAGGCGTCGGCGATCGAGGCGATCGGCCTGAGGCCGAAGCTGGTCGCAGGCTCGGCCGAGAACATCAAGGTCACCCACCCCGGCGACTTCGCCATCGCCGAGGCGCTGCTCGCCTGGCGCGCTGCACTGTCAGCCGCGGGTGGGGCCCCAGTCGCATGAAGCCGCGCGGACCGCTCTGGCGAGTCGGCGAGGGCTGGGACACACACGCGCTGGTCCAAGGCAGGAAGCTCATCCTCGGCGGCGTCGAGATCGCGCACACCCATGGCCTCGACGGCCACTCCGACGCCGACGCGCTCTGCCACGCGATCACCGACGCGCTGTTCGGCGCCGCCGCCCTCGGCGACATCGGCCACCATTTTCCCGAGACCGACGCGCAGTACCGCGGCGCCGATTCGCTGGCGCTGCTCTCGGAGGCGACGCGGCGCGTGCGCGGCGCCGGCTGGCAGATCGGCAACGTCGACGCGACCGTGATCGCGCAGGCGCCGCGCCTGGCGTCGCATATCGCGGCGATGCGCCAGCGCGTCGCCGGCGCGCTCGGGGTGGTCATCGATCAGGTCAGCATCAAGGCGAAGACGGCCGAGAAGATGGGACCGGTCGGCCACGGCGAGGCGATGGAGGCGCGGGCGGTGTGCCTGATTTGGCGGCCGTAGGCGGGCTGGCGCGTCGGCGCGAGCGGGTCGCACCGCGCGCCGATCAGCTTGCGATCGGTTTGAGCTCGAAGTCCTGGCCGTTGATGAAGTCGCCGTCGGGCGGCACCATCAATGGCCGCTCGAGCGACCCGGAAAGTCGCAGCTTCTCGGCCTGCTCGGGCGCGATCCGGAGCACGTAGCGACCGGGCAGCACTTGGTGCAGCAGGTAGTAGCCGTCGGGCGAGCTTCGCGTCGAGGCGATGACCTGGCCCTGCTCGTCGACGAGCTCGACGCGGGCATCGCCGATGCCGCGCCGATCGCCCTTGCCGAGGAGAAACACCGTGCCGTCGATCTCCGACGTCGCGACGACCGGGAACTCGAGCACCTCGACGACGCCGGGCCGTGGCAGGATACGAACGCCCGGCGTGAGCGGCTTCCATTGCGGATCCTCGAGGGTCGACGGGTCGAGCGCGATGTCGGTGTACTGCCCCGGAGCGAGGCGGCCGATGAAGGCCGTGCCGTCGGCGTCGGTGCGGCTCGGATGGCGTCCGCCGCCGTTGAGGATGAAGCCGGCCTCGGGAACGAGCTCCTCGCCGGCGTCGCGGATGCCGTTCATGTTTTTGTCGACGAAGGCGCGGGCCGAGATCGCGCCGGTGCCGGCGAGCGGTTGCGCGTCGACCATCCAGGCCCCGGTCCGCGGCTCGCGGCCGATGGCGACGAAGAGTTGCAGGCCGATCGCGAGCTCATGTTTGCTCGAGTAGCTGCCGCTGACGCCGAGACCGAACACGCCGAGGTTCTTGGTCAGACCGACCGACATGAGCGTGAGCGGCGAGCCCATCGTCCGCAGCAAGCCGGCATTGACGCGGTAGGCGTCCCCGAGCGCCCGGTCGGCGCTCAACGCGACGGTGTCAAGCGACAGGTGGGGCCGCACCGTGTAGCCGACCTGGGCGCTGAGGCCGACATCGATGACACGGCGACTGAGCTGAAGGGTTCCGACCGAGCTCGTGATTCCGTCGCTCTGGAGCCAGTCGAGGCTGTTCGACAAGGCGGTCCCGCGCAGCATGGTCGACACGCGACCGGCGACGCCGAGCCTGGCGTGCCCCGACTCCAGCGAATCGCGCTTGGCTTCGAGCGTGAGCGTCAGCGGCGGCAGCGCGGCCGTCTTCAGGACGCCGGTGGCGCGAACGATGTCACGGAAACTCAATCCGTCGTCCGAATCCGGCAGCAGATCGCTTTCGAAGCGGCCTTGTCGCTGGAGGTGGATGACGTCGATCGAATAACCGAGCAGGCGCGTCTTCATCGCTAGCTCGACGAGCGCGCCGCGACCAGGCTCGTGCGTGATCTGCGAGCTGAGAATCATCGACTCGAAATAGCCACGCACCCCGAACTGGGCGTAGGCACTGTCCTCATTGGTGCCGAGGCGCGGCTTTCGGACAACTGCGGCGTTGGCGGCGATCGTTCGCGTCAACCCGTAGTCGATCTGCGCGATGCTGCGCAGATCGCCGTTGTTGGCGTGGTGCTGGGCAAGCGAATAGAAGGCTTCGCCGGGCGCGATCACCGATTGATCGAGGAGGAAGCTCTGCCGTTCGACGCGAACCTGGCCGAGCGGGCCGTTGAAGACGAGGCGGAATTCGTTCGGGCCGAACGAGAGCGGCAGGTCGTCGAACGAGTACTGGCCGTCCGTGCGCGCGGTCTGGAAGCCGATCAGCGCTTCGTTGTAGTAGAGCGTGACGTCCCAGCCGGGCGGCAGGTTGCCGCGAAAGGTGTGCCGGTCGAAGCTGGTCGGCTGGTCGAGCGGCCGGTTGCTCACCATCAGCCCGTTCCCTTGCGGGCTGCCGATCATGACATTCGACACGCTCGGCAGGATGATGCCGCCCACGACTACCGAGCGTGCGTGCAACGCGCCGAGCAGGCCGGCGTCGGGGTCGTGACGCGCCAGCGTGACGCGCAAATCGGCGGCGGTGCGATCGCTGTCGTTGACGAGGGTGAAGTCGCGGTGCGCGGTCCTGTTGTCCGTCCCGGACGCGACGGTCTGGCCGTGGGTCGAGACATAAGCGGCGCCTTCCATCCCGAAGATGTCGCCCGTCAGGTAGCCCGTGTAGGCGGCTTGGTAGACCTTCGCGCCCGGGCCGATCTGGGCGTTGCCGCTGAAGGTCTGGTCGATGAACGGAACGCTCGCCATGCCGTACGGCGTGGTCACCATCGGGTAGCCCAGGTCGACCCGTTGGCCGGCGCCCGCGCGCAGGCGCGCACCGCTGTCTTCGCGCTCCAGGCGTTCCTGCAGCGGCAGCCGTTCACGTGGTTTGACGCGCAGTTGCAGGCGCGCCAGATCGATCTCGAAGTCGATCGGCAGCCAGTGGCCGAGCAGCTTGCTCGAGACGTAGATGTCGTCGCCGATGATGGCTGCCAGGCGCGGCTCGAAGTTCTTTTGGCGACCCCGCACGCTGGCGAGCGCATCGGCCACGCTCAGGTCGAAGGTCCGGTCCTCGCGGATGACGAATCCGCTCGCCGTGCCTTGCGCCGGCTGGACAGCGATGGCCAGCGTCAGGAGGCGCGACAGCTCGCCGAGCGGCAACAGCACCTGGGCACCGTCCTGGTAGGCCATGAAGCTGTCGGACAGGACATGGCCGTCGAGTTGGACCTCGAGGACCAGCACGCTCGCTTCCGCGCCACGCTGGACGTGCGCGGCCGCCGATGGCGCCGATTGGGCCATCGCGGCCGCTGGCAGAACCAGGCAGAGCGCGCCGCAGATCGTCGCCAAGACCGATCGCATCGCCGAGCGTGGAGGATGCGTTCGACACAGCGACCGCAGCTTCATGGCGGCAGTCTGCGGCGCGGGTGCCCGGCGCGATCAATGGAACAGAGGGCTCTATGCCGGTCTGACCCGGACCCGTGTGCCGGCCCTGCCCGCGACGAGTCCTCAGCCGGCCGGCGAGTCGCAGGCTGACCCTGTCATCGCCAACGAACGATCAGGGAAGGACGGTGCTCGCTTCCGCGAGCGACTTGCCGCCGGTGTCCGCGCGCTCGCGGTAGACGACGCGCAAGGTTCCGCCCGACAGGGAGGTACCAGCCGGAATCTGCAGCGCCATGCGCATCCTTCGGAAGGCGTTCGGGACGTAGACGGCGACGCCGCCCGCTTTCGCCGCGTCGATCGGCGCGCCGCCGCGCGGCGTGAACGTCACGATCAGGTCGCCATAGATCGAGCGGTTGCCGTCGCGGTGAATCTCGAAGGCGAGAATCGGCGGCGATTCCTTGGCGCGCGCATCGAACGCCAGCTGTGCCAGCGTCACGCTGGCCTGGGTGCTGCCCTCGCGAACGATCACCGGGATCGATGCGCCGACCAGTGCCGTGAGGACGACGCCGACGCGCTTGCCGTCCGAGTCGGCCTGCGTCTCGACGCTGGTGTTGCCGACGGGGTCGGCGACACGATCGAACTGCAGGTGCGAGCGATACTCGCCGGGCGCCAGATCGGCCGGCTTGCGGAGCAGCATCCGCACGGTCTGCGAGCTGCCCGGCGCGATCGTGACCTGTCGCGGCGAGTAGCGCAGCATCGCGTCGGCGAACTGCTCGCCCTCGCCCGGCGTGTCCGCCGCCGTGATCTCGCCGTTGTCGGTCATGCGCCGGTTGACGACGCTGATGCGATAGGTCTCGGCCGTGAGGCCTTGATTGATCAGCTCGACCTGAGCCGCACGCTGGTTTTTGTCGAAGACGATTCGCGTCGGGAACAGCATCAGGTCGGCGCGCGCGGCGAGCGGAGCCATCAGCATCGCCGCGGCGAACAGGGCGCCCGTGCCCCGGCAGATCGCGAAATTCATCGACTCGTCCTCACGAGAGGCGACGGCGTGCGCGCCTCAGTAGTTCACGGTGACGTTGAAGGCGCCGGCGTAGTTGCCCGGCACCTGGTTGCTGCCAACGATCAAGGTGGCGCCTATGCGGATCACCTGATTGCCACCGCCCGAGAGGGTACCGGCGCCCGCCGGGCTGCTGACGAAGGAATTGAGGGCCATCGAGTGGCCATTTCCGTCGTTGAGCAGCACGATGTCGTCGCCAGGCACGGTGATCGAGTAGGTCGCGTTCGCCGTCCCGAGCACAGTGAACTGGGCTGCCGCGACGCCCGCGCCCTGGCCGACCGTCAGCACGCCGCCGGTCGTGGCGCGGCCGCCGATGGGCGTCACCGTCACCGTCCCGCCACTGCCGGCGATGAAGCTGCCGAATGACAGGCTGGTCGCGGCGCCGATCGTCTGCGCCGATGCCGCGACCGACAGAACGGCACAGACGAGGGCGACGTGCAGGCGGAGCGACCGGGTCCCGCGAGTCGTCGGTGCGATCGTGCTCACCGGCGGACGGCGCAACCGACGCGGGAATCGTCCGCTCGCGCGTTCCCCTGCGGGTGCGGCCGATCGATTCGCATGCGCGTCATGGGCACCGGATCATAAGGAGCAACGCGCCGCCGCTTCGAATCCGACGAACGAAAAAGAAAACGGCACCGGGATCGCCGGTGCCGTTGCCGGAGCGAGCTCCGGTCAGTTATAGGCGACAGTCACCGAGAAGGTGCCGGTGTAGCCGCCGGGGGCCTGCGCGGCGCCGACGTTGAGCGTGCCGCCGACGTAGAAGATCTCCGTGCCCGCTGTGCCGGCGGTGCCGGAGAGGGTGCCTGCGGTGCTGACCGTCCAGGTGTCGACCGTCATGTCCACCGAAAGAGCCGGGCCGATAAGGGTCGCCGCCGAGGCGGGCAGCGTGATCGAGTACGTGAAGGCGCCTTCGCCGCCCGCCGTGAACTTCGCCGCGGTCACTGTGCCGTGCTGGGTGGTGCCCGGCTGCGTCACGCCACTCGTGAAGGTGGCGGTCGGCGTGCCGGACGTAGCCGGCAGCACCATGGTGCCGGCGCCAGCCGCGGGCACGACGTTGCCGAACGCGAGGTCGACGTTCTTGGTGAGCGTGATCGGACGGATCACGTTCGCGGTCGCGGTCGCGGTCGCCGAGGCGCTCGATTGCGCCATCGCGCCGGTCGCGCCGGCGACGAAGCCGAAGGCGATCAGCAGTCGGCACGACATCTTCTTGAACTTGTTCATGGTGAGACCTTTCAAAAGGGGTTGTTCGATCAGAAGCCACAAATCGACTTGCATCCGCATTCACAGCACCAGGTTCGAACCCCGAGGGATCCGGCGGTCGGTGGCTTCCGACCTCAGGCGGGTCGCCCCGTCTGCATTGCCGAACCGTTATCGGGCGCGACTTGGCGAAACTTGAAGGCCGATTACGGCCGCGTGAAAGAGTTGACAGACGCCGTGGCGTCCGCCGGTCGCGACGAGGCGCGACTCAGGCCCGCTTCAGGCGGATGTGCGCCAAAAGTCCGCCCTCGGTCGCGTTGGCGAGCTCGAAGGCGCCGCCCATGCGCTGCAGCGCCTTCTCGACGATCGCCAGGCCGAGGCCGGCGCCGGTCGCGGCGGTGCGCGCCGCGTCGCCGCGGAAGAACGGCGTCGTCAGCTGGTCGATCTTCTTCGGGTCGACGCCCTGGCCGTGGTCGCGCACGGTGATGATCACCCACGGCCCGGTGCGCGCGAAGCTGACGATGACGCGGGCGATGCCGGTCTCGGTCGAGCGGCCGTAGCGGCGCGCGTTCTCGAACAGGTTCTGCAGGACGCGGCCGAGCTCGACGTCGTCGGCAAGGACGCGCGTGTCGGGCGCGACCTTCGACTGGATCCGGATCTGGCTGGTGTCGCGGAAGGCGGCGGCCTCGCGCGCGACGATCGTCGCGACGTCGACCGGCACGAGCTTGACCTCGCCCGGACGCGCGTAGTCCATGAACTTGTCGATGATCGCGTCGAGCTGGTCGATGTCCATCGCCATGTTGCTCTTGGCCTCTTCGTCCTGGACGCTCATCTCGGCCTCGAGGCGCAGCCGCGAAAGCGGCGTGCGCAGGTCGTGCGAGATGCCGGCGAGCATGACGGCGCGGTCCTGCTCGACCTTGGCGAGCTCGCGCGCCATCCGGTTGAAGCCCATGTTGACCTGGCGGATCTCGCTCGTCATCGTCGTCTCGTCGAGGCGCGAGTCGTACTCGCCTTCACGGATGCGGCTGGCGGCGAACGAGAGGTCCTTGAGCGGGCGGTTGATGAGGCGGGCGATGCCGGCCGAGCCGAGCACGGTGGCGAGCAGGGCGATGCTCACCCAGAGGACGATGGTGCTCGACGACATCGGCCCGACGCGGGTCGGGTCGACCTTGAGCCAGAACGAATCGCGCGCGATCGAAAAGCCGACCCAGAGGCCGGGCGCGCCGTTCATCGAGCTGGCGATGATCGTGTCGGGGCCGAGCTGGTCGCGGAGCTCCCGCTCGATGACGCGCTGGAAGCGGTCGGGCTCGAACGGCTCCCACTTGTCGGTCGGCTCGCGCGGCGTCAGCTTCACCGAATCGAGCGTCGACACGCTCTTGATGATGGCGATGCGGTTGATGCCGTCGGTGCCGAGGAGCGCGGCGCGGGCGATGTTGACGAGGCTCGCGATCTGCTGCGCCGCCTGGATCGCGCGCGGCTCGAACTCGAGGGCGCGAAAGGTCTGCACCCAGGCGAAGACGCCGCTCGCGAGCAGCAGCGCGAGCAGGAAGAAGGTGCGCCAGAAGAGGCTCAGGGCGACGAACTTCTTCGCCAGCCGCGGCGTCTGCGGCGGCCTCAGCCGCTCGGAGAGGGGCGTCGAGGAAGGGCGCTTGACGGTACGGGTCGCCACCAGGCGATTGTTGCCTAGGCGGCGCCGTCCGGGACGAAGACGTAGCCGACGCCCCAGACTGTCTGGATATAGCGCGGCTGGGTCGGATCAGGCTCGATCATCTTTCTGAGGCGCGAGATCTGGACGTCGAGGCTGCGGTCGAACGGCTCGAACTCGCGGCCGCGCGCGAGCTGCGCCAGCTTGTCGCGCGAGAGCGGCTGGCGCGGATGGCGCACGAGCGCCTTCAGCATCGAGAACTCGCCGGTCGTGAGCGCGATTTGCTCGCCGTCCTTGGTCAGGCGACGCAGCGCGAGGTCGAAGACGAACGGGCCGAAGGTGACGGTCTGGGCGTCGAGCGCCGGCGCGCCGGGCGCCTCCAGCGCCGGACGGCGGCGCAGCACGGCGTGGATCCGGGCCAGCAGCTCGCGCGGGTTGAACGGCTTGGGCAGGTAGTCGTCGGCGCCGACCTCGAGGCCGACGATGCGGTCGACGTCCTCGACCTTGGCGGTGAGCATGATGATCGGCGTCACGTCGTTGGCGGCGCGCAGGCGCCGGCAGATCGACAGGCCGTCCTCGCCCGGCAGCATGAGGTCGAGGACGATGAGGTGAACCGTCTCGCGCGTCAGCAGCCGATTGAGCGCCTTCGCGTCTTCCGCCAGCAGCACCTCGAAGCCTTCCTGGGTCAGGTAGCGGCGCAGCAGGTCGCGAATGCGGGCATCATCGTCGACGACGACGATCCGATCCGGGCGGGCGTTGGCAGCTGTGTTCATCGATTCCCCATTTGTAACAATCGCGATTCTGCGCGGCTTTGCGGGCGATTCCGGGGCCTCCTGACGAGCTGTTACAAGTCATCTCGCCGATGTCGAGCAATCCATCATGAAGTGCAACGTCCGCGCGGCGGCGACCGCATCTCTTCTCGCCATCGCGAGCGACATTCCATGAACGAACCCCGACTGCGCCACGTCCAATGCCTCGATCCGCGCGGCCTGCACCGCATGGCCTATTGGCAGTGGGAGCGCGACGGCGGCGCGAGCGATCGCGTCCTCGTCTGCGCTCACGGCGTGTCGCGCCAGGGCCGCGATTTCGACATCCTCGCCCGGGCGATGCGGGACGGCTGGCGCGTCGTCTGCCCCGATGTCGTCGGCCGCGGCGAATCGGATCGCCTCGCCGACCCGGCGGGCTATCAGCTCCCGGCCTACGTCGCCGACATGGTGACGCTGCTCGCCCGCCTCGACGCGACGACGGTGCACTGGTTCGGCACGTCGATGGGCGGACTGATCGGCATCGCCATGGCGGCGCTGCCGGGATCGCCGATCTCGCGCCTCGTCCTCAACGACGTCGGCCCGGCGATCGACCCGGCCGGCATCGCGCGCATCGCCGCCTACATCGGCCTGCCGCTCAGCTGGGCGAGCGAAGACGAGGCGGCCGACTACCTGCTGACCATCTCGAAGGGCTTCGGACCGCACAGCCGCGAGCAATGGCTGGCGCTGACGCGGCCGATGCTGCGCCGCGACGGCGACCGCATCCGCCTTCACTACGACCCGGCGATCGGTGCGCCGCTGCGCGCGATGACGCCCGAGGCGGCGAGCGCCGGCGAGGCGGCGCTCTGGGCCGCCTACGACCGGATCCGCTGCCCGACGCTCGTCCTGCGCGGCGCCGATTCCGACGTCCTCGCGCCGGCGACCGCGGCGGCGATGGCGGCGCGCGGCCCGAAGGCGCGCGTCTACGAGTTCGCCGGCGTCGGCCATGCGCCGACGATCGTCGCCGCCGACCAGGTCGCGGTGGTTCGCGAGTTCCTGCAAGCCGGGGCGTAGTGGGACGACCGTGAAGACCGCCTCGGCGGCCGTCGACCAGGCGGCCCCCATCGTTCGCCTTCTCGATCCGCACGAGGCCGCTGCGGGCGGCGCAAGCGAAGTGGCGCGGGCGCGCGCGTTCGCCGTGCCGCTCGTCATCGGCCGCGAGCTGCCGACCGGCGAGGGCGTGCTCGGCCACGCCGACGGCGTCGCCGCGATCCTCGCCGCGATCGGCGCCGCGCCGGCGCTGTGCGCCGCGGCCTACCTCGTCCATGCCGCCGACGAGCTCGGCGAGCCCGACGCGGTGCTCGCACCGCTCTTCGGCGCATCGCAGACGGCGCTCGTCGCCAATGCGAGGAAGCTCGGCGCGCTGCAGCGCGCGGCGCAAGGCGCGCAGCTCGATGCCGCCGCGCGGGCGCAGCAGGTCGAGCGCGTCCGCAAGATGCTGCTCGCCTTCTCGCGCGACCTGCGCGTCGTCCTGCTCAGGCTCGCCTCGCGCCTGCAGACGCTGCGCTTCTTCGCGGCGAGCAAGCGGCCTTGCCCGCCCGAGCTCGCCGCCGAGGCCATGCAGGTGTTCGCGCCGCTCGCCAACCGGCTCGGCATCTGGCAGATCAAGTGGGAGCTCGAGGATCTCGCCTTCCGCTTCCTCGACCCCGAGCAGTACCGGACGATCGCCAAGCTCCTCGACGAGCGCCGCGCCGACCGCGAGGCACGGGTCGCGGCGATGCGCGCAAGCCTCGCCGCCGACCTCGCCGCGCACGGCCTCGCGGTCGAGGTGCAGGGGCGGCCGAAGCACCTCTACAGCATCTGGAAGAAGATGCGCAGGAAGCGCGTCGGCTTCGCCGACGTGCTCGACGTCATCGCCCTGCGCGTCATCGCCCGGGACGTCGCCGCCTGCTATGCCGTCCTCGGCCGCGTCCACGAGCGCTACCGCGCCATCGTCGGCGAGCTCGACGACTACATCGCCCGGCCGAAGGCGAACGGCTACCGCTCGCTGCACACCGTCGTCGAAGGCGACGACGGCGGCGCAATCGAGATCCAGATCCGCACCGCCGAGATGCACGAGCACGCCGAGTACGGCGTCTCGGCGCACTGGGCCTACAAGGAGGCCGACGTCGCCAACGCCGCGGTCAGCGCCGGCGGGTCGTTCGAGGCGAGGATCGCCCAGGCCCGTCTGGTCGTCCTGCGCCAATTGCTCGCGTGGGAGCGCGATCTTGCCGGCGACGACGGTGCGGAGGAAGGCGGCGCCGCCGAAGCCGCCAGCGCCGCCGACGCGGCGGCGCGTGTCGCCTTCGACGATCGCCTCTACGTCTTCACGCCGCAGGCCGCCGTCGTCGAGCTCACGGCCGGGGCGACGCCGATCGACTTCGCCTACGCCGTCCACACCGACCTCGGCCACCGCTGCCGCGGCGCCAAGGTCGACGGCGCGATCGTTCCCCTCAACACGCCGCTGCAGAGCGGCCAGATGGTCGAGATCACGGCGGCCAAGGTCGGCGGGCCGTCGCTCGACTGGCTCAACCCCGAGCTCGGTTACCTGCAGAGCGCGCGCTCGAAAGCGAAGGTGCGATCGTGGTTCAACGCGCAGGCGCAGGCGGCGACGATCGCGCGCGGCCGCGACGCGGTCGAGAAGCTGCTCCAGCGCGAAGGCAAGACGGCGCTCAAGCACGCCGAGCTGGCGACGCGCCTCGGCTTTCGCAGCGCCGATGCGCTGTTCGAGGTCGTCGGCAAGGACGAGCTGTCGCTGAAGAGCATCGAGGCGCTGCTGCGCCCGGCGCCGGCGCCGAAGGGCGACGCCGACGACTACGCGTTGCGGCCGTCGCGCTCGCGCGCCGGCGGCGGCGGCGTCCTCGTCGTCGGCGTCGGCTCGCTGCTGACGACGCTGGCGCGCTGCTGCCGGCCGGCGCCGCCCGACGCGATCGCCGGCTACGTGACGCGCGGCAAGGGCGTCGCTGTCCATCGCGTCGGCTGCAGCAACCTGCGCGAGCTCCTCGGCCGCTCGGCCGAGCGCGTCATCGACGTCGCCTGGGGCAGCGCCGACGCGGCGCATCCGGTCCTTTATCCGGTCGACGTGAGCGTCGAGGCGAGCGACCGCGCCGGCCTCTTGCGCGACGTCTCCGAGGTGCTCGCCAAGGAGAAGATCAACGTCACGGGAGTTCGTTCGCAATCGGTTCGCGACGGCGCCGGCGGCACGGCGTACATGACCTTCACGGTCGAGGTCGCCGACTCGTCGCGGCTCGCTGCCGCGCTCGCGCTCGTCTGCCGGGTTCCCGGCGTCCGCTCGGCGCGGCGGCGCTGACCCGCCCGGCGTGCGCGATTCAGCGCACGGGTATCGGCGTCGCCCGATCGACCGGCACCGCCGTGACGCTGTTCTGCGGCGATCCTTCGATGACGCGATCGGAGTAGGTGAGGTAGACCAGCGTGTTGCGCTTGCGGTCGACCATGCGGACGACGCGCAGGCGCTTGAAGACGAGCGAGATGCGCTCGTTGAACATCTCCTCGCGCTGCTCGAGCGGCTTGCCGGCGAACGAGATCGGGCCGACCTGGCGGCAGGCGATCGACGCTTCCGACTTGTCCTCGGCGAGGCCGAGCGCGCCGCTGATGCCGCCGGTCTTGGCGCGCGAGACGTAGCAGGTGACGCCGGCGACCTTCGGGTCGTCGTAGGCGTCGACGACGATCTTGTGGTCGGGCCCGATCAGCTTGAAGACGGTGTCGACTTCGCCGATCGGCTCGGCGATCGCGGGGCTGCCCGCGCCGAGCAGGGCGGCCGAAACGAGGAGGGCGAGGGGCTTCATGGCAGGGTGCCTGTCGGCGTGCGAACACGATGACGCGAAGACTACCCGCACGCGCCGACGGCGCGATCGACGCTGCTATAGTTCGGCCCTTCGCAGGCGCGTAGCTCAGCTGGTTAGAGCACCACCTTGACATGGTGGGGGTCGTTGGTTCGAGTCCAATCGCGCCTACCAACAAGCGGACCTGATGGCGCGAAGACGCTCCCACCGGACGCGCTGCGGCGACTGCATCAGGCCGCGCGACGGCCGCCGGACCTTCCGATGATCGACACCGATGACGTGGAGGAGTCGCGGCCGGCGTCGCTCTGAACGGCACGGCGGAGCACGTAATGCTCGAGCGGCGGCCGGTGCGGCTGGCGAACGAAGCGCAGCCGCTTCAGGCACCGTTGCATCGCGCGCGCGTACTTCGTGCAGTAGGCCTCGACGTCGCGCCCCTGATTCGCATCGACGAAGGCCTGCAGCATGGCACGGCCGACGCCGCGTCCGCGCAGCCCAGGCGATACCGCGCAGAGTCGGATCGTCGTTCGTTCGACCGAATCTTCGGCCCGAGTGCTCCAACGAACGAACCCGGCCACTTCGCCGGCGTGGCTGAACATCCAGATTCGCGCCTCGCGCGGAAAAGTCACCTGGCGCAGAAGCGACGCGAGCAGTCGAACATGGCCGCGCCCGGTGAGATGGTCGTCGCCGAAGGAACCCGACAGGCTGCCCTCGAGGATGGCGTGGAACAGGTAGGGCACGTCCGTCAGACTTGCGCCGCGAAACGGTGACGGGCTCTTGGCGGCCGTGTCGGAAAACCTGTAGGGCATTGGAGTCGCGTTCCGTTGCTGTCCACCGAGCATAGTAGAAGCCGGTGACATGCTGCCCGCGCTGTCAGCCGGCTCGACTGCCGTCGCGCCGACCCCCTTCGACGGCCGTCCTCATTTCGTGAGTGGCCATCGCCTGACAATGACGCCGTGAAGACGACCAGCCACGGCGTCCTCGTCGTCGATGCCGACGGCGAATTGCTGCTCTGCCACGCGACCGGCGGCCGGCACTGGGACATCCCGAAGGGCAGCGCCGACGCAGGCGAAAGCAGCGCCGAGGCGGCGGCGCGCGAAGCGCGCGAGGAATGCGGCATCGTCGTCGATGCCGGCGCGCTGCTCGAGCTCGGCCGATTCGACTACCGGCCCGACAAGGACCTCGTCCTCCACGCCGTCCTCGTCGATCGCTTCGATGCGGCGCAATGCGTCTGCTCGAGCGTCTTCGTCGACCATTGGGGGCGCTCGCGTCCGGAGATGGACGACTTCCGCTGGACGCCCTTCGGCGACGTCCCGGTGCGCTGCGCCAAGAACATGGCGCGGGTGCTGACGCAAGGGATCGCCTTGCCGGATGTCCTGGCGCGCCTGCGGGCGGCTCGCTGATACTGTGCGGTCACCGACGCTCGCATGCACGCCCCTCTTCCCGCCGTCGCCGGCATCCCGATCGAATTCATCCTCTTCGCCGCCGTCCTCGCCGGCGTCGCGGTGTTCCATCACCATTCGCTGCGCGTCGCGCTGATCGGCCTGCTCGCCATCACGGTCTACAAGATCGCCTTCTCGTCGTTCCACGGCGTCCCCGGCGCCGCCGGTCTGGTCGCCCACCTGGCAAGCGAGTGGGTGCTGGTGATCAACCTCTGGCTGCTGATCGTCGGCTTCGCGCTGCTGGCGCGGCACTTCGAGGAGAGCCGGGTTCCGCTCCTGCTGCCGAGCCTGCTTCCGGACGACTGGAAGGGCGGCTTCGCCATGCTCGCCGTCGTCTTCGTGCTGTCGAGCTTTCTCGACAACATCGCCGCGGCGATGATCGGCGGCACGATGGCGACGGCGCTCTACCGCGGCCGCGTCCACATCGGCTTTCTGGTCGCGATCGTCGCCGCGTCGAACGCGGGCGGCTCGGGCAGCGTCGTCGGCGACACGACGACGACGATGATGTGGATCGCCGGCGTGCGGCCGCTCCAGGTCTTCGAGGCCTACCTCGCCGCCGTTCCCGCGCTCGTCTTCTTCGGCATCGTCGCCGCGCGCCAGCAGCACGCCTTCCAGCCGATCCTGAAGGACGCGCCGGCGGGGATCGCCGTCGACAAGGGACACCTCGGCGCGGTCGCCGCGGTTCTCGCCGCGGCGATCGCGGCCAACGTCTTCGCGCAGTTCGCGCAGGGCGCATGGCTCAACCGGCTGCCTTCCATCGGCCTCGCGGTCTGGGCGACGCTCCTGCTGTTCGCGCCGTCGGTGCGCCCCGACTGGAGCGTGCTGCCGTCGGCGACGCGCGGCGGCATCTTCCTCGTCAGCCTCGTCCTCGCGGCGTCGATGATGCCGATAGAGGCCCTGCCGGCGGCATCGTGGCAAGTCGCCTTCGGCCTCGGCTTCGTCTCGGCCGTCTTCGACAACATCCCGCTCACGGCGCTGGCGCTGCGCCAGGGCGGCTACGACTGGGGCTTCCTCGCTTACGCGGTCGGCTTCGGCGGCTCGATGATCTGGTTCGGCTCGTCGGCCGGTGTCGCGCTCGCGAGCCAGTTCCCGCAGGCGCGCTCGGTGAAATCGTGGCTCGCGAGCGGCTGGCACGTCGCCGTCGGCTACGTGCTCGGCTACTTCGTCCTCCTGCTCGTCCTCGGCTGGCACCCGGATCCGGCGCGATAGGCCGAGGCCGATCGCGCCGGATCGGCGCCGCCTACTTGCTCTTCGAGCTCGATCCGCCCGAGCTGGCGCCGGTCGAGCCCGAGCCGCCGCCAGTCGAGCCCGAGCTGCCGCTCGACGTGCTCGGCGACGACGACGACGAACCAGTCGAGCCGCCGCTCGTTCCCGCTGCCCCCGACCCGCCGCTGCCGGACATGCTGCCGGAGGACCCGCTGCTGCCGGCGGTGCCGCCGCTGCTGGACGCCCCCGTACCGACGGAGGTCACTCCATTGTCCGAGCCGCCGCCGCTGCTGCCCGACTGGCCGCCGCGATCGCGATTGCTGCGCCAGCTGCTGAACTCGTCCGAGAACTTCTTGTAGCGGTCTTGCCGCCAAGAGCGGTAGTCGTCGTCGAGATTGCGCAACTGCTCGTTGCGCCACTGGTGGTAGTCGGGATCGAACTGCTGATGTTGCGCGCCGGTGTTGCCGTAGCCGGCCTGGCCCTGGCCTTGGCCTTGGCCGGCGCCGTAGCCATAGGACTGCCCTTGCCAGTCGCTCTGGCCGCGCATCCCTTGATCGTCTCGCCCGCCCCAGGTCCCTTGCGAGGAGCCCTCGTTGCCGCGCGACGAACGCCAGTCCGAACCGGAGCCGACGCCCTGGCTCTGGCGAAACGAGCCCTGGCCCTGGCCGTAGGAGCCTCGCCCTTGCGCCGACGCGTCTCGTCCCTGGTCATCGGCGCCGGGGCCGCCTTGCATGCCGCGGTCGGCGCTGTCGCGGCCGTAGCCGCCCGGAGCGTTGCGCCAGTCGGTGCTGCCGCTGCCCTGGCCGCGGCCCCAGTCGTCAGCCGAATTGCCGCCGCCGTAGTTGCCCTGGCCGCCGCCGTAGTTGCGGCCGCCACCCGTGTAGTAGCCGCCCATCTGCTCGTCGCGATCGCTGAACGACGATTGCTGCGATCCGGACGACCCGCGCTGCCGACCGTTGTCCCGGTCGTCGCCACGGTCGTCGTCGCGGTTGCCGGGCCGCGACCCATCGCCGCGATCCTGATTGCCTTGCTGTGCCATGTCACGCTTCCTTTCGTTGGGAATGGGGTTGCGACCTCCGCGTCGGCCGACATCGTCGTTGCCATCGCCGCGGCGCTGGTGCGGTCGGCCGACGGGTGCGCCTTGCCCGTTCGGCAAGCTCCGTTCCTGTCGAAAAGCCGGGTTCGTAGGCAAAGTCCGACGGCTGAATCGGTCAGCGGGACTGGAGCGGCGACCCTGGTGTCCCTACGATCCCGTTCGGGAGTGCGCCCAAGGCAGATCAAGAAAAGTCGTCGGCGCACCATGGGTGTCGATCTCGACAGGGCCGAGCCGAAGGCAGGGCGTGCGGGTGCGCCGTGCGGGCGGATCGTCGTGTCGAGTGACCCCGCAATGCCATACTGA
Organism: Caldimonas sp.; assembly: GCA_035995885.1. Classification (GTDB taxonomy): domain Bacteria; phylum Pseudomonadota; class Gammaproteobacteria; order Burkholderiales; family Burkholderiaceae_C; genus Schlegelella_A. The sequence continues at coordinate 33,733 of DASYKC010000164.1, read as the reverse complement.
CCGTTCTTTCTCGAGGAGCCTTTCGAGTGCCTCACGCCCTGCTCGTCGACGACGATTCCGACGCCGCGGAAACGATGGCGATGCTGATCGCCAACGAAGGCTTCACGGTGGCCACGGCAGGGTCGCTCCGCGATGCGCGGCGCCAGATGGCGCTGCAGGAGCCCGACATCGTCCTGCTCGACCTGATGCTTCCCGACGGCAGCGGCATGGAGCTCTTCAACGACGCCAAGCAGCTGCCCAACGCCGAGCTGGTGCTGATCACCGGCCATGCCAGCCTCGACACGTCGATCCAGGCCCTGCGCCTCGGTGCCGCCGACTACCTCGTCAAGCCGATGAGCCTGAGGCAGCTCCAGGGCGTGCTCTCGCGCGTCACCCGGCCCTCGGCGCTGAAGGCGGCCGCCGGCGACCTGGAGTCGGTGCTCGAGAGCGAAGGCCACTTCGGCGCGCTCTGGGGCCGCTCGGCGCCGATGCGCCGCGTCTACCAGCAGATCGTCCGCGTCGCCGGCACGGCGGTCTCGGTCTTCATCACCGGCGAGAGCGGCACCGGCAAGGAAGTCGTCGCCCGCTCGGTCCACGACCTCAGCCGGCGCCGCAGCAATCCCTTCCTCGCCGTCAACTGCGGCGCGATCTCGCCGCACCTGATGGAAAGCGAGATCTTCGGCCACGAGAAGGGCAGCTTCACCGGCGCCGACCGCCAGCACCTGGGCTTCTTCGAGCGCACCAACGGCGGCACGCTCTTTCTCGACGAGATCACCGAGATGCCGCTCGACCTCCAGGTCAAGCTGCTGCGGGTACTCGAGTCGGGCACGTTCATGCGGGTCGGCTCGACCCAGGTCCAGGAGACCGACGTCCGCATCATCGCCGCCACCAACCGCAATCCGAACGAGGCGGTCGCCAAGGGCAAGCTGCGCGAGGACCTGCTCTATCGCCTCAACGTCTTTCCGATCCACCTGCCGCCGCTGCGCGATCGGGTCGACGACATCCCGCTCATCTCGAAGCATTTCCTCGCCCAGATCGGCGAGCGCGAAGGCGCGACCAAGCGCTTCGGCGGCGACGTCCTCGAGCGCTTCGCCACCTACCGCTGGCCGGGCAACGTGCGCGAGCTGCGCAACGTCGTCTACCGCGCCTACGTGATGACGCCGGGCGCGATGATCGAGGACGACTGCCTGCCGACCAGCGCCGGCGCCGCCGTCGCCGGCGGCGTCGCGCCGACCCTCACGGTTCGCGTCGGCGCGACGCTCGCCGAGGTCGAGCGGATGCTCACGCTCGCCACCCTGGAGCATCTCGGCCGGCACAAGGAGAAGACGGCGGCGACGCTCGGCATCAGCCTGAAGACGCTCTACAACCGGCTCAAGGAATATGCCGCCGAAGACGGCGACCCGCTGAGCGAGCCCGGCGCCCTCGACGAGGTGCGCTGAACGTCGCCGGCGCGCCGCTCAGGCGGACCGGGACGGATACGAGCGAAGCAGGTTGGCGAGGCTGCCGGGGTTGAGCGGCTTGACGAAGAAGGAATCGAAGCCGGCGTCGAGCGCGCGCTGCTGGTCGTCGGCGCTGGCATAGCCGGTGACCGCGGCGAAGACGACCGGCATTCCCTTCAGCTTCTCGCGCAGCGGCTCGACCAGGCGAAGGCCGTCCATGCCCGGCAGGCCGATGTCGCAGAGAACGATCTGCGGACGAAAGTCGGCGGCGACGTCGAGCGCCTCCTCGGCATTGCGCGCGGTGCTGACCTCGGTGCCCCAGAGCTCCATCTGCAGGCGCAGGCTCTCGAGCGCGTCGACGTTGTCCTCGACGATGAGGACGCGGTAGCTCTCGCTCAGCCGCGGCGCGCCGGAATCGCGCGCGTCGCCGGCCGAGTCGGGCTCGATCAGCGGCAGCCAGAGGACGAACTCGCTGCCGCGTCCCGGCCCTTCACTGAAGCCTTCGACGTCGCCGCCGTGCAGCTGGGCGATGCGGCGGGCGAGGGTCAGGCCGACGCCGAGGCCGCCGAGGGTGCGGGCGAGCGTCTGGTCCTGCTGCGCGAACAGCTCGAAGGCGTGCGGCAGGAACTTCGGATCGATGCCTTCGCCGCGGTCGATGACCGAGATCTGCACCGTCTTGGCGGCGCGGCGCACGCCGATCGAGACCGCGCTCGGCTCGAACGTGAACTTGGCGGCGTTGATGATCAGGTGCGAGAGCGCCTGCGCGAGGCGACCGCGGTCGCCGCGAACGAACAGCCGCTCGTCGGGAACGTCGACCTCGAGCCGGTGGCCGGAGCCGGTGAGCTTGTCGTGGCTCGCCGCGACCGCCGCCTGGACGACGCTCTCGACCGACACCGGCTCGCGAACGAGCGAGATCTGGCCCTGCGCCGCGCGGGTGACGTCGATCAGCTCTTCGATCAGGTGGCCGAGGCGGCCGACCTGGCGCTCGAGGATTTCGCGCAGGCGGACCAGGATCGGGTTCGTGCTCTCGAGCGTGCGCAGGACGCTCGCCGCGTTGGCGATCGGCGCGAGCGGGTTGCGCAGCTCGTGCGAGAGCATGGCGAGGAACTGGCCCTGGCGCCGCTCGGCCAGGCGCAGCTGCTGGGTGCGCTCGGCGAGCGACTCCTCGAGCTCCTTCCGCTCGTGGATGTCGACGCAGCTGCCGACGTAGCCGATGGCGACGCTGTCGGCGCCGAAGCGCGGCACACCGTTGTCGAGCATCCAGCGGAATGCGCCGTCGTGGCGACGCAGGCGCAGGTCCATCGAGAACGGCGCGCGTGCCTGGAAGCTGGCGGCGCGGATGCCGAGACAGCGGTCGAGGTCTTCGGGATGGACCGAGCGGGTCCAGCCGTCGCCACGCAGGTCGTCGGCGCTGCGCCCGGTGTACGCCGACCACGACGGGCTGAACCAGTCGTTGCTGCGATCGAGGCCGGCGCTCCAGATCAGCACCGGCGCAGCCTCGATCAGGCGAGCCGGGTCCGCGCTCGCCCGCGCGGCGGCGTCCGGGGCCTCGGCATCGGTTCCGGAATCGGTCGGCAGCGTTTCGCGTGGCACGGTCAGCCCTGGCTCCCCGTTGCGTCGACGTCGCGCAACCGTCGCGCCTGCCGCGGCAATCGGCATGCCGCGAGAGACGGGTGCAGCCGAAGCGGCGCGATCAGGCAAGCGCCTCGCCGATCACGGGACGACCGACGCGACGGCGCCGTTCGACCGACGCCACCTTCAGCAGCTGACGGTACTTGGTGACCGTTCGCCGCGCCACCTTCAGCCCCTGGCGAACGAGGAGCCGGGCGATCTGCGCGTCGGAGAGCGGGTCGGACGGGTTCTCGGCGTCGATCATTCCCTTGATGACGCCGCGGATCGCCGTCGCCGAGCACGCGGTGCCGCTGGCCGTCGCCATCTCGCGCGAGAAGAAGTACTTCAGCTCGAACACGCCGACCGGCGTCGCCATGTACTTGTTGTTGGTGACGCGCGAGACGGTCGACTCGTGCAGGCCGAGCTCGGAGGCGATCTCGCGCAGGCCGAGCGGCTTCATCGCCATCGGCCCGAACTCGAGGAAGTGCTGCTGGCGCTTGAGGATCGCCTCGGCGACCATCAGGATCGTCGAGAAGCGCTGCTGCACGTTCTTCACCGTCCAGCGCGCTTCCTGCAGATGCTGCGCGAGCTCGCCGTGCTGGCTGTCGCGGTGCTCCTGGAACAGCGAGGCGTACGCCTGGTTGAGCTTGACGCGCGGCACGACGGCGCGATTGAGCGTCGCCGTCCAGCGGCCGCGCACCTTGCGGACGATGACGTCGGGGGTGATGAACTGGGTTGCCGTCGGCTCGACGTTCCAGCCGGGGCGCGGGCTGAGATGGCGGATCCGCTCGCACGCGGTTTCGATCTCGAGCGGCGTCCGCTTCAGCAGGCGGGCGAGGCCGTTGACGTCGTGCTGGGCGAGGCGATCGAGGTGATCGGTGACGATGGCGCGCGCCACGGCGCGCTCCTCGTCGTCCTCGATCGCCGGCATCTGCAGGAGCAGGCACTCGGCGACGCTGCGCGCGCCGACGCCGGGCGGGTCGAGCGACTGTACGCGCTTCAGCGCGATCTGCATCTCGACCGCCTCGACCGCGGGCACCATCCCGCTCGTCGCCGCGAGCTCGTCGAGCTCGACGCGGAGGTAGCCGTCGTCGTCGAGCGATTCGATGATCGCGCAGGCGAGAGCGTGGTCGCGCTGCGACAGGGGCAGCACGTTGATCTGGCCGTGCAGATGCTGGCGCAGGCCGACGTCGGCGGCGATCATGTCGAGCGCGCCGATGTCGTTGTCGCCGCTCTGCTGGCGCACGCTCGACGACGACTGCTGCCAGTTCTCGCGGTCGTAGGGCGCGTCGGCGATCGGCGCCGTCGCCTCGAGATCGATGCCGCGCGGATCGGCATCGCCGTTGGCCGACGCGACCTCGACGCGGCCGGCGTCGTGCGGCGAATCCTCGACCTCGAGGAAAGGGTTGCGGCCCATCGCGTCCTGCACTTCCTGGGCGAAGTCGAGCGAGGAAAGCTGCAGCAGGCGGACCGCGTGCTGCAGCCTCGGCGTGACGGTGTGCTGCTGGCGCTGGCGCGGTTGCAGAGTCGGAAAGTTCATCATTCGGTAGGCGCTCGAAAGGTCGGAAAGAGCCGCGGCGCGAGACCGCGACGACGTTGCCGACAGGCTCCGTGAGCAACACCCGTGCCATCGCGAGCGCGAGCTGTTTTTACCTCGACAGACCGCCGTTTCGACGCGGCCGCGGCGGGGCCGCCGAGCGCGCGCTCAGGCAGCGCTTGCGGTAACTTTTGCTGCTCGACCGGACTGCCTTCGCGGCGTCGTGCGGCGGCGCACAAATGCCGGCAGGAAGACGCGTCGCACGCCTTCGGCGAAGACGACCGTGACGCCCTCGGCGTCGACTGCATCGACGATGCCGCGGCCGTAGCGCGGCACGCTGACGAGCTCGCCTCGGGCCGGCAACGGCGATGCGGCGCCTTCCGCGTCGGCGTCGGCGTCGCGGTCGGCGTCGGCTGCCTCGGCTTCGCGCTCGCCCTCCGCCGCGGCGAACGCGGCGGCGATGCGGATGCAGTTGTCGCAGGTGCCGCACGACGCGAAGCCCTCGGCCTCGCCGAAGTTGTCGAGCAGGACCTTCCAGCGGCAGTGACCCGTCTGTCCGTAGAAGACCATTCGCTCGAGCATCGCCCGATCGCTCTCGCGCTTGTGGCGATACGACAGCAGGAGCTTCTCGAGCGCATCGGCGTCGAGGCCGGCGCGGGTCAGGGTGAGCTGGCCGTCGCGGTCCTGGCCGACGACGCCGCGATGGCGCAACAGCCGCAACGCGACCTGCAGCTTGGTCTTCGGCCGCTCGAGCGCGTCGTGCAGCGTCGCGAGCGTCCAGCGCGCGCCGTCGTCGCGGCCGCGCTGCAGCGCGCCGTAGAGGTCGGCGACGTCTTCCTTCGCCGGATAGCGGCCGGCGAGGAAGAACTGCTGGACCGCCTTGTCGCTGTGCAGGAAGAGGAGCGTGCAGTCGGCGACCTCGCCGTCGCGGCCGGCGCGACCCGACTCCTGGTAGTAGGCGTCGAGCCCGCCCGGCATCTGGTAGTGGACGACGAAGCGCGTGTCGGCCTTGTCGATGCCGAGGCCGAAGGCGTTGGTCGCGACCATGACGCGGGCCCGCCCGGTCATGAAGTCCTCCTGGCGCGCCTTGCGCTCGGCCGCGCCGAGCTTGCCGTGATAGAGCACCGCGTCGATGCCGGCCTCGCGCAACGCCGCGTGGACGGCCTCGGCCGCCTTCACGGTGGCGGTGTAGACCAGACCCGCGCCGTCGCTCGCGGCGACCAGCAGCACGGCTCGCTGCAGCTTGTCGGCCTCGTTGGTGACCTGGAGGACGCCGTAGTGCAGGTTCGCCCGGTACATGCCGGTGTTGACCACCGCGAATCGGGCGACGCCGAGCTGGCGGGCGATGTCGGCGATCACCGCGTCGGTCGCGGTCGCCGTGAGGGCGAGGATCGTCGGCCTGCCGAGGCGCGGCAGGGCGCTGCCGATCTCGAGGAAGGCGGGGCGGAAGTCGTGGCCCCACTGCGAGATGCAGTGCGCCTCGTCGACCACGAGCAGGCCCACCGGCTGCGCCGCGATCAGCTCGAGGAAGGCCGCGTCGGCGAGCCGCTCGGGCGTCGTGAAGACGATCTTCGCGGCACCGCTCGCGATCGCCTGCTCGGCGGCGGCGATGTCGTCGGCGCCGACGGCGCTGTTCAGCTGCACGGCGGCGACGCCGAGCTCGCGCAGCTTGTCGGACTGGTCCTTCATCAAAGCGATCAGCGGCGAGACGACGAGCGTCGTGCCGGGCAGGAGCAGCGCCGGCAGCTGGTAGCAGAGCGACTTGCCGGCGCCGGTCGGCATCACCGCGAGCGTCGGCGTGCCGGCCATGACGTGGGCGATCGTCGCCTCCTGGCCTTCGCGCAGATGCTTCAGGCCGAAGGTGCCGCGCAGCAGGCGCGTCAGGCGCGAACGCCAGGTCGTGGAGGTCGAGGAGGGCGGCGAAGAGGAGGCGGGTTGGGCGCGGCGGGCGGCTGAAGGCATGAGGCAGTGCGTGGCCGAAGCGGCGGTCGTGACGGGCCGCGCCGTCGGGCAAGGCGCGCGCCCGCGCCGGCGCCATGCGTGGGGCGCGGCATGACGCTTGCCCGAGGCGCGACAACCGCCGAGACGCCGTGGCCCCCAGCGATCCTCATCCCCCCGAGCCCGTGCCGCCGACGCCGTTGCCGCCGACGCCGCAGAACCCGCAGGGCGTGCCGCCGCCGATCGACGACCCGCGCGGCCCGGTCGATCCTGCGCCGGTGCGCGAGCCGCCGCGAGATTCGCCGCCGGCCATCGCCGCTCGATGACGGGCGCCGCGGCGGGCGCGGCCCGGGCCCGCGCCGTGCATCCGGCGGCGAATGCCGCCGGCGAAGGCGCGACGCCGCCGGGCTTGGTCTGGGTCAGCGATCAGAGCCCGGGCATCCGCCGCATCCGCGTCGGCGCCGACTTCGCCTACATCGGCGTCGACGGCAAGCGCCTGCGCAACGCCGACGCGCTGCACCGCATCCGTTCGCTCGCCATCCCGCCGGCCTACGAAGACGTCTGGATCTGCGTTCGCGCCAACGGCCATCTGCAGGCGACCGGACGCGATGCGCGCGGCAGGAAGCAATACCGCTATCACCCCGACTGGCGCCTCGCCAAGGACGCCGACAAGTTCGAGCGCATGCTCGAGTTCGGCGCCGTGCTGCCGCGCATTCGCAAGCGCGTCGCCGCCGATCTCGCCGCGCCGGTCGGCACGCGGCCGCGCCGCGACACCGTGCTGGCGACGATCGTGCGCCTCCTGGACACGACCTACGTTCGCATCGGCAACGAGGAATACGCGCGCGAGAACAAGTCGTTCGGACTGACGACGCTGCGCAACCGTCACGCCGCCGTCTCGGGCGATCGCCTGCGCCTGCGCTTTCGCGGCAAGAGCGGCAAGGAGCATGAGGTCGCGCTCGACGACCCGCGCGTCGCCCGCGTCGTGCGGCGCTGCCAGGCGATGGCGGGGCAGGACCTGTTCCAGTACGTCGACGAGGAGGGCGCGGTGCACGGCGTCGGCTCGGCCGACGTCAACGACTACATCCGCGCTGCCAGCGGCGCCGACTTCACCGCCAAGGACTTCCGCACGTGGCACGGCACGGCGCATGCGCTCGCGCTCTGGATCGAGCGGGCCGACGCCGAAGAAGGCCAGCGGCCGAACGCGAAGGAGCTTCTCGCCGAGGTGGCGAAGCGGCTCGGCAACACCGTCGCCGTCTGCAAGAAGTCGTACGTCCACCCGCGCGTGCTCGAAGTGCTGGCGAGCGAGCTCGACGCCGATCGCCGCGCCGTGCTCGACAAGGCGCCGCGCCGCGCCGGCCTGAGCGCGGGCGAGCGCCGCCTGCTCGCCTTCCTCGCCCGCGCTTGAGCGGCGTGCGGCCTTGCCAAGCCGGCGCGGCCGGCCTACACTATTACCTACCGGTCGGTCGACGATGTTTTCGGGTCAGGTCCGGAGAGGAGACAAGCCTTGGAAGAACCGCTCGTTCGCGTCAGCCATTCCGGCAGCGTCCGCACGCTGGCCCTGAATCGGCCCCAGGCCCTCAACAGCTTCACCGGGGCGATGCACGGCGAGCTGCGCGCCGCCCTCGACGCCGCCGCCGCCGACCGCGGCGTTCGCTGCGTCGTCGTCACCGGCACCGGACGGGGCTTTTGCGCCGGCCAGGACCTCGCCGATCCGGCGGTCGCGCCGAACCGCGACGAGGGCGGCACCGCGACCGACGTCGGCGCGGCGATCGAGCGCTACTACAAGCCGCTGGCCCTGCGCATCCGATCGATGCCGGTGCCGGTGCTCGCCGCGGTCAACGGCGTCGCCGCCGGCGCCGGCGCGAACTTCGCGCTGCTCTGCGACATCGTCATCGCCGCGCGTTCGGCGAGCTTCATCCAGGCGTTCTCGAAGATCGGCCTGATCCCCGACTGCGGCGGCAGCTGGCTCTTGCCGCGCCTCGTCGGCCGCGCCAACGCGCTCGGCCTGGCGATGCTCGGCGACAAGCTCGGCGCCGAGGACGCGGTCCGGATCGGCCTGATCTGGAAGTGCTTCGACGACGCCTCGTTCGGCGCCGAAGTCGAGGCGCTGGCTGGGCGCCTGGCGACGCTGCCGACGCGCGGCCTCGTCGCCACGCGGCAGGCGCTCGACGCGTCGCAGCAGCTCGACCTGGCGGCAGCGCTCAGCCTCGAGGCCGACGTCCAGCGCACGCTCGGCGCCGCGCACGATTTCCAGGAAGGCGTCGCCGCTTTCATGGCCAAGCGCGCGGCCGTCTTCAGCGATCGCTAGATGTCGGCCGCCTCGATCGAGCCCGCGCAGGCGACGCCGACCCCGCAGGAGGTCGGCGCGCACATGTTCGCCGCCGACCGCGCCTCGCAAGGCCTCGGCATGCGCATCGTCGCCCTCGGCGCCGGCTCGGCGCGGCTCGAGATGGCGGTGCGCGACGACATGCTGAACGGCCACGAGATCTGCCACGGCGGCTTCATCACGACGCTCGCCGATTCGGCGTTCGCATTCGCCTGCAACTCGCGCAACCAGCTCACCGTCGCCGCCGGCCTGACCGTCGACTTCCTCGCCCCGGTGCAGCGCGGCGACGTGCTCACCGCCGACGCGGTCGAGGTCGCGGGCGCCGGCCGCACCGGCGTCTACGACATCGTCGTCACCAACCGCGCCGGCGCGCGCGTCGCCCTCGTCCGCGGCCGCTCGGCGCGGCTCGGCGATCGCACCGTGATGCCGGCCGCGCCGGCCGCGGAGAAGCCATGACGTCGCGCCGACCGCTGGCCGGCGAGCTCGAGCCGATCGAGCGCGCCAGCGTCGATGAGCTGCGCGCGCTGCAGCTCGAGCGCATGCGCTGGAGCCTTCGCCACGCCTACGACAACGTGCCGCACTATCGACGCGCGTTCGACGCGGCCGGGGTCCATCCCGAGGATCTGCGCGAGCTCGCCGATCTCGCCCGCTTTCCCTTCACGGTCAAGGGCGACCTGCGCGACAACTATCCGTTCGGCATGCTCGCCGTGCCCCGCGAGCGGGTCGCGCGGATCCATGCGTCGTCGGGGACGACCGGCAAGCCGACGGTGGTCGGCTACACGCTCGCCGACATCGACGCCTGGGCCAATCTGGTCGCGCGTTCGATCCGCGCCGCCGGCGGCCGGCCCGGCGACATGATCCACATCGCCTACGGCTACGGCCTTTTCACCGGCGGTCTCGGCGCGCACTACGGCGCCGAGCGCGCCGGCTGCACGGTGATTCCGATGTCGGGCGGCCAGACCGAGAAGCAGGTCCAGCTGATCCAGGACCTGAAGCCGAACATCATCATGGTCACGCCCTCGTACATGCAGGTGCTGATCGAGGAGCTGGCGCGCCAGGGGATCGATCCGACGTCGACCAGCCTCGAGGTCGGCATCTTCGGCGCCGAGCCGTGGACCGAGGCGATGCGCAAGGAGATCGAGACGCACGCCGGCATCGACGCCGTCGACATCTACGGCCTTTCGGAAGTCATGGGCCCCGGCGTCGCGAGCGAATGCGTCGAGACCAAGGACGGCCCGGTCGTCTGGGAGGACCACTTCTACCCCGAGATCATCGATCCCGACACCGGCGCGGTGCTGCCCGACGGCGCGGAGGGCGAGCTCGTCTTCACGACGCTGACCAAGGAAGCGCTGCCGGTGATCCGCTACCGCACGCGCGACCTGACGCGTCTCCTGCCGCCGACGGCGCGATCGATGCGCCGCATGGGCAAGATCGTCGGCCGCAGCGACGACATGCTGATCATCCGCGGCGTCAACCTGTTCCCGACCCAGATCGAGGAGATCGTCCTCGGCCACGGCCAGCTCTCGGGCCAGTACCAGCTCGTCGTCACGCGCGAAGGCAACCTCGACGCGGTCGAGGTGCGCTGCGAGGTCCTGCCCGAGCACGCCGGCGCCGACCGCGCCGGGATCGGCGAGTGGCTGCGCCAGCGCGTCAAGACCATGATCGGCATCACGACGACGGTCGATGTCGGCCTGCCCGACAGCCTCGAGCGAACGCTCGTCGGCAAGGCGCGGCGGGTCGTCGACAAGCGGCAACGTTGAAGAAGGAGAGCACGTGAAGTTCATTGCCTGGTGGTGCAAAGGCGCCTTCGTCGCGCTCCTGGCTGTGCTCGGCCTCGGGACCACCGTCGCTGCGGCGCAGACCACGATCCCGCCGCTGACCTTCTTCGCCAACGACGACATCGGCGACGCGCGCCTCTCGCCATCCGGCCGCTACCTCGCCTTGACCGTGCCTGCCACCTCCGGCCGCGCGGTCCTCGCGGTCGTCGCCGTCGATTCCGACAAGCCGCCGGTGGTGGTGGCGAGCGCCTCGTGGGCCGACATCAACTCGTTCGAGTGGGTCAACGACGAGCGTCTGATCTACAACGTGATCGATCTGCAGTCGCCCCTGCGGGCTCAGGGGTTCGGCCCCGGGCTGTACTCGGTCAAGCGCGACGGCAGTGAGGCGCGGCAACTGATTCGCTCGCGCTGGGACGAGTTCACGACCGGAACCAACATCACGTCGAATCTGTTGTCGCCCCTGCACGCGCTGCTCGCGATCCCGCAAACCGGCGGCAGCGATGTGATCGTCGGCCAATACCTCTTCGACAACCTCGGCAACCTGCAGTCGATCACCCCGAAGCGACTGAACGTCGCCAGCGGAAGAGCGCAGCCGGCAGCGCTCGGCTATCCGGCCGGCGCGGTCGACTGGGTTTTCGATCGAACCGGCGAGCCCCGTGCCCTTCGTGCAATCGGGAGCGGCGTCTCGGAGATGTTCTGGCGCGCCGCTCCCAGCGAGCCTTGGCGGTCGCTTGCCAAGTCACAGACGCTGGAAACGCCCTGGTTCCCGTTCGCGGTCGACGGCTCGGATCAGCTTTACGTGATGGCGCGATCGGGAGAGACCACCTCGGTCCTTAAGCGATTCGACTTCAAGAGCGGCGCGCCGGAAGAGCTCCCGCTCTTGTCGACGCCCGGCTTCGATGCGCAGGCCCGGCTGATCTTCGAGAGCACTGAGGAGAAGCGGCTGGTCGGTGTGCGGGTCGACACCGACGCCGAAACGACCGTCTGGCTCGATCCGGAAAGGAAAAAGCTCCAGGCGCTGGTCGACGAGCGCTTCCCTGGCCGGATCAACCGGATCTCCTGCCGCGAGTGCCTGGTCGACGGCGCGATCCTCGTCGCATCGTTCTCCGACCGCGACCCCGGAACGTATTCGGTCTATCGGCCATCGACCCAGACCTGGACGACGATCGGCAGCGCCCGTCGTGCCGTCGACCCGCGCCAGATGGCGACGCTCGACCTGCATCGCACCAAGGCGCGCGACGGGCTCGACCTGCCGGTCTGGGTGACGACGCCGCGCGGGCCGGCCACGTCGCCGCGCCCGGCGGTCGTCCTCGTTCATGGCGGGCCGTTCGTTCGCGGCGTGCACTGGCATTGGAGTCCCGACGCGCAGTTTCTCGCGTCGCGCGGCTATGTCGTGGTCGAGCCCGAGTTTCGCGGCAGCATGGGCTATGGCTTTCGCCACTTCAGGGCCGGCTGGAAGAACTGGGGAACGACCATGCAGGACGACGTCGCCGACGCCGTGCGCTGGGCGGCAGCCCAGGGCTTGATCGATCCCAAGCGAGTCTGCATCGCCGGCGGGAGCTACGGCGGTTACGCAGCCCTGATGGGTGCCATCCGCTATCCCGATCTGTACCGCTGCGGCGTCGCCTGGGTCGCCGTGTCCGACCCGCGCTTGCTGTTCCAGGAGTCGTGGCAGAACGACCTCGATCGCGAATTCCAGCGCTTCTCGATGCCGACATTGATCGGCGACCCGGTCAAGGACGCCGACATGCTGAAGGCCGCCGCGCCGGTCGAGCGCGCCGCCGAGATCCGAATTCCGATGCTCATGGCCTTCGGCAGCAACGACGTGCGCGTGCCGATCGAGCACGGCAACCGCATGCGGGCGGCTCTGCGTGCGGCCGGCAACGACCCCGAATACATCGTCTACGACAACGAAGGCCACGGCTGGCTCAAGGTCGAGAACCGCATCGACTTCTGGACCCGCGTCGAGAAGTTCCTCGCCAAGAACCTGAAATAGCTTTCGAGAGGCAAGCCATGTACACGCAAGCGATGGACACCATGGGCAAGGACCGCGACGACGTGCCGAAGGCCGTCCGCTCGGCCGACGAGGCGGCGCGCCAGGCGGCGTTCGACGCCCGCATCGACGCCGGCGACTTCATCGAGGCCAAGGACTGGATGCCCGAGCACTACCGCAAGACCCTCGTGCGCCAGATCAGCCAGCACGCTCACTCCGAGATCGTCGGCATGCTGCCCGAAGGCAACTGGATCAGCCGCGCGCCGACCTTGAAGCGGAAGGCGATCCTGCTCGCCAAGGTGCAGGACGAAGCCGGCCACGGACTTTATTTGTACGCGGCCGCCGAGACGCTCGGCACCTCGCGCGACCAACTGTTCGACGCGCTCCATTCCGGCAAGGCCAAGTACAGCTCGATCTTCAACTACCCGACGCTCACCTGGGCCGACATGGGAACGATCGGCTGGCTCGTCGACGGCGCGGCGATCATGAACCAGGTGCCGCTCTGCCGCTGCTCGTACGCGCCGTACGCGCGGGCGATGGTGCGCATCTGCCGCGAGGAATCGTTCCACCAGCGCCAGGGTTTCGAGTCGCTGCTGACGATGATGAGCCGCGGCACCGACGCGCAGAAGGCGATGGTCCAGGACGCGGTCGACCGCTGGTGGTGGCCGAGCATCATGATGTTCGGACCGCCCGACACCGAGTCGCCGAACTCCGAGCAGTCGATGCGCTGGGGCATCAAGCGGATCAGCAACGACGACCTGCGCCAGAAGTTCATCGACGCGACCGCCGAGCAGGCCAAGATCCTCGGCGTCACCTTGCCCGACCCGGAGCTGCGCTGGAACGAGGCGCGCGGTCACCACGACTTCGGCACGATCGACTGGGCCGAGTTCTGGCAGGTGGTCGGCGGCGAGGGCCCGTGCAACCGCGAGCGCCTCGCGGCGCGAGTCAAGGCCTGGGACGACGGCGCCTGGGTGCGCGAGGCGGCGCTCGCGCACGCCGCGAAGCAGACGCCGTTGCGGGAGGCGGCATGAGCCCCGCCGTCACGCCGGGCGCGCTGTCCGGGCCGCCCGCCGAGCCGACCGATCGTCCGGCGAAGAAGGGCGAATGGCCGCTCTGGGAAGTGTTCGTCCGCAGCAAGGCCGGCCTCGACCACAAGCACTGCGGCAGCCTCCACGCCGCCGATCCGCAGATGGCGATCCAGCTCGCGCGCGACGTCTACACGCGGCGCCAGGAAGGCACGAGCGTGTGGGTGATCCGTTCCGACCAGATCACGGCGAGCGATCCGGCCGAGAAGTCGTCGTACTTCGATCCGATGGAAGACAAGGTCTACCGCCACCCGACGTTCTACGAGCTGCCGAAGTCGCTCGACCACATGTGAGACCGGGCATGGCGTCGTCGATCACCGTTTCCTCGCATCCGTCGGTGCAATACCTGCTGCGCATCGGCGACACCTGCCTGATCCTGGCGCAGCGCCTTGCCGAGTGGTGCGGCCACGCGCCGATCGTCGAGGAGGACATCGCCCTCAGCAACATGGCGCTCGACCTCGTCGGCCAGGCGCGCGCGGTGCTGACCCGCGCCGGCGAGCTCGAGGGCGAGCTCGGCGGCACGCGTCACGACGAGGACGAGCTCGCCTTCCTGCGCGACGAGCGCGACTTCCGCAACTGCACGCTGGTCGAGCTGCCGCGCGGCGACTTCGCGGTGACGATGCTGAGGAACCTCGCCGTCGCGATCTTCCTCAAGCTCCTCTGGCAGCGGCTCGAAGGATCGAGCGACGCCGAGCTCGCGGCGATCGCCGGCAAGGCGGTGAAGGAAGCGCGCTACCACCAGGAGCACGCCGCCGGCTGGGTCGTCCGCCTCGGCGACGGCACGGCCGAATCGGCGGCGCGGCTGAAGGCGGCGCTCGCGCTGCTCTGGCCGTACATCGCCGAGATCTTCGAGGCCGACGCCGTCGACGCCGCGGCCGAAGCCGCGCGCCTCGGCCCGCGCTGGGCCGACCTGCGCGACGACTGGCGTGCCGAGCTCGCGGCCGTCCTCGCGCCGGCCGGGCTCGCCTTGCCGGCCGAACGCGCGTTCCGAAGCACCGGCAAGAGCGGGCGTCACAGCGAGCATTTGGGTTACGTTCTCGCCGAGATGCAGCATCTGCAGCGCTCGTTTCCAGGAGGCGTCTGGTGATCGACGCGCTCGCCGACGCGCGACCTGCCGCGCTGCCGCGCCGTCCCGGCAGCCCGCGCCGCGAGCATGCCTGGGCCGTGCTCGCGACGGTGCTCGATCCCGAGGTGCCGGTCGTCTCGGTCGTCGATCTCGGCATCGTCCGCGACGTCGTCGAGGAGGGCGGCCACCTCGTCGTCGTCGTCACGCCGACGTATTCGGGCTGCCCGGCCACCGAAGTGATCGAGCAGAGCATCGTCACCGCGCTCGACGACGCCGACCTCGGCCCGACGCGCATCCGCATGCAGCGCGCGCCGGCGTGGACGAGCGACTGGATCAGCGCCGACGGCAAGGCGAAGCTGCGCGGCTACGGGATCGTGCCGCCCGGGCCGGTCGACCTCGCGCGCGGTGCGCCGCTTCGCTTCGTGCCGCGCCCGATCGCGCCGCTCGCCTGCCCGCGCTGCGAGAGCCTCGACACCGAGCGCCTCGCCGCCTTCGGCTCGACCGCGTGCAAGGCGCTCTGGCGCTGCCGCGCGTGCGGCGAGCCGTTCGAGCATTTCAAGCCGATCTAGGCACGACCGTGGCCCTGCATTTCCACCCGCTTCGCGTCAAGAGCGTGCGCGCCGAGACCGACGAGGCCGTCGTCGTCTCGTTCGACGTTCCGGCCGAGCTCGCCGACCAGTTCCGCTTCACGCAGGGCCAGCACCTGACGCTGAAGGAGACGATCGAAGGCAGCGAGCAGCGCCGCTCTTACTCGATCTGCGCCGGCCCGGCCGACGGCGAGCTACGCGTCGGCATCCGCAAGGTGCCGGGCGGCCTGTTCTCGACCTGGCTCAACGAGTCGCTCAAGGCCGGCGACACGCTCCAGGTGATGACGCCCGAGGGCCGCTTCTTCGTCCCGCTCGACGCCGCCGCGTCGCGTCACTACCTCGGCATCGCCGGCGGCAGCGGCATCACGCCGATCCTGTCGATCATGAAGGCGGTGCTGTCGGCCGAGCCGAAGTCGACCTTCACGCTGATCTACGGCAACCGCCGGCAGCGCTCGACGATGTTCACCGAAGAGATCGAGGACCTGAAGAACCGCTATCTGTCGCGCCTGACGCTGCACATGGTGTTCTCGCAGGAGGCGACCGACCTGCCGCTCTACAACGGCCGCCTCGGCCGCGCCAAGATCGGCGAGTTCCTGGCCGCCCTCGTCGACGCCGACGCCATCGACCACGCCTTCGTCTGCGGCCCGCACGGCGTCAACGACGAGGCCGAGGCGGCGCTTCTCGGCGCCGGCGTCGCGCCCGAGCGGATCCACATCGAGCGCTTCGGCATCCCGGACGATCCCGGGCCCGGACGCGCTGCCGTGCAGCTGCCGCGCGAGGGCGACGCCGCCGACGCGCGCGTCACGATCGTGCGCGACGGCGTCAGCCGCGAGATCGACTTCCATGCCGAGCAGGGCAACATCCTCGACGCAGCCGCGGCGGCCGGGCTCGAGGTGCCGTTCTCGTGCAAGTCGGGCGTCTGCTGCACCTGCCGCGCCAAGCTGCTCGAAGGTCAGGTGCGGATGGAGCGCAACTTCGCGCTCGAGAAGCACGAGGTCGCCGCCGGCTTCGTCCTGACCTGCCAGTCGCACCCGCTCACCGAGCGTGTCGTGCTCTCCTTCGACGAGCGTTAGGACAGCGATGCCACGCGGTCGCTCCCCCGGCTACGAGCTGCAACGCGAGACGATCCTCGCCCGCGCCGCCGCGCTCTTCGCCCGCAACGGCTACACGGCGACGTCGATGAACGAGGTCGCCGAGGCGTGCGGCGTGTCCAAGCCTGCGCTCTACCATTACGTTCGCGACAAGCACCAGCTGCTCGCCGAGATCGCCGAGGCGCACATCGCGCGGCTGCTCGCGCTCGTCGCCGGCGTCGATGCGACGACGCCGGCGCCCGAAGAGCGCCTGCGCCGCCTGATCGACGCCTTCCTTACCGTCTACGCCGGCTCGCAGGCCGAGCACCGCGTCCTCACCGAGGATGTCCGGTTCCTCGCGCCCGCCGAGAAGAAGCGCGTCCTCGGCGGCCAGCGCCGCGTCGTCGCCGCCTTCGCCGAGGCGATCGTCGCGATCCGCCCCGAGCTCGCCGCGGCGCGCCTGCAGAAGCCGCTCGCGATGCTGCTGTTCGGCATGATGAACTGGATGTTCACCTGGCTCCAGCCCAAGGGCGCGCTGAGCCACGCCGACCTCGCGCCGGTCGTCGCCGACCTCTTCTTCGGCGGTGTCGGCGCGGTGCGCGCGCCGGCCGCCAGGCTTTCCCCACACCACAACGGAGACTCCCGATGTCCCTCGCAAGAAACGCCTTCCTCGCCGCCGCAGTCGCGACGACGGTCGCGCTCGGCAACCTCGCGCACGCCGACATCAACGTCGGCGTGACGGTCTCGGCCACCGGGCCGGCCGCGTCGCTCGGCATTCCGGAAAAGAACACGATTGCGCTGATGCCGCAGACGATCGGCGGCCAGAAGGTGAACTACATCGTCCTCGACGACGCGTCCGACACGACGACGGCGGTCGCCAACGCGAGAAAGCTCGTCACCGAAAGCAGGGTCGACGTCCTGCTGGGCTCGACGACGACGCCGAACTCGCTGGCGATGATCGACGTCGCCTCGGAATCGCAGACGCCGATGATCTCGATGGCCGCGTCGGCATCGATCGTCGAGCCGGTCGACGCGAAGCGGAAATGGGTCTTCAAGACGCCGCAGAACGACATCATGATGTCGCTCGCGATCGCCACGCACATGGCCGCGGCCGGCGTCAAGACCGTCGGCTTCATCGGCTTTTCCGACGCCTACGGCGAGGGCTGGCTGCGCGAGTTCTCGAAGATCGCGCCGGTCAAGGGCCTGACGATCATCGCCACCGAGCGCTATGCACGCACCGACACGTCGGTGACCGGGCAGGTGCTGAAGCTCGTCGCCGCCAAGCCGGACGCCATCCTGATCGCCGCGTCGGGGACGCCGGCCGTCCTGCCGCAGCGCACGCTCAAGGAACGCGGCTACGCGGGCAAGTACTACCAGACCCACGGCGTCGCCAACAACGACTTCCTGCGCGTCGGCGGCAAGGACGTCGATGGCACGTTCCTGCCGTCGGGGCCGGTGCTGGTCGCGACGCAGCTGCCGACGACCAACGCGGTGCGGCCGAGCGCGCTCGAATACGTCAACAAGTACGAGGCCGCGTACGGCAAGGGATCGGTCTCGACCTTCGGCGCGCACGCCTGGGACGCCGGCCGGCTGATGGCGGCCGCCGCCGGCGAGGCGCTGAAGAAGGCTCAGCCCGGAACGCCCGAGTTCCGCGCCGCGCTGCGCGACGCGCTCGAATCGGCACGCGAGGTCCGCGGCGCGCACGGCATCTTCAACATGTCGCCGACCGACCACCTCGGCCTCGACCAGCGCGCCCGCGTGATGGTCCGGATCGAGAACGGCGCCTGGCACTACGAACCGTGATGAAGCCCCCACGCTCACGAGTACGCTCGCTGCCCCCCGAGCGGGCGGCGCCGCCCTTGGGGCGGCCCGGCAGGCGCCGCGCATCTTCGACGAGGATCACATGTCCATCCTGCAAAGCCTGATCGCCGACCGCTGGGTCGGCAGCCGCGAAGGCGCGGTGCTCGCCAGCGCCATCGACGGCGCGACGATCCATCACGCGCACGCCGACGAGATCGACTTCGCCGAGGCGCTCGCGTTCGCGCGCGGCACCGGCGGCGCGTCGCTGCTCGCGCTCGACTTCCAGCAGCGCGCGGCGCGCCTGAAGGCGCTCGCCGCCTACCTCAACGAGAGGAAAGAAGAGCTCTATGCGATCTCGCGCCATACCGGCGCGACGCGCAGCGACGGCTGGGTCGACATCGAGGGCGGCACCGGCACGCTGTACGCGTACGCGTCGATGGGCGGCAACGAGCTGCCGTCGGGCAACGTCCTGCACGAAGGTCCGCCGGTCGTGCTCGGCAAGAAGGGGCAGTTCGCAGCGACGCACATCCTGGTGCCGCGCGGCGGCGTCGCCGTCCATATCAACGCCTTCAACTTTCCCGTCTGGGGGTTGCTCGAGAAGTTCGCGCCGACCTTCCTCGCCGGCATGCCGTGCATCGCCAAGCCGGCGACGGCGACGAGCTATCTCACCGAGGCGCTGGTGCGGATGATGATGGGCTCGGGCCTGCTGCCCGCGGGGAGCCTGCAGCTCGTCATCGGCCCGACCGGCGACCTGCTCGACCGCCTCGAGAGCAGCGACGTCGTCACCTTCACCGGCTCGGCCGACACGGCGCTGAAGTTGCGCAAGAACGACAACCTGCTGGCGCGATCGATCCCGTTCAATGCCGAGGCGGATTCGCTGAACGCCGCCGTCCTCGGCCCGGACGTCGCTCCCGACGACGAGGAGTTCGACCTGTTCGCCAAGGAGGTGGTTCGCGAGATGACGGTCAAGGCCGGGCAGAAGTGCACTGCGATCCGGCGCGCGATCGTGCCGCGCAAGCACCTCGACGCGATGGCCGCGCGCCTGCGCGATCGCCTCGCCAAGGTGAGCGTCGGCGACCCGGCGGTCGAGGGCGTGAAGTTGGGCGCGCTCGCCTCCAGGGCGCAGCACGCCGACGTCGGCGCGCGCCTCGCCCTGCTCGCGAAGGGCAACGAGATCGTCTTCGGTGTGAGCGACGGGTTCGCACCGAAAGGCGAGGGCGTCGCGAAGGGTGCTTTCTTCGCGCCGACCCTGGTGCTCTGCCGGGACGGCATGAAGAACGACGCCGTCCACGACGTCGAGGCCTTCGGCCCGGTCTCGACGCTGATGCCGTACGAAGACTTCGACGAGGCGCTCGCCCTCGCCGCGCGCGGCCGCGGCAGCCTGGTCGCGACCCTCGTCACCCACGATCCGAAGGTCGCGGCGACAGCGATTCCGCGGATGGCGGCCTGGCACGGACGGCTCCTCGTCCTCGACCGCGACGCCGCGGCCGAATCGACCGGCCACGGCTCGCCCTTGCCCATGCTCAAGCACGGCGGACCCGGCCGCGCCGGCGGCGGCGAAGAGCTCGGTGGCATCCGCGCCGTCAAGCACTTCCTGCAGCGCGCCGCGCTGCAGGGATCGCCGACGATGCTGACGGCGGTGACCGGCGAGTACGTTCGCGGCGCGGCGCTCAACGAAGGCGACATCCATCCGTTCCGCAAGCACTTCGAGGAGCTGGCGATCGGCGACTCGCTGCTCACGCACCGGCGCACGGTGAGCGAGGCCGACATCGTCGCCTTCGGCGGCGTCTCGGGCGACTTCTTCTACATGCACTTCGACGAGATCGCGGCGAAGGAGTCGGCGTTCGGCCAGCGCATCGCCCACGGCTACTTCGTGCTCTCGGCGGCGGCCGGGCTCTTCGTCTCGCCGGCGCCCGGGCCGGTGCTCGCCAACTACGGCCTCGACACGCTGCGCTTCGTCAAGCCGGTCGCGATCGGCGACACCATCCGCGCCCGCCTCACCTGCAAGCGCAAGATCGACCGCAGCAGGAAGGATGCGCAGGGTCGCGGCCAGGGCGTCGTCGCGTGGGACGTCGAGGTGACGAACCAGGCCGGAGAGATCGTTGCCAGCTACGACATCCTCACCCTCGTGGCCAAGCTCGCGCCGACGCCGTGACGGATTTCGGCGCGGGGTAAACCCTTCGGCCAGCCCGGGAGCGACTCCTAGAATCGTCGCGTTGACACGCCGGAGATGGCATTGGCCCAGAGTCGTCGCACCGATAAAGCATCGCCCACCGCCGCGCCGGCAGGAGCCGGCCCGCGCATCCTCAAGAAGTATCCGAACCGGCGCCTCTACGACACCGAGATCTCGAGCTACATCACCCTCACCGACGTCAAGGCGATGGTCCTGAAGGGCACCGACTTCGAGGTGCGCGACGCGAAGACCGGCGAAGACCTGACGCGAAGCATCCTGCTCCAGATCATCCTCGAGGAAGAGACCGGCGGCGTGCCGATGTTCTCGACGTCGTCGCTGGCGCAGATCATCCGTTTCTACGGCCACGCGATGCAGGGCATGATGGGCTCGTACCTGGAGCAGAACCTGCAGACCTTCACCGACGTGCAGGCGCGCCTGGCCGAGCAGTCGAAGGGTCTGTACGACCCGAAGCTGCAGAGCCCGGAGCTCTGGACCAAGTTCCTGAGCGGGCAGGCGCCGGTGGTGCAGAACCTCATGGGCAACTATCTCGAGCAATCGCGCAACGTCTTCATGCAGATGCAGGAACAGCTGAACAAGCAGGCCGAGACGATCTTCCCGGGGACCCTCGGGCGCGCGCCGACCAAGCGATGAACGGCGGTGCTCGCCTCGAGGCTCTCGCGCTCGAGCCCGTCGCCGCGGCGGGGCCTTCCAAGGCGGCGCCGAAGAGGCGTTAGGCGATCGGCGAAAATGCGCGCATGACCGACGCCGCGCTGGACCCGCCCCGCATTGCCAGCGCCGCGCCGAAGATCGGCTTCGTCTCGCTCGGGTGCCCGAAGGCGCTCACCGATTCCGAGCTGATCCTCACCCGCCTCGCTGCCGAGGGCTACGCGACGTCGAAGACCTTCGCCGGCGCCGACCTGGTGATCGTCAACACCTGCGGCTTCATCGACGACGCCGTGCGCGAAAGCCTCGACACGATCGGTGAGGCGCTCGCCGCCAACGGCAAGGTCGTCGTCACCGGCTGCCTCGGCGCAAAAGGGGGCAAGGACACGGGCGCGGGCGGCGGCAACCTCGTTCGCCGGATGCATCCGAGCGTCCTCGCCGTGACCGGCCCGCACGCGACCGAGGAGGTGATGGACGCGGTGCACGCGCACGCGCCGAAGCCGCACGACCCGTTCGTCGACCTCGTCCCGGCGCCGCTCGTGTCGCCGATCGGCATCAAGCTGACGCCAAAGCACTACGCCTATCTCAAGATCAGCGAAGGCTGCAACCATCGCTGCACCTTCTGCATCATCCCGAGCCTGCGCGGCGACCTGGTCTCGCGGCCGATCGGCGACGTCCTCGCCGAAGCGGCGGCCCTGTTCGAGTCGGGCGTCAGGGAACTTCTCGTCATCAGCCAGGACACCAGCGCCTATGGCGTCGACGTCCGCTATCGCACCGGCTTCTGGGACGGCCGGCCGGTGAAGACGCAGCTGCTGGCGCTGTGCGAGCAGCTCGCCGAGATCGCCGCGCGGCACGGCGCCTGGGTGCGGCTGCACTACGTCTACCCGTACCCGCACGTCGACGCGGTCCTGCCGCTGATGGCGACGGGCGCGATCCTCCCCTACCTCGATGTGCCGTTCCAGCACTCGCATCCCGACGTGCTGCGCCGGATGAAGCGGCCGGCGAGCGGCGAGAAGAACCTCGAGCGGCTGGCGCGCTGGCGCGAGATCTGCCCGCAGCTCGTCGTGCGCAGCACCTTCATCGCCGGCTTCCCGGGCGAGACCGATGCCGAGTTCGAGCACCTGCTCGACTTCATGCGCGAGGCGCGCATCGACCGCGCCGGCTGCTTCGCCTATTCGCCGGTCGCCGGCGCGAGCGCCAACGAGCTGCCCGGCATGCTGCCGCAAGCGGTTCGCGAAGAGCGGCGGGCGCGCTTCATGCGCGTCGCCGAGGACGTCGCCATCGCCAAGCTGCAGGAGCGCGTCGGCGCGACGATGCAGGTGCTCGTCGACTCGGCGCCGGCGCTCGGCAGGAAGGGCGGCTGGGGCCGCAGCTACGCGGATGCGCCGGAGATCGACGGCCGCGTCCGCCTCCTGCCGCCCGACAAGGCGTCGAAGACGCTGAAGGCGGGCGAGTTCACGCGCGCGCGAATCGTCGCCGCCGACGGTCACGATCTGGTCGCGATGCCGATCTGACGCGCCCGCAGCCACGATGAAGAAGAAGGCTCCGCGCCGCAGCACCGCGCTGATCGCGCACGCGTACCAGCCGCCGGCCGGCTTCATGGCGGTGCAGCCGCCGGTGCACAAGGCGTCGACCGTCGTCTTCGCCGACACCGCGGCGCTGCGCGCGCGCAGCTGGAGGGAGAAGACCAGCTACACCTACGGCCTGCTCGGCACGCCGACGACCTTCACGCTCGAGGAACGGATCGCGACGCTCGAGGGCGGCCTCCAGACGATCCTCGTGCCGAGCGGCCTGGCGGCGCTGACGCTGGTCGGCATGGCGCTGCTGAGAAGCGGCGACGAGCTCCTCATTCCCGACAACGCCTACGGTCCGAGCAAGGACTTCGCGCGTCACGAGCTGGCGGGCTGGGGCATCGCGTGTCGGCTCTACGACCCGTTGGATCCGGCTTCGCTGCGCGCCGCGATCGGCGAGCGGACGCGCCTGGTCTGGCTCGAGGCGCCGGGCTCGGTGACGATGGAATTCCCCGATCTCGTCGCCCTCATCGGCGTCGCCCGCGAGCGCGGCGTGACGGTCGCGCTCGACAACACCTGGGGCGCCGGCCTGGCGTTCGCGCCGTTCGCGATCGGCGGCGGCAGCGATGGCGGCGATGGCAGCGCGCCGGTCGCGGTCGACATCTCCGTCCAGGCGCTCACCAAGTACCCGTCGGGCGGCGGCGACGTGCTCATGGGATCGGTGACGACGCGCGACCCGGCGCTGCACCAGCGTCTCAAGGGAACATACATGCGGGTCGGCTTCGGCGTCGGCGCCAACGACGTCGAGCTCG
This sequence comes from Caldimonas sp., assembly GCA_035995885.1. GTDB lineage: Bacteria > Pseudomonadota > Gammaproteobacteria > Burkholderiales > Burkholderiaceae_C > Schlegelella_A. The sequence continues at coordinate 10,365 of DASYKC010000164.1, read as the reverse complement.
TCCTGCGCTCGCTGCCGTCGCTGCCGATTCGCTACGAGGCGCAGGCGCGCGCCGGGCGCGAGCTCGCCGAGTGGTGGTCCGGGCGCCCCGAGATCGTCCAGGTGCTCCATCCGGCGCTCGAGGGGTCGCCCGGTCACGCGCACTGGGCGCGCCTCTGCAGCGACGCAGCGGGGCTGTTCTCGGTCGTCTTCGATCCGCGCTATTCGCGCGAGCGCGTCGATGCCTTCGTCGATTCGCTGCGTCTCTTTCGCATCGGCTACTCGTGGGCCGGCCCAGCCAGCCTCGTCGTTCCCTACGACCTGGCGACGATGCGCACGAAGCCGAGCTGGCGCGGCACGCTGATCCGCTTCTCGCTCGGCCTCGAGGCGGTCGAGGACCTCATCGACGATTGCCTGCAGGCCTTGCCGGCGCTCGCCGGCGGCTGAAAGTCGCGAGCGGTTCCGGCTTTGCTTGCCGTGCTCAGCGGCGGCGCAGGCGCAGCGTCAGCGGCTCGGGCGACATCGTGAACGAGAGCTCTTCCATCGGCTCGCCGCCGCTGCGCGCGGCGACGTCGTCGATGTCGAAGCGGCCGAGCAGGACCGCCAGCGCCATCTTGATCTCGAGCATCGCCAGGTGTCGACCCGGGCAGACGCGCGGACCGGCGCCGAACGGCATCGCGATCCGGTTCGCCGACGCCGCGCCATGCGCCAGATCCGCGTCGAGCCAGCGCTCGGGTCGAAAGCGCTTCGCTTCGCCGAAGTAGTCGTCGCGCAGGCTGTCACTGCGCAGCACGCCCCAGATCACGGTGTCGACCGGGATCCGGATTCCCGCGACGCTGGTCTCGCGCAGCGCCTGCAGCATGAGGAAGGGGACGACCGGACGCAGGCGCATCGCCTCGTTTGCGCAGGCCTCGAGGTAGTCGAGCCGGGCGAAGTCGTCGATCGTCCACGCCGCCGGATCGCCGACCCGCTCGTCGATCTCGGCACGCGCGCGGGCCAGGCACTCGGGGTGGCTGAACAGCAGCCAGATCGCCCACGCCAGCGAGTTCGCGGTCGTGTCCTCGCCGGCGAGCAGCATCGTCAACACGTTGCCGTGGACCTCGCCCGGCGTGATTCCCGATTGCGGATCGTCGGCGGCGACGATCATCGCCTCGAGCAGGTTCTTCGGCGCGGCGCGGCGCGCCGGGTCCTCGAGTCGAGCGCGGGCCGCGGCGATGAAACCCTGAATCGCCACGGCGACGGCGGCGACGCTGCGATCGAGCTCGCGGTCGGCGGGCGACTTCCACCAGCGCCAGGTCGGCACGGCGGCGAACATGCGTCGAAACACCGCCGGAAAGATCTTGTCGAGGTGCTGCTGGATGACGTCGTCGTCGGACTCGAGCGTGTTGACCTCGGCGCCGAAGGCCAGGCCGGCGACGGTGTCGACGGTGTAGCGCATCAGGTCGGCCTGCAGATCGATCGATGCGGCGGCGTCGGCGGCGCGGCCCCAGCGCCCGGCGAGGCGCTCGCTGACGGCGACCAGCGAAGGGAAGTAGGCGCGCAGATGGCGCGGATCGAAGCCCGCCATCACCATCCGGCGCTGCCGCTTCCAGGCCTCGCCTTCGGCGCCGAAGACGCCGACGGCCGAGCCGATCTCGGCGGAGATCTCGGCCAGCCGCTTGGTGCGGCGAAAGCCGTCGGGTCGGTCGCGCAGCAGCGCACCCACGGTCGCGTGGTCGGCGATCGCCAGGATGCGGCGGTTGCCGAGCTGGAAGCGAAAGTACGGTCCGTACGCCTGCACCCAGCGCTCGACCTGCTGGTGGATGCGGGCACGGTCGACCTGGAGCAGGTTGCCGACCCAGGGCAATCCGGGCGGCGCCGGCAGGTCCTCGATCTCGCGCAGGCGGGAAGGCGCGGCCGCTGCCGCTTCGCTCGGGATGGACATGCGAACCTCCTGCTCAGTGCTTGGCCGGGGCCGAAACCTTGTGGCGCATCAGCCGGCCGTGCTCGCGCTCCCAGTCGCGCTTCTTCTCGGTGTTGCGCTTGTCGTGCTCGGCCTTGCCCTTGGCGAGGGCGATCTCGGCCTTGACGCGGCCGCCCTTGTAGTGGAGGTCGAGGGGAACGAGGGTGAAGCCCTTCTGCTCGACCTTGCCGATCAGGCGCCGGATCTCTTCCTTGTGCATGAGCAGCTTCTTGGTCCGGTCGGCCTCGGGCTGGACGTGCGTCGAGGCGCTGCCGAGCGGGTTGATGCGGCAGCCGATCAGCCAGAGCTCGCCGTCGCGGATCACGACGTAGCCGTCGGTCAGCTGCACCTGGCCGGCGCGGATCGCCTTGATCTCCCAGCCCGACAGCACCATTCCCGCTTCGTGCCGCTCCTCGATGTGGTATTCGAAACGGGCGCGGCGGTTCTCGGCGATCGACATCGTTGGTTGGCAGGCAGGCGCAGGGGTCGAGCACGCGACTCCTACAATTTGCGGATTGTATGAAGCACGTCAAGAAGTCGGTGCTCCTCTGGTACACGCCGCACGAGATCTACCAGCTCGTCACCGACGTCGAGGCCTATCCGCAGTTCCTGCCCTGGTGCGAGCGCGTCGAGGTGCTCGGCCGCGACGAGCAGGGGCCGACGGCGCGCCTCTACCTGGCGTATTCGGGCATCCGCCATGCCTTCACGACCAAGAACGTCCAGGTCGCCGACGAGTCGGTTCACATCACCCTGGTCGATGGTCCGTTCTCCCTCCTCGACGGCATGTGGCGCTTCATCGCCCTGCCGCTTCCCTCGGGGCCGGGCAGCGGCGACGGCAGCGCCTGCAAGATCGAGTTCGGGCTGCGCTACGAGTTCTCGAACGTGCTGCTCGAGGCGGCGATCAGCCCGGTCTTCGACCGCATCGCCAACACCTTCGTCGACTCGTTCGTGCGCCGCGCCGAGCAGGTTTATGGGCCGCGCTGACGCTGCCGGCGCCGCAGCGCCAGTCGTTCGCGTCGCGATCGCCTTCAGCCCGATCGCCGGCCGGGCCTTCGAGCTCGCGCTCGAGCTGCCGGCGCCGGCGACGGCGCTCGACGCGGTCCGCGCCAGCGGCGTCTTCGAACGTTATCCCGAGCTTGCCCTCGGCGAGCCGCTGCTCGGCGTCTGGGGGCGCGCGTGCGCGCCGGAGACCGTGCTCTGCGACGGCGATCGCGTCGAGATCTACCGGCCGCTGACGATGGATCCGAACGAGGCGCGGCGCCTGCGCGCGAAGAACCTGCGTGCCGCGGCGCGCCGCTGAGCCGGCCCTACTTGCAGTCGTTCGCGATCACTTCCTGAGTGCGGCGGGTTTCGTCGGCACGCTGCTTGTCGTCGATGAATTCGCGCTCGCCGGTCTGGGCGTTGGTGTGCGCGATGCGGATGCCGCTCTTCAGCGTCGTCATCTGCGCGCGCGCCCGGCTGCAGTTCTCGGTCTTGGCGGCGGTGACCTTCTCCTGGTCGGCCTTGGCCTTGGCGGCGGCTTCGCTTTCGGCCTTCTTGCGCTTGGCCTCGAGCTCCGGATCGCCGCTGCGCGGCGCCGATGCGGTCGCGACGGCGGCCGAGCCGGACGATGCAGCCGATGCGGCGGGTGCGACGCTCTGCTGCGCGGCGGCGCGGCGCAGCGCCGCGTTCGGCTTGGCGAGGATGTCGTTGTCGGGCGTTCCCGCCGGCGGCGGCAGGTCGCTGTACTGGACGTGCCCGCCCTTGTCGCGCCACTTCCACTGCGCCTCGGCGGGCAATGCGACGAGGCTTGCCGCGAGGACGGCCAGGAGGGCAACGATCGTTCGGGCCATGGTCGTGAGAGCCGCGTGAAGAAGTGCCGGGCAGTTTAGCGGCGCCCCACCTGCGGGGCGTAACCGACGGTGCGCAAACCGGTACTTTGCACCCGCATCCGTATAATTTCCTTTTGCGACCGGAGCTTTCCATGCGCCTTCTGGGCAAAGCGCTGACGTTCGACGACGTATTGCTCGTCCCGGCGTTCTCGAGTGTCCTGCCTCGCGACACCGATCTCGCGACCTCCCTCTCCCGCAACATCCGCATCAATCTGCCGCTCGTCTCGGCGGCGATGGACACCGTCACCGAGGCGCGCCTGGCGATCGCCCTGGCGCAGGAGGGCGGCATCGGCATCGTCCACAAGAACCTGACGCCGAAGCAGCAGGCGGCCGAGGTCGCGCGCGTCAAGCGCTACGAGTCGGGCGTGCTGCGCGATCCGATCACGGTCGCGCCGGAGATGACGGTGCGCGAGGTGATGGAGCTCGCCAAGGCACACGGCATCTCGGGCTTTCCGGTCCTGCAGGGCAAGGTCGTGGTCGGCATCGTCACCAACCGCGACCTCCGCTTCGAGACCCGCCTCGACGCGCCGGTGAAGGAGATCATGACCCCTCGCGATCGCCTCGTCAGCGTGCGCGAAGGCGCGACGCTCGCCGAAGGCAAGGCGCTGATGCACCGCGAGAAGCTCGAGCGCGTCCTCGTCGTCAACGACGCGTTCGAGCTGCGCGGCCTGATGACGGTCAAGGACATCACCAAGCAGACGAGCTTTCCGAACGCGGCGCGCGACGCCCACGGCAAGCTCCGCGTCGGCGCCGCGATCGGCGTCGGCGAAGGCACCGAGGAGCGCGCCGAGCTGCTCGTTCGCGCCGGCGTCGACGTCCTCGTCGTCGACACCGCGCACGGCCACAGCGCCGGCGTCGTCGAGCGCGTGCGCTGGGTCAAGCGCAACTTTCCGAACGTCGACGTCATCGGCGGCAACATCGCCACCGGCCAGGCCGCCCTCGACCTCGTCAAGGCGGGTGCCGACGCCGTCAAGATCGGCATCGGCCCGGGATCGATCTGCACGACGCGCATCGTCACCGGCGTCGGCGTGCCGCAGGTGATGGCGATCGACGCCGTCGCCAAGGCGATCGCCGGCAGCGGCGTCCCGCTCATCGCCGACGGTGGCGTGCGCTACTCGGGCGACGTCGCCAAGGCGATCGCCGCCGGTGCCGACACGGTGATGATGGGCGGCGCCTTCGCCGGCACCGAAGAGGCGCCGGGCGAGGTCATCCTCTTCCAGGGCCGCACCTACAAGAGCTACCGCGGCATGGGCTCGATCGGCGCGATGCAGCAGGGCTCGGCCGACCGCTACTTCCAGGAAGGCGAGGCGAGCGCGGCCGGCACCGTCGGCGGCGCCAAGCTGGTGCCCGAAGGCATCGAGGGCCAGGTGCCGTACAAGGGCTCGGTCGTCGGCATCGTCTTCCAGATGGCGGGCGGCCTGCGCGCCTCGATGCACTACTGCGGCTGCGCCAGCATCGCCGAGATGCACGAGAAGGCGGAGTTCGTCGAGATCACCTCATCGGGCGTTCGCGAGAGCCACGTCCACGACGTGCAGATCACGAAGGAAGCGCCGAACTACCGCGCCGAATGACGAGCGTGCCCCCGATCCCCGCGCCCGCCGGCGACGCCGGCCGGCGCCAGGCGGCGATGCCGTTCATCATGATCACGGTCCTGATCGACATGGTGTCGATCGGCCTGATCGTGCCGGTGCTGCCGGCGCTGGTCGGCAGCTTCACCGCGTCGCAGACCGAGCAGGCGTGGTGGTACGGCGCGGTCACGTTGGCCTTCAGCATCGCCAACTTCATCTCGTCGCCGGTGCTCGGCGCGCTCTCCGACCGCTTCGGCCGCCGGCCGGTGCTGCTGGTCGGCTTTTGCGCGCTCTCGCTCAGCTTCTTCGTCACGGCGATGGCGACCGAGCTCTGGATGCTGATCGTCGTCCGCCTCTTCAGCGGCGCGATGCAGTCGAACGCGTCGGTCGCCAACGCCTACGTCGCCGACATCACGCCGCCCGAGGATCGCGCCAGGCGCTTCGGCCTGCTCGGCGCGATGTTCGGCATGGGCTTCATCCTCGGCCCGGTGATGGGCGGGCTGCTCGGCGCGATCGACCTGCGCCTGCCGTTCTTCGCTGCCGGCTCGCTGGCGCTGCTCAACCTGCTCTACGGCTGGTTCGTGCTGCCGGAATCGCTGCCGCCGGAGCGGCGCCGGCCGTTCTCGTGGCGATCCGCGCTCAACCCGATCGCTGCCCTCGCCGAGCTCGGCCGGCTCGGCGGCGTCGGCATCCTGGTCGCGGTGGTCGCCTGCACGGCGCTGGCCCAGTTCGTCCTCTACACCAGCTGGGTGCTCTACACGACCTTCAAGTTCGGCTGGGGCCCGCAGCAGAACGGCTGGTCGCTCTTCACCGTCGGCTGCATGTCGGCGCTGGTCCAGGGCCTGGTGCTCGGCCGGCTGCTCAAGCGCTTCTCGCCGCAGCGGCTGGCGATCGTCGGCCTGGTCTCGTCGACGCTCGCCTACCTCGCCTGGGGCGCGGCGACCGAGGGCTGGATGATCTACGGCGTCATCCTCTGCAACGTCCTCGGCTTCACCGTCGCCGCATCGCTGCAGAGCATCATCTCCCGCGCCGCCGACCCGACGACGCAGGGCCGGACGATGGGCGCCGTGAGCTCGCTGCAAAGCCTGATGGCGGTGGTCGCGCCGGTCGTCAGCGCGCCGCTCCTGGCGACGGTGTCGCATCTGCCGCGCGGCGACTGGCGCATCGGTGCGCCGTTCTACTTCTGCGCGCTGGTGCAATTCACCGCGCTCGTCCTGGCGTGGCTGCACTTCAGTGCCGCGCGCCGGGCCCGCGCCGCCGGCGCGACTCCACGCACCACCTGACATGCACGACAAGATCCTGATCCTCGATTTCGGCTCGCAGGTCACCCAGCTGATCGCCCGGCGCGTGCGCGAGGCGCACGTCTTCTGCGAGATCCACCCGAACGACGTCAGCGACGAGTTCGTTCGCGAGTTCGCGCCGAAGGGAATCATCCTTTCGGGAAGCCACGCGTCGACCTACGAGGAGCACGAGCTGCGCGCGCCGAAGGCGGTGTTCGAGCTCGGCGTGCCGGTGCTCGGCATCTGCTACGGCATGTTCACGATGGCGGTCCAGCTCGGCGGCGAGGTCGAGGCGAGCGCCCATCGCGAGTTCGGCTACGCCGAGGTCAGGGCGCGCGGCCACACGCGACTGCTCGAGGCGATCGAGGATTTCGCCACCAGCGAAGGCCACGGCATGCTCAAGGTCTGGATGAGCCACGGCGACAAGGTCACGGCGCTGCCGCCCGGATTCGCCTTGATGGCGTCGACGCCGAGCTGCCCGATCGCCGGCATGGCCGACGAGGAGCGCGGCTACTACGGCGTCCAGTTCCATCCCGAGGTGACGCACACGCTCAAGGGCAGGGAGCTGCTGAACCGCTTCGTCCTCGAGATCTGCGCCGCCAGGCCCGACTGGGTGATGGGCAACTACATCGACGAGGCGGTCGCGCGGATCCGCGAGCAGGTCGGCGACGACGAGGTGATCCTCGGCCTGTCCGGCGGCGTCGACTCGAGCGTCGCCGCGGCGCTGATCCACAAGGCGATCGGCGATCGCCTGACCTGCGTCTTCGTCGACCACGGGCTGCTCCGCCTCGACGAGGGCCGGCTGGTCATGGACATGTTCACCGAGCATCGCCACATGAAGGTGATCGCGGTCGACGCGAGCGAGCGATTCCTCGGCCAGCTCGCCGGCGTCACCGATCCGGAGGCCAAGCGCAAGATCATCGGCAGCGAGTTCGTCGACGTCTTCACGCGCGAGGCGGGCAAGCTCGAGCAGGCCAAGTGGCTGGCGCAGGGAACGATCTATCCCGACGTCATCGAGTCGGGCGGCGCCAAGACCAAGAAGGCGACGACGATCAAGAGCCATCACAACGTCGGCGGCCTGCCGGCGACGCTCGGCCTGAAGCTGCTCGAGCCGCTGCGCGAGCTGTTCAAGGACGAGGTGCGCGAGCTCGGCACGGCGCTCGGCCTGCCGCACGCGATGGTCTATCGCCATCCGTTCCCGGGTCCGGGGCTGGGCGTGCGCATCCTCGGCGAGGTGAAGCGCGAGTTCGCCGACCTGCTGCGCCGCGCCGACGCGATCTTCATCGAGGAGCTGCGCGCGACGATCGATCCGGTCAGCGGCAAGAGCTGGTACGACCTGACGAGCCAGGCCTTCGCCGTCTTCCTGCCGGTCAGGAGCGTCGGCGTGATGGGCGACGGCCGCACTTACGACTACGTCGTCGCGCTGCGCGCGGTGCAGACCAGCGACTTCATGACCGCCGACTGGGCCGAGCTGCCCTACGCATTGCTGAAAAAAGTCTCGACCCGGATCATCAACGAGGTGCGCGGCATCAACCGCGTCACTTACGATGTCTCGTCGAAGCCGCCGGCGACGATCGAGTGGGAGTGACGCCAATGAAAGCGATTTTCGGAATGCTCTCGCTGGTGATCGTGCTCGCGATCGTCGGCTCGCTCGCCAAGAAGCAACTGCAGGCGATCAACGGCGGCGTCGCGACCCGCAGTGCCTCGGCGGCGAGCCAGGCCGCGGCCATCGCTGCCGACCCGGGCTCGCGCGACGGCGCGACCTACGCGATTCCCGGCGGCATGCCGGGGGCTGTCATGGCCGATCCGAACGGCCTGACCGTTCCCCAACAAGCCCGCAACATGCAGGAGCAGGTTCGCGTCAACACGGTGCGAGCCCTGGAGGAAGGCGTCAAGCGGAACCAGCGCGCCGATCCTTGATGAGCGCGCCGCAGGACGAGGCGGCGATGCGCCTGGCGCTCGACCAGGCCCAGAACGCCTGGCTGGTGGGCGAAGTGCCGGTCGGCGCCGTCGTCTTTCGCGACACGCCGACGGGCCGGCAGGTCGTCGCCACCGGCTACAACCGGCCGGTCACCGACCACGATCCGACCGCGCACGCCGAGATCGTCGCCTTGCGCCACGCCGCGCATCTGCTCGGCAACTACCGTCTGCCCGAGTGCGAGGTCTACGTGACGCTCGAGCCCTGCGCGATGTGCGCGATGGCGCTGCTGCACGCCCGCGTCAAGCGCGTCGTCTACGGCGCGCGCGATCCCAAGGCCGGCGCCGCGGGCTCGGTGATCGACGTCTTCGGCACGGCCGCGCTCAACCATCACACGATCGTCGAAGGCGGTGTCCTCGCCGACGCCGCCGGCGACGTGCTGCGCTCGTTCTTCGCCGAGCGGCGCGAGCAGTACCGGCAGCGCCGCGCCGGCGCCGCTCCGCCCGCCGCCGACACCGGCTTCGAGATCGAGCCGATCCCGGCCGGCGAGTCGGTGGAGATCGACCCCAAGACCGGCCGATGAGCGATCCCGGCCGCGATCTCGTCGTGTTGTTCTCTCCGGCCGGCGTGCTGCGCACCGTCGCGCCGTTGCGGCGCGCCGCCGCGCGCCTCGCCAAGCTCGGCTTCACGGTCTCGATCGACGAGGCGGCGACGGCGAAGATGCAGCGCTTCGCCGGCGACGACGACACCCGCCTCGCCGCCTTGCACCGCATCGCCGCGCTGCATCCGAGCATCGCCCTGGCCAGTCGCGGCGGCTACGGCCTGACGCGGCTGCTCGACCGGATCGACTGGAAGCGCATCGCCAGAAGCGTCGACGCCGGCACGCGCTGGGTCGGCATGAGCGACATGACGTCGCTCCAGATCGGCCTGCTCGCGCACGGCGGCGGCGTCACCTGGGCCGGCCCGCTCGCCTGCGACGACTTCGGCAGGAGTGCCGTCGACGGCGGCGTCGACGACGTCACCGAGAGCTGCTTCGTCGAGGCGATGTCGGGCGCGCTCGAGGCGGTCGGCTTTCGCACCGACGCCGGCTTCGACGGGCTCGACGTGCGCGGCACGCTCTGGGGCGGCAACCTGACGGTCGTCAATTCGCTGCTGGCGACGCCGCACTGGCCGCGCATCAAGGGCGGCATCCTGTTCGTCGAGGACGTCAACGAGCATCCCTATCGGGTCGAGCGCAACCTGCTCCAGCTGCACCAGGCCGGCGTGCTCGACGCGCAGAAGGCGGTGCTGATCGGCGCGGTGAGCGGCTACCGCAAGTCGCCCAACGACCGCGGCTACTCGCTCGCGTCGATGCTCGAGCGCGTCCGCGCGGCGACGCGCACGCCCGTCCTCACCGGCCTCCCGTTCGGCCACGTCGTGCCCAAGGTCAGCTTGCCGGTCGGCGCGCGCGTGAGGCTGCTCGTCGATCGGCGCCAGGCCTTCGTCGGCTGGACGTAGGCGAGCGGCTGCGCCGTTCCGGGCGGACCGGCGCGGGCCGTCTAGGCAAGCATTTTCGGTGCTCCTAAGGATTGGCGCCTTGTCTAAAGGCGACCCATGTCGTTCGCTTCTTTGTGGCGCCGGCACTGTTGAGTCACTCTTTTGGACTTCGACGCCGCAACCACCGGGGCTGTTGCACGCGGCCAACGACCTCAGGATTTTCTCCACCGTGTCCGACCGTCGGTACGTAAAGCTAAGTCAACGGGCGTCTCGCGGGGGAACGCCCTGCACGGGGGCGCGACGAGGGAATTCGCGACTGAAACGAGTGCAGG